>DBMS01000295.1 GCA_002297665.1 Holophagaceae bacterium UBA692 | reverse complement strand
TTTCCTTGAAGTTGCCCGCCACTTCGGGATAGCCCTCGATGTCGGCGACCTTGGCGAAGTAGAGGTAGCGGCGGTTGGCCTGGGACTCGCCCGCGAAGGCAGCCTTCAGGTTGGCGTGGGTCTTGGAGCCCTTGAGCGCTGTCATGGTTCTCTCCTCAGGAACGGGGGCCACGGGCCCTCGACGTTCAAGCTATGGCAAGGGGAGTGCCACAAGTTTAAGTCCCTGGAAGCCCTGGGGTAGCCCAATCGCGGCGGCTCCCGGAAAACCGATATGTCGGTGTTTGCACCGAAAAAGTCAAAATTCAACGAAATGACGGTATACTTGCGGTCCGGAGGCGCCATGCCCAACGCGACCCTCGACCTGGCCCAGGCCCTGAAGGAACTCGCCCTCGTGGCCGGAAGGCTGCCCCAGGGCGAGTCCTTCCTGCCCGCGGCGCTGGACGCCCTCGCGGGCATCGTGCCCTTCGACCTGGCCGCGGTGCTGCGCCTGGAAAAGGGGCGCCTGCGGGTGGTGTGCGCGCGGGGCCCGCTGGCGGGGGATCCCGTGCGCGGCCACACCCTGGACCTGGCGCGCTTTCCCAGCATCGGGGAGGCCATGCGCACGGGGCGCACCCGCGTCATGGACGCCCACGACCACGCCGAGGGCGACGGCGATCCCTACGACGGGGTGCTGGACCTGCCCCACGGCCACGCCTGCATGGTGGTG
This sequence comes from Holophagaceae bacterium UBA692, assembly GCA_002297665.1. GTDB lineage: Bacteria > Acidobacteriota > Holophagae > Holophagales > Holophagaceae > Mesoterricola. The sequence goes on along the minus strand of DBMS01000295.1, from coordinate 47,699 downwards.
CCGCTCCTGGGCGGGGGACGGATGCTGGGAGCGCTCACCTTCGACCGGGCCACCTGCGGCACCTTCGAGCCCTTCACCGTGAGCCTGGCCACGATCTACGGCCAGCTCATCGCGCTGACCTGGATGGCCCAGGAGCAGAGCGCGGACCAGCGGGAGCGCCTGGAGGCCGAGAACCGCCTGCTTCGCAGCGAAGTGGTGGGCGCCGACGACGCGGGCGCCCTCATGGAGCGCAGCCTGAGCCCGGCGTTCCGCCAGCTGGCGGGCCTGGCGCGGCAGGTGGCGGCTTCGGAGAGCGCCGTGCTCATCACGGGGGAGACGGGCACGGGCAAGGAGGTGCTGGCCCGCGCCATCCACGGATGGAGCCGGCGCGCCGAGCGTCCCTTCCTGCGCCTGAACTGCGCGGCCCTCCCCGAGCACCTGGTGGAGAGCGAGCTCTTCGGCCACACCCGCGGGGCCTTCAGCGGGGCCAGCCACGCCCGGCCGGGGCGCTTCCAGGTGGCCGACGGGGGCACCCTCCTGCTGGACGAGATCGGGGACCTGCCGCTGGCCATGCAGTCCAAGCTCCTGCGGGTGCTCCAGGAGGGCACCTTCGAGCCGCTGGGCTCGGACCGCAGCGTCACCGTGGACGTGCGGATCCTCGCGGCCACCAACGTGGACCTGGACCTCGCGGTGGCCGAGGGCCGCTTCCGGGCCGACCTCTACTACCGCCTCAACGTCTTTCCCCTGCGCCTGCCGCCCCTGCGGGAGCGCCGGGAGGACATCCTCCTGCTGGCGGAGGACTGGCTCTACCGCCAGGCCCGGCGCACGGGCCAGGGTCCCTGGCGCATCCCGCCCGGGGACGCGGCGCGCCTGGAGGCCCATGCCTGGACGGGCAACGTGCGCGAGCTCATCAACGTGCTGGAGCGGGCCACGATCCTCGCGCCCCAGGGGGACCTGGACCTGGAGGCGGCGCTGCGCACCCCCGCGGGCGCCCCCCGGCCGGAGGCGCCGGGGGAGGACCTCCGGAGCGTCGAGCGGGACGCGATCCTGCGGGCCCTGCGCCAGTGCTCGGGACGGATCTACGGGGCCGGGGGCGCGGCCCTGCGCCTGGGGCTCAAGCCCACCACGCTGCAGAGCCGCATGAAAAAGCTGGGGATCTCCCGGACCACCCTTATTTCGTGATCCCCATCTGCCTGAGCATCCAGGCGTATTCGAAGGCCTTGTCCCGCAGCCGGTCGTAACGGCCCGAGGCGCCGCCGTGCCCGCCGGGCTCCAGCTTCATCCTCAGGAGCAGGTCGTTGGAGTCGGTCTTCAGGGTGCGCAGCTTCGCCACGTACTTCGCCGGCTCCCAGTAGCCCACCTGGCTGTCGTTGAGGCTGCTGGTGACGAGGATGGCGGGGTAGGCCTTGCGCTCGAGGTTGTCGTAGGGGCTGTAGGCGCGCATGTAGTCGTAGGCGGCCTTCTCGTTGGGATTGCCCCATTCCAGGTACTCGCCGACGGTGAGGGGGAGGGTGGGGTCCAGCATGGTGTTCATGACGTCCACGAAGGGCACGGCGGAGTGCACGGCCTTGAAGAGGCCCGGGGCCATGTTGGTGACGGCGCCCATGAGGAGCCCGCCGGCGCTGCCGCCCTCGATGACGAGGCGGTCGCTGGAGGTCCACTTGCCGGCGATGAGGCTCCCGGCGCAGTCGATGAAGTCGGTGAAAGTGTTCATCTTCTTCATGAGCATGCCGTCGCGGTGCCAGGCCTCGCCCAGTTCGTCGCCGCCGCGGATGTGGGCCACGGCGAACACGACGCCCCGATCCAGGAGGCTCACGCGGTTGGAATCGAAGGACGCCGGCGATCCGTAGCCGTAGGACCCGTAGGCGTAGAGGTACATGGGCGCCTTGCCGTCGCGCTGGAGGCCCTTGCGGTAGACGAGGCTCACGGGGACCTTCACGCCGTCCCGGGCGGTGGCCCACACGCGCTCGGACCGGTACTGGGAGGGGTCGTAGCCCAGCACCTCCTGGCGCTTGAGGAGGGTCTTCTCCCGTCTGGCCATGTCGTAGTCGAACGTGGTGGGCGGGGTCACCTGGGACTGGTAGTGGAACCGGAACCGCGCGGAATCGTATTCGGGGGTGGAGCCGGCGGAGGCGAAGTAGACGGGCTCGGACTGGCCGATCTCATGCCACGTGCCGGTGGCGAAGTCCAGCACCCGGAAGACCACGAGGCCCTCGCGCTTCTCCCGCACGACGGCGAAGCCCTTGAAGAGCTCCAGGCCCTCCACGTGGACGCCGTCGCGGGCGGCCACGAAGGTCTTCCAGTCCCGGGTGCCGGGGTCCTTGACGGGGACGGTGACGATCCGGAAGTCCAGCGCGTCCTTGTTGGTGCGCAGGTAGAAGAGGCCCTCCCGGTGGTCCACGGCGTACTTGTGGCCCTTCTCCCGGGGCAGCAGGACGCGGAAGTCGGCCTTGGGATCGGCCGCGTCCAGGTAGCTGCATTCCCAGGTGTCGGTGCTGTCCACGCTCATGATCACGAACTTGCCGTCCTTGGTGCGGTACAGGCCCACGCGGTACAGTTCGTCCTTCTCCTCGTAGAGGCGGACGGCCTTGCCGTCCAGGCCCATGCGCCAGACGGTGTCGCTGCGCTTGGTGACGGGGTCTTCGGTGGTGAAGTAGAAGGTGCGGTTGTCGGCGGCCCACTCCACCGACGTGACCCGCTGGGCGGTGGGCGCCAGCACCTTGCCCGTGCGGAGATCCTTGAGGTGGAGGTCGTACTGGCGGTAGCCGGTGGTGTCGGTGCAGTAGAGCAGCAGGTTGCCGTCGTCGCTCACGGAGACGTCGGCCACGCCCAGGAAGGCCAGGCCCTTGGCCATCTCGTTGAGGTCCAGGAGCACCTCCTCGGCCGCGGCGGCGTCGAAGGCCATGCCGGGGCCCGCGGCCTTGCGGCAGTGCACCTGGTACTGCTTGCCTTCCTCCGTCCGCGTGTAGTAGTAGAACCGCCCCCGGCGCACGGGCACCGACAGGTCGGTCTGCTTGATGCGCCCCAGCATCTCCTTGTAGAGGGTCTCCCGCAGCGGCTTCTGGTCCGCGGTGATCCGCTCGGTGTAGGCGTTCTCCGCTTCCAGGTGCCGGATGACCTCGGGGTTCGTCCTGTTGCGCAGCCAGGCGTAGGGGTCGGCGACGGACTGCCCGAACCTCACGTCCACGTGGGGGACCGTGGGGGCGATGGGCGCCGCGGGCGCCGATCCGTGGGCCTGCGCCGCCAGCGTGAGCGCCAGGGCGAGAATGGGGAACCGGAACGACCTCATGACGTCCTCCTGCATGGCAGGATGCCTCACCTTGTGATGCTGCGCAACGGGCAATCACTGGATGTAGAGGATGGAGATTCCGAAAAAGGCGCCGGCCAGGGCGGGCCAGAAGGCCAGCTTGACGATCCGGTTGTCCTCGCGGAGCAGGAGCGTCTCCCCGCCGAAGGCCACCACCAGGGAATTGACCGCGACCAGGAGGATCATGCAGTAGATGACGAAGTAGTGGTATTCGACGAGGAGAAGGCCCTCGGTCAGGACGTTGTTGCGCAGGTTGATCTGGGAGACCACCACGGGGAAGAAGAGGGAGATGACCGAGCGCAGGATGTTGACGGCGTTGTAGCCGGTGGCCGCAACCCGTTCCTTGAGACGGGTCGTGGTGAGGAGCAGCGTGAAGAGGAGCCCGGCCACCACCAGGATGGGCAGGAAGGTGGCGATGAAGGGGCTGGTGAAGCTCCGCTGGAGGGTGAGGGTGTACACCAGTTCGGGGGAATCCTGCTGGCCGTTGTAGTCCTGGATGCCGAAATTGGCGTTGTAGCGCTGGTTGAAGAAGGAGAACTGGCTCGCCTCCAGCTCCCAGCCCGCCAGGCCCAGCCCCCTGTCGACGCCCGGCAGGGTTGAGGGGATCAGGAGCGTGTAGGCCTCGAGGTCCGGCGTCAGGACGAGGTTGGAGAAGGTGAGCCGGGGCCACACCCTGAGGCGCACGGAGCTCTGGTCGAAGGGGTAGTCCACGATGCTGCCCAGTTCCATGGGGAAAACGCCCCGGAAGGGGTACACGTGGACCTGGGTGTCGCCCTCGTCCTTGACGATGCCCGCGCCCACTTCGCAGTTGGACCCTTCGGGGAACGTGACGCCCCGGCCTTCCCTGGAAGCGCCCTTGGGGAACTTCTGCCAAACCTGCCCGGAGACCTTCATCCGCCCGGACCCGGCCGTCTCCAGCTGCTGGATGAAAATCCCCGTGGGGATGAACTCGGCCTGGACCTCCCGCAGGCCCGTGCCGAGCTTGGCGTAGGCCTTCAGGAAGCCGTCCCGGCTCGCCTCACTCATGACCGGCACCTCATGGGTCCTGGGGCCCTTGGGGTCCACGTAGGTGAAGTGCCAGAGAAGCCCGGTGCCCGACGCCAGCAGGATGGAGACCCCCGCCGAAAACGCCCACAGCCGCCCGCCCTCGCGGGTGGGCAGGCCCAGGGCCAGGAACAGGGCGGCCGCGGCCGTCCCCAGGGCCAGGCTCACCAGGAGGATCAGGGTCCGGTTCAGGCCCGGAGGGGACAGCTCCAGTTCGGCCTTGAGGATCTGGAACCCGAGGCTCCAATGCGCCGCGGGCACCGGCTCCAGGAAGATCCAGGTGTCCTGCCCGGTGACGCTGCTGACGCTCTCGGCGAAGCCAGCCTTGCCCGCCGCGGCCGACTGGGCGATGCGAAGACGCCCGGAATCCCCCATGCGCCGGGCGACGGCCTCCAGGGTTTCGCCGTTCCGGACCCGGGCATCCAAGGGGTCGGCCAGATAGGCGCCCTTGGCCGAAAGGAGGAACCCGTAGCCCTTGGCGCCCGGGCCGAGGCTGGCCACGCGTTTCTGGATCGCCTTGAGGCTCACTTCCAGCCGGACGATGCCCGCGGCCCCGGGAACGCCCGGAAGGCGCACCGGTTCGGCGCAGTCGATCCAGAGATCCCCGGTTTCCGGATCCCGCCGGGGCTCGCTCCAGGTGGGCCGGTCGGCATCCCCGTCGAGGCGGGACCCCGCCGGATCGTGGGCGGAAGACTCGAACGCCCGGACGCCGCCGGGCACCCGCTCCACGAAGGGTCCGCGCAGGCCCGCGGCGGGCCCGGGGCGCCGGAACAGGACCCCCATGCGGGCGGCGCTCCGGGGAGCCGAGGCCAGGGCCTTTTCCAGGCGGGCCCGCAGGTCCCCGGGCGCCAGGGCGCCGCTGGCCAGGTCCCGGCTGACGGCGCCCACCTGCTCCCCCATGGCGATCAGGTCCTCCTGGATCTCCTGGGCGGCGGCCCGGGCCTGGGCCCGGCACGCGTCCAGGGCGGCGGCTTTCGCCTCCCGGTCGTTGCGCTGGAAGCGGAACAACGACAGGGAAAGGGAGCCGCCCAGGCCGAGCAGGCAGAGCCATGCAAACAACCGAACCGTTCCGCGGCCCACAGCGCCTCCACCCAAAGGGAAATCAAGACGCTTATATTAATAATCTATATTTTAGGTCGCGCCAGTCATTCCGGGTCCGCTTCGGCCAGGGCCTCGTCCCCCAGGTCCGGGTCCACGCCCTGCCACCGCGCCCGGGCCTGGAAGGCGGGATCCTCCAGCCGGGCCAGGAACGCCACCATCCGCTTGCCCCAGCCCGAGGCGGCCGCGCTGCCGGGGGGCGTGTGGACGAGCAGGTCCGCGGGCGCCTCCTCCAGGCAGAGTTGGACCAGGATGAGGAGTTGCTGAAAACTGCCGCCCACGGGGAGGAGGTTGGCGGAAAGGGTGTCCAGGATCTCGGCCAGGGGACCCTCGGTGCGGGCCGCCAGGGCGTCCAGCGCTTCGGAAGCCTGGTGGCAGGCCAGGGTGAGCTTCCGGTGGTGGCGCTCCAGTTCGGCGGGCCCGGCCCCCGTGGCCAGGGCGTGGGCCACGTCCTCCAGGTGGGGGTGCAGTTTCTTGAAGAGCAGTTGAAGGGCCAATTCGGCGGGCGTGGAATTTTCCATGGGCGAAGTTTGAATGACTTCAACATGTCTTGGGTGGAAAAAGTGATATACGATGTCCCACCACCCAACCTGCCCCCATCCAGGAGACGCCATGGCACAGCTCCCCGAAGGCGAGTCCCATCCCTCCAGCGGGAGCTACCCGCCCCCGGAGGCCATGAAGCAGCGGGCCCACCTCGCCTCCATGGACGCGTACCGGAAGATGTACGAGCGCAGCATCCGGGACCCGGAGGGCTTCTGGGAGGAGCAGGCCCTCAAGGAGATCGACTGGTTCCACCCCTTCGGCAAGGTGCGCGAGTTCGACTGGGAGTGGGGCCAGGCGCAATGGTTCCTCAACGGCCGGCTCAACGTGTGCCACAACTGCGTGGACCGCCACGCCTCCACCCGCGGGTCCCAGACGGCCATCATCTGGGAATCCGACACCCCGGGCGAAGGCCGCAGCATCGACTACCGGGAACTCCAGCGCGAGGTGTGCCGGCTGGCCAACGTCCTTCGCCACCACGGCATCAAGAAGGGGGACCGGGTCGCCATCTACATGCCCATGATCCCCGAGGCGGCCTACGCCATGCTGGCCTGCGCCCGCATCGGGGCGGTGCACAACGTGGTCTTCGCCGGGTTCTCGGCGGAGAGCCTGCGCGACCGCATCAACGACGCCCGGTGCAAAGCCGTCATCACCGCCGACGAGGGCCTCCGGGGCGGCAAGATCATCCCGCTCAAGCGCACGGTGGACGAGGCCGTCATGGCCTGCCCCACCGTGAAGTTCGTCTTCGTCGCCCAGCGCACCGGCAACAAGATCCCCTTCTACCCCCAGCGCGACGTGTGGCTCCGGCCCGCCATGGACAACGAGCGCCCCTTCTGCCCCATCGAGCACATGGACAGCGAGGACACGCTCTTCCTCCTCTACACCTCGGGAAGCACGGGCAAGCCCAAGGGCGTGGCCCACACCACGGGCGGCTACCTGCTCCACGCCGCCCTCTCCCACCGGTACGTCTTCGACTACCATCCCGGCGACGTGTACGCGTGCGTGGCCGACATCGGCTGGATCACGGGGCACACCTACGTGCTCTACGGGCCCCTGTGCAACGGGGCCACGACGGTGCTTTTCGAATCCATCCCCACCTTTCCGGACGCGGGCCGCTACTGGGACATGGTGGAGCGCCTGGGAATCACCCAGTTCTACACCTCCCCCACGGCCATACGCGCCGTGGCCCGCGAGGGCAGGACCTTCGTGGACAAGTACGACCGCTCCACCCTGCGCATCCTGGGCAGCGTGGGCGAGCCCATCAATCCCGAGGCCTGGCGCTGGTACTACGAGGTGGTGGGCGAAAGCCGGTGCCCGGTGGTGGACACCTGGTGGCAGACCGAGACCGGCGGCATCATGATCAGCCCGCTGCCGGGATGCACGACCTTGAAGCCGGGTTCGGCCACCCTGCCCTTCTTCGGGGTGGATCCGGTGGTGCTGGACGAGACGGGCAAGGAGGTCCTGGGCAACGGCGTATCGGGGCTGCTGGCCATCCGGAGCCCCTGGCCGGGCATGGCCCGCACCATCCAGAGCGACCACCAGCGCTTCGTCCAGACCTACCTGCGCCCCTTCCTGGGCTACTACATCACCGGCGACGGCTGCCGCCGCGACGAGGACGGCTACTACTGGATCACCGGCCGGGTCGACGACGTCATCAACGTCTCCGGCCACCGCATGGGCACGGCCGAAGTGGAGAGCGCCCTGGTGACCCACCCCGCCTGCGCCGAGGCCGCCGTGGTCGGCTACCCCCACGACATCAAGGGCCAGGGCATTTTCGCCTACGTGATCCTCACGGCGGGCTGGGAGGAGTCCCAGGAGCTCATCGGCGAGCTCAAGAACGAGGTGCGCCACCACATCGGCCCCTTCGCCACCCCCGACATCATCTGCATCACCCCGGGGCTGCCCAAGACCCGGTCCGGCAAGATCATGCGCCGGATCCTGCGCAAGATCGCGTCGGAGGAATACGCGGAGCTGGGCGACATCACCACCCTGGCCGACCCCACGGTGGTGGACGACCTCATCGCCAAGCGGAAGACGCTCTGACCCATGGCCTGCATCCTAGCCCTGGACCAGGGCACCACCAGCAGCCGCGCGCTCCTCTTCGACGAGGGGGGCGCGGTGCTGGGGGTGGCCCAGAAGGAGTTCACCCAGTTCTTCCCGGAACCCGGCCAGGTCGAGCACGACGCGCTGGAGATCTGGGCCACGCAGATCGAGGTGGCCCGGGAGGTGGTGGCCAGGGCGGGCAACCCCGCCGTCGCCGCCATCGGCATCACCAACCAGCGGGAGACCACCGTGCTGTGGGACCGGGCCACGGGCGTGCCCCTGGCCCCGGCGATCGTATGGCAGGATCGGCGCACCGCGGGCCTCTGCGACGAGATGAGGGCCCAGGGCCTGGCCCACTTCTTCCAGGAGCGCACGGGGCTCGTGCTCGACGCCTACTTCTCCGGCACCAAGCTCCAGTGGCTGCTCGACACCATTCCCGGCGCCCGGGAGCGCGCCGCCAGGGGCGAGCTGGCCTTCGGCACCGTCGACACCTGGCTCACCTGGAAGCTCACCGGCGCCCACGTCACCGACCCCGGCAACGCGTCCCGCACCCTGCTCTTCAACATCCACACCGGGGCCTGGGACGAGGAGCTCCTGGCGGCCCTGCGGATTCCCGGGGAGGTGCTGCCCCGGGTGGTGGACTCCAGCGGCGTCGTGGGCACCACCCGGCTCCTGGGAGGCGCGATCCCCGTGGCCGGCATCGCCGGGGACCAGCAGGCCGCCACCTTCGGCCAGGCCTGCCTTTCCCCGGGCATGGCCAAGAACACGTACGGCACCGGCTGCTTCCTGCTGCTCAACACCGGCGACCGCCCCACCACGAGCCGGAACCGCCTGCTCACCACCACCCTGTGGAAGGTGGGGGACCGCACCTCCTACGCCCTGGAGGGCAGCGTCTTCATGGCGGGCGCCGCGGTGCAGTGGCTGCGGGACGGCCTGGGCATCATAGCGTCCTCGGCCGAGGTGGAGCCGCTGGCCCGCACCGTGCCCGGCAACGGCGGGGTCTACCACGTGCCCGCCTTCGTGGGCCTGGGCGCGCCCTGGTGGGACGCCACCGCCCGAGGCGCCTTCTTCGGGCTTACCCGCGGCAGCGGGCGCGGGCACCTCGCCCGGGCCGTCCTGGAGTCCATCGCCTACCAGACGGCGGACGTCATCGGAGCCATGGAGGCCGACTCGGGCCTGCGGCTCACGGAATTGAGGGTGGACGGCGGGGCCTCGCGAAACGACCTGCTCATGCAGTTCCAGGCCGACATCCTCGACGTGGCCGTGGTGCGCCCCCAGGTGACCGAGACCACCGCCCTGGGCGCGGCCTACCTGGCCGGGCTCGCGGTGGGCTTCTGGACCGACCCCGGACAGATCGTCCGCAACTGGAAGCCGGGGGCCCGCTTCGAGCCGGCCATGGCCGCCGCGGAACGGTCCGCATTGCTGGGCGAGTGGCACAAGGCCGTGGAGCGGACCCGGGGCTGGGGGGGCTGAAGAACGGAGTCGCGCCGCCAAGAGGCTCTGGAGGCCGGAGGTCTTGCCGGTGCCTGGCCGAGGCGTTGGCTCCCGCAAGGCCGGGTGCGCTTTCAGCCGACGGCCACCATCCGCAAGGCGAGCGCGGGAGAGCCCGACCCAAAGGCGCCGACCCACACCGGAATAAGGCCTAGCCGAGGATGGATGGGTATCCAATAAAAATTTAATAAATGTGAACAGTGCGATGAAGACCCTGAATCGATGCAACGCGGACGGGTCAAGGCGCTATTGCGTTAACAGCATTGCCTTCTTGGCGGATGATTCCAGCTGCAAGCCTTGCGCCGAAAGATTAACAGTATATATTTTCATCGGGTTTCATTGAAGGATTTATATACCATGCCTCCCCGACCCGGCCCCAACCTCCCCAAATCCAAGATCCCCGCCTGGGAGCGCCGCCGCGGGCCGCAGACGTGGAAGTGGAACGGCGAACGCAAGGGCGACCCCCGCCTTCCCCGCCTGGATCCCTCCCGGGATGCGCAGTCCTGGCGTGTTCTCCTCTATGCCATGGCGGGGGCCCTCATCGGGGTGGGGATCCTATTCCTGGCGTTGTATTGATTTTCATTGCGCGGGAGGTGGGAGAAGCGTAGTTTGATGTTTGAACATCTATTTTGGACGGAACGGTCTTCGTCCCCGGAGGTTCAAACGCCATGGTTTCCCAGCCCGTTCTCTTCGTCTCCCATGGTTCTCCCATGCTGGCCCTGGGGGGGTCCGCCTACGCCCGGAGCCTGGCCGCCTTCGCGGCGGGCCTTGCGGAGCGGCCCCGGGCCGTCCTGGTGGTCTCGGCGCACTGGCAGACCCCGGACGTGAGGGTGACCTCCAGCGTGAGGCCGGGGATCCTCCACGACTTCGGCGGGTTTCCCCGGGAGCTCTACGCCCTTGACTACCCCGCCCCGGGCGACCCCGCGCTGGCGGCGCGGGCGGCGGAGGTCCTGGGCGCGGGGGAGGACCCGCTCCGTCCCCTGGACCACGGGGCCTGGGCGGTGCTTCGCCACCTGTTCCCCGAAGCCGACGTCCCGGTGGTCCAGGTGAGCCTGCCCAGGGCCGCCCCGGCGGTGCTCCTGGCCATGGGAGCGGGCCTGCGCGCCTTCCGGGAGGAAGGCATCCTCATCCTGGCCAGCGGCGGCCTGGTGCACAACCTGGGCCTGGTGGAATGGGACGCGCCCGATGGCCAGGCCCAGCCCTGGGCCCTGGACGCCGAGCGGTGGTTCCTGGAGCGGCTCGTCGACGGCCGCCGGGAGGACCTGCTGGACCACCGCCGGGCCTGGCCCCAGAGCCGCAGGGCCGCGGCCACCACGGAGCACCTGGATCCGGTCTTCGTGGCCATGGGCGCGGGGGACGGACCGGTGCGGACCGTCTTCGACGGGTGGCAGCTGGGAACCATGAGCCTGCGGTGCCTGGCCTGGGGCTAGNNCTAGCCCAGCAGCTCCTCCACCAGGGCCGGCACCAGGACCGTGGCCGGCCCCAGGCGGCGTTCGGCGAACCGCGAGCTGACGTTCGAGGCTTCCAGGTTCAGTTCCAGGGTCCGGGCCCCGGGCCCCACCTGCTCCACGAAGCCGGCGGCTGGGTACACGTTGCCTGAGGTGCCCAAGGCCACGAACAGGCCGCAGCGCGCCAAGGCCTCCCCGATGCGGTCCATCTCCAGGGGCATCTCCCCGAACCAGACGATGTGGGGCCGGATGTCCCCGCTGCGGCCGCAGGCGGGACAAATCGTCTCCCGGGAGGCATCCGCCTCCCGGCGGTGCACGGCGCCGCACAGGCCGCAGCGCACCTTCAGCAGCTCGCCGTGCATGTGGATGAGGTTGCGGGTGCCCGCGCGGTCGTGGAGGTCGTCCACGTTCTGGGTGACCACCAGCACCTCGGCGGGCCATGCCCGTTCCAGGCGCACCAGGGCGGCGTGGGCGGCGTTGGGCCGGGCCTCCTTCAGCTGGGCGCGGCGCTGGTTGTAGAAGGCGTGCACCAGGGCGGGGTTCCGGCTGAACCCCTCGGGGGTCGCCACGTCTTCCACCCGGTGGTTCTCCCAGAGGCCGCCGGCGGCCCGGAACGTCCCCAGGCCGCTCTCGGCGGAGATGCCGGCTCCGGTGAGGATGACGATGGAGGGCTGGGCGGGTGGGCGCATGGGTTTCGGGATCGGATGGGGTGGCCGGGCTCCGCGCGGTCCCCCCTCGTTCATGCCAGGGCCTTGTTGACGGTGCAACGGATGGAGCCCTTCCGGATGGCGGCGAAGCAGGCCATGCATTCCAGGCAGGGCTCGATCTCGGCGTCCCGGCCGGCCAGGAGCTTTTCGGCCACGCGGAAGTCCGCGATGAGGGGACGCGCCAGGGCCACCAGGTCGGCCTGGCCCGCGTCCAGGACGCCCTGGGCGAGGCCGGGGCCGGCGAGCTTGCCCACGGTGATGACGGGGATCCCCACCGCGTGGCGGATGCGCCGGGCGGAGGCGGCGAACCCGCCTCCCGGGGAGCCCTTGGGGGGCACCGAGCTGGTGTTCAGGAAGGGCTGGCCCTCCCATTCGCCCAGGCTGGACTGGCCGATGCCCGAAGCGTCGATGACGTCCACGCCGGCGGCTTCCAGGGCCTGGGCGAACCGGACGGCTTCAAGGGTGTCGAGCCCGCCTTCCACGTTCTCCACCCCGTGCATGCGGCAGAAGACGAGGCAGTCGGGGCCCACGGCGGCACGCACCGCCTTGGCCACCTCGACGCCCATGCGGAAGCGGTTCTCCTCGCTCCCCCCCCACCGGTCGGTGCGGTGGTTGGTGCGGGGCGAGACGAACTGGGAGAGGAGGTAGTAGTGGGCGGCATGGATCTCCACGCCGTCGAATCCGGCGCGCCGGGCCCGGGCGGCGCCCTCGGCGAAGGCCCGGATGACGTCCTGGATCTCGGCCTCGGTCATCTCCCGGGGCGCCGGACCGGGCAGGAGGGCCACCGGTGAGGGCGCGATGCGCTCCACGGAGAGGTCGGCCCGCACGGAGCGGCCCCCGCCGTGGACCAGCTGGATGACGGCCGCGGCCCCTCCGGCCTTGATGGCCCCGGCGATGGCGGCCAGGCCGGGGATCTGGGCATCGTCCCAGATGCCCAGGTTCCGGGGCAGGATGATGGCGTCGGGAAGGACGGCGGTGGCCTCGACGACGACGAGGCCCACGCTGGCGCGCGCGTGCTGGCGGTACCAGTCGATCTGCGCCTCGGTGGCCCGGTGGTCCTCGGCCATGCCGGTGGCCATGGGGGCCATCACCAGGCGATTGCCCAGCCGAAGGCCTTTGTATTGAAATGGATCGGTTAGTGCGGGCATCGAGGACCTCGGCAAGGGGACCCTCCATTTCACCATGGCCGGCGGGGAAACTTTCAGGAGATTCCCATCGACTATCGTGAGATTGCGTCTAGGATCGGGGTCGCTTTCCACCCAAGGAGATGGGCCATGGCCACCGGACCCCGTGATGACCTTCACGCCGCGGCGCAGTTGAGCGAATCCCAGCAGGCCGCGATCCAGCGCCTGCAGCGGGACGAGAACGTCATCCCCGCGCCCATCTGGCTCTCCCGCCAGGCCCACCTCGCCAACGACGCGGTGGAGCGCGCCCACGCCCAGACCGATCCCGACGGGTTCTGGGCCGACCGGGCCAAGCTCGTGGACTGGATGGAGCCCTACACCGCCGTCAGCCGCTTCAGTCCGCCCGCGCACCAGTGGTTCGTGGGCGGAAAGCTCAACGTGACCGTGAACTGCATCGACCGCCACGTGTATTCGGAGCGCCGGAACAAGGCGGCCCTCATCTGGGTGGGCGAGGACGGCGAGGAGCACGCCTACACCTACGGACGGCTCTACCGGGAGGTGAACCGCTTCGCCAACACCCTCAAGAACATGGCCGTCAGGAAGGGCGACCGGGTGATCATCTACATGCCCCTTTGCCCCGAAGGCATCATCACCATGCTGGCCTGCGCCCGCATCGGCGCCATCCATTCCGTCGTCTACGCGGGCATGGGCACCCAGGCCCTGCGCGCGCGCATCGAGGACTGCCAGGCCAAGGTGGTCGTGTGCTCGGACTTCACGTTCCGCCGCGGCAGGAAGGTCCCCCTCAAGCCCACGGTGGACGAGGCGGTGCGCGACCTGTTCAGCGTGGGCCACGTCATCGTGCACCGCCGGGGCTCCCGGCCCGGGGACGAGCCCTTCACCTTCGAGTCCGAGCGAGAGCACGACTTCTACGACTGCCAGGAGGCCCACAGCATCCACTGCGCGCCCGAGCCCATGGATGCCGAGGACCCGCTGTTCATCCTGTACACCTCGGGCACCACCGGCAAGCCCAAGGGCGTCGTGCACGCCACGGGCGGCTACCTGGTGGGGGTGACCTACCTGGCCCGGGCCTTCTTCCAGATCACCGACCGGGACATCTACTGGAGCACCTCGGACATCGGCTGGATCGTGGGACACTCCTTCATCGTCTACGGGCCCCTTTCCTGCGGCGCCACCGTCTTCTGCCGCGAAGGCGTTCCCGACTACCCCAGCCCCGAGGTCACCTGGGAGCTTTGCGAGCGGTACGGCGTGAACCTGATGTTCACGGCCCCCACGGCCATCCGCATGTGGATGAGCCACGGGCCCTCGGCCCCCGCCAAGTACGACCTGTCCCGCCTGCGCCTCATCGCCTGCGCCGGCGAGCCCCTCAACCCCGAGGCCCACCACTGGGCCCAGAAGCACCTGGCGGGACAGAGCAACGGGATGGTGGTGGACAACTGGTGGCAGACCGAGATCGCGGCCCCCGTGCTGGGCACGCTGCCGACCTTCGAGGCCCGCCCCGGCAAGGTGGGCAAGGCCATGCCCGGGGTGGCCGCGGAGGTGGTGGACGCCGACGGCAACCCGGTGCCCGCCGGATCCGGCGGCCTCCTCATCCTGAGAAAGCCCCTGCCCTACATGATGCGCACCGTGTGGGGCGACCATCCCCGGTACGAGCGCTACTGGAACCAGGTTCCGGGAGGCGTCTACACCGCGGGCGACATCGCCGTGAAGGACGCGGACGGCTACTTCGCCGTGCTGGGGCGCTCCGACGACGTGATGAACGTGGCCGGGCACCGCATCGGCACCGCCGACGTGGAGGGCGCCCTGGTGCGCCACCCCGCGGTGGCCGAAGCCGCCGTCATCGGGCTGCCCGACGCCGTCAAGGGCGAGCGGATCAAGGCCTTCGTGGTGCTGCGCGTGGGCGTCGAGCAGGGCCCCGGCCTCATCGCGTCCTTGAAGGATCACGTGCGCCAGGACCTGGGCCCCATCGCCACGCCGTCCGAGATCGAGGTGCGCGCGACGCTGCCCAAGACCCGCTCCGGGAAGATCGTCCGCCGCTACCTCAAGGCCATCGAGATGGGCGAGGACCCCGGAGATCTCTCCACGCTGGCGGACTGACGGGGCCATCGGGGGGATCCACGGGCGGTGAATCCCCTGGCCTGATTCCGGCAGCTATGGAGCAAGGGCGGACCCGGCTGGGCCTCACCCATGCAGACCTGGGAGGCTTCCATGGCACCGCCCCGTTCGATCCGGTCCCACTGGGGCGTGGTGTCGCTCCTTTTTCTGCCCTTTGCCCTGGGCGCCAAAATTCCCGACCTGCATTTCTTCGCCTCCACCGAAGGCGCGGCGGCCGCGCGGGAGGCCATGGGCGCCCGCGGGGCCACCTCCATCTCCATCTGCCTGGTGGACGGCGACCGGTTTCCCTGGGAAGAGGCCTTCGGCTACCGGGCCCTGGCGCCCGGGCCGGGGGGAAGGCCCCTGGCTGCCACCACGGCGACGCGCTTCGGGCTGGGCCAGACCGGCCGCATCCTGGCGGCGATCGCGGTGCTCCAACTGGTGGACGAGGGACGGGTAGGCCTGGGAGACCCGGTGGGGGCGCACCTGCCGGACTTCCGCATGGACGCGCCCGAGGCCGCCGCCATCACGCTCGAGATGCTGCTCTCCCAGACCTCCGGCATCCCTGGGACCGGGTTGCGCAACCTGTTCACGACCCGCCCCATTCCTGGGTACGCGGCGCAGGTCCTGGAATCCCTGAACCTGCAGAGGCCTTTGTTCCCACCCGGAACCCAGACCGTTCCGTCGGGCGATGGATTCACCGTCCTGGCGGCACTGGTGGAAAAGGTCACGGGCCTGGCCTATCCCGCCTACGTCCAGAAGGCCATTCTGGATCCCCTCGGCATGGGGGACTGCGCCTTCGTGCCCGACCCGGGGCCGCGGGAGGATCCCTACGCACGGGCCTTCGACGGCGCCCGGCAGCAGCCCCTGGAGTTCGCCAACGCCCATGGGGCCTGCGGGTTCTACGCCAGCGCCCCGGCCATGGGACGCCTGATGGCGATGCTGCTGGAAGGCGGCGTCCTGAAGCGGGAGCGCGTCCTTTCCAGCGAGGCCGTGGCCGCCCTGGGCAGGGCCCGGAATCCTGACGAACCGGATCCGTTCCCGGCGTTCGCGGCCTCGGGGCTGGGCTGGGACACGGTGGAGCACCCGGCCTTCAGCGCCGTCGGCCTGCGCGCGTGGAGCATCGGCGGCCAGACGCCCCACTACGGCAGCGCCATGATCCTCGTTCCCGGCGAGCGCATGGGGGTCTTCGTGGCCGGCGCCACCGGTCTGGGCGCCGAGGAGGCCTCGCGCATCGCCGAACGCGTCCTCATGAGGGCCCTGGTGGAGCGGGGCCGCATCGGGGGGATGCCCGATCCCCCTCCATGGCCCGACTGCCCGGGACCGGAAGGGGCACCGGCGGCGCAAGGCGGACTCGACGGAATCTACGCTTCGCCGGCCGCGGCCTACCGGGTGCGCCCGGGCCGGTTCCTCGGGACGCTGGACCTGGACCGCTTCGACCCGGAGAACCGGACCTGGCGTTCCCTGGCCCCCGACCTGCGGCCCTGCGCGGACGGCTGGTTCGCGTCGGCGGAGCCCGCACAGGCCCGGTACCTATTCCATGCCCGGAGGGAGGGACGGTACCTGGTCCAGCGCTTGCCCTCCCGTTTCTACCTGGACGACCGGATCCTGGCCGAACGCCTCGCCCCCGCGGGCAAGCCGGATCCCCTCCTGGAGGCCTGGAGGGAAACCCTCTGGCTCCTGGCCAACGAATCCATGGAGAGCGCCGCCTTCATCCGCGCTCCGGGTTTTCGCCTGGCGTCGCTGCCGGGCCGGGACGACCTGCTGTTCGTGCAGGGTCCGGGATTTCTCCCGGTGACCTGCCCGCGGGAAGGCGCGCCGGCCGAACCCCAGGTCCAGGTTCCCGGCCCGGCCGGGCAGGACGCCCACCGCCTCGTGCCGGTGGCCAGGGACGGCCGGACCTGGCTGGTGCGGGGGGGTCGCCTCTTCCGGCCCCTTTCATCGGTCCCGGCCCTGGGCAAGGGGGACGGCAAGGTGGGCATGGGCCCCCTGGGCCTGCCGGAATGGCGCCTCATCCCGCCCGGCTCCCGGGGTATCAGGATCGCACCCCAGGCCGACTGGGCCGTGTTTGACGCCCGTTTGTGCCCTCTGGGCAGGGCCCCCGGGCCGACGTCGGGGGACCTGCCCCGGAACGCCTGCCTGCTGGCGGTCCAGGGCCGGCCTGGAACCTCGGTGGCCGTGCACGTGCGTTAAGCCCACATTCGGTTGGCACTCCGGCACTGGGCACCGGCATCCGATGCGGGAACAAGGCTCTGAATGGTTGGACTTCAAAAGGTTGCTATAGATTTTTCTTTTGACTACCCTAGGCCAACAAACAACGACCTTGGAAGGCACAATGGGTGGTCTGCGGTTTGCGACTGGAATCCTTGCTACAATTGGACTATTATGCCCATTTTATGCAAACGCAATCGTACCAACGGGTAATGGCCCCGAAGTCAAAGAAAGCCCTTTCGAAGGGCAGAATGACGACACTTCTGGTGGTGGTTGCACTCCTGATCAAGCTGTTTGCACCCACGCTTGCACGCACCAGGGTTCTGGAGTGTCGGGGTGCGGCGGCATGAATCCCTGCAGTCTCCATGAAAGGGCGGACACCTATGAGAGGGTGGGAAACATGATAGTGAGGACCAGCTACTATAAAGGAGGATTTATAACAGACAATAATCAAAATAATTATTGGTGCTGCAAGACTGACATTCAGCACTGTGAACATCAGTCTTACAGGCAGTGCCAATAGCTTCCCGGGAGCCGTTTCAATGAAAATGGTCAAATTTTTATGCACGTGTTCTATTTTTTTCATGGCCGCAACTCAAGGCATGATAGCCATTTGCGCAGAATCGACTCCGTCAACAAACAAGTATCCAAATGTAAAAATAAAACCGTTTGATCTCACATCTGTGTATTTTACAAGTTACCCGATTGGAGTCGGCGATGCCCAGATTCAATTTTCAGATTTTAAATCTTCCTGCTATATATTTGGCGAAAATACATATATAATATCCAACCTGAAAAACGAAATTCAAGAAAAGCCAATACAAATTCCAGAAAAGCGAGCTTGGGACGAGCGCCACCAACTCAAATTTCGCTTTGGACATTGGTATTTCAGGATTAAGGACCAGATCTACAAACTATCTCAAGAAACCAAAAATCCCGAATTGATCCTTGCTCCTAAACGAAATTTTTCCCAATTCGAGATTTCTCCAGAGGGCAAAATTCTGCTGATATGCTCAGGCACTCCGCAAGTTCCGATTAATAATTGGGCCTTTTCAGATCCATTTGATTATTATGTGGATGGCACATTAAAGTTCATTTCTATTTACGGAATTTCATCCCTTGAACCAGAGAGGGAAATTGAAATTCCCAACGCGATTGCCGATACCATCGGAATGGTAGGCCACATCACCGGACCCAAACGATCGTTCTGGGTTTCAGATACTCTCATTTTGCATTCGTCTGAACTCGGCAGAATTTGGTGCTATGATTCTTCTAATTTCAAATTAAAGGAGCTATCTACGCCCTGGACCTCCCTCTCTGCCAACTTCATTGAGGAAAATATTGGATTGACCAGGGTTCCCAGTCTTCTGCGAAAGACCGTCTATATCCCTCGTGATACCTTTCCTTCCAAATTTGTATTTTTCCCCAGCAACTTCGACACGATATACCTGATTGCGAGCTGGAGCAAGATAACGGATTCTGGCATCACGGATTATTTGGAAAAGGTGAGATCGTCACCTTTTTATGGAGGAATGACGAAACTGGAAGTCAGAAATAAATTGGTGAAGTTTTTCCGAATCGATCTATCGAAAATGAAAATCGAGCTGCTGGGAGATCAGGAATACCTCTTGGAGCAATTAAAGCCACTAAAGGGGCACTACCTATTGGATTTCGATTCAACCCCGATTCGGTGGCCTGCCTATTCGCCACCCCCTGGCGCAAATCTTCAGTGAGAACCTTCTCTTTAATCAGATGTAAAAGCAGAGGAGGTATTCCTTCGTTGACGTGGTTCGACCGGAGGCCTGCACATCGCGTTCGGCCTGATGGGCGAATTGGGATTTCCAACCAATTGTCGGAGGTTTTCCAAACTCGGCGCCTTTCGTGACGGGCCATCCCCGCCCGTTAGCCATCCTTGGCTTGCAGCGAGGAACGAGCGGAGAGCCAACGATGGCTATCGAACCCTGCGACGCACACGGTCGGGACTCGCGTGAACGTCCACACGCATCCAACCTCCGCATGAATTCATCGTTGCAAATCTAAACCCCGTCCCACCCCGCCCGGTATCCTCCTCAGGAAACCTTCCTGAAGGAGATACTGATGCGTACGTTGACCTGGTTGACGGTACCGATGGTGCTGGCGGCGGGGGCTTCGGCCCATGCCCAGATCGATGCAAGGTTAATGCGGTACCCCGACATCTCAGCCACCCGGATCGCCTTCACCTATGCGTCCGACATCTGGGTCGTGAACAAGACCGGCGGCCTTGCCCAGAGGCTTTCCACCCCCAAGGGGGAGGAGGTCTTCGCCCGGTTCTCGCCCGACGGCAAGGAGATCGCCTTTTCCGCGAATTATGACGGAAACATGGATGTCTATGTCATGCCCGTGGGCGGGGGGGTGCCGGTGCGCGTGACCCACAACCCGGCCGCGGACCGGGTGGTGGGCTGGACCCCGGACGGCAAGTCCATCCTCTTCGCGTCGGGCATGGAATCCGGGCGGGACCGGTTCAGCAAGCTCTTCACCGTGCCCAAGGAAGGCGGCATCCCCAAGGCGTTGCCCGTGCCCTACGGCGAGTTCGGCACCCTCTCCCCCGATGGGAAGACCCTGGCGTACCTGCCCATCTCCACCGACTTCCGCACCTGGAAGCGCTACCGGGGCGGCATGGCCTCGGAGATCTGGTTCTACGACCTGGAGAAGAAGACCTCCATGCGCCTGCCCAGCGAAGGCGGGTCCAACGACTCCATGCCCATGTGGCACGGCGACACCCTCTATTTCCTTTCGGACCGGGACGCCGCCAAGCGCGGCAACGTCTGGTCCTACAACCTCGCCACCAAGGCCTTCAAGCAGATCACCTTCTTCAAGGAATACGACGTCCACTTCCCGGCCATCGGGCCCAGCGACATCATCCTGGAGGCCGGGGGCCGGCTCCACCGCATCGACCTGGCCACGGGCGCCCTCTCCGAAGTGAAGGTGGAGGCCGTGACCGACCGCGCCGCCCTCAAGCCCCGCACCGAAAACGCCTCCAAGCTCATCCGCGGCGGCTCTCCGTCGCCCCAGGGCAAGCGGGCCGTGTTCGAGGCCCGGGGCGAGGTGTTCTCGGTGCCCGCGGAACGGGGCTTCGTCATGAACCTCAGCCACACCCCCGGCGTGGCCGAGCGGTTCCCCGCGCTGTCCCCCGACGGCAAGCAGGTGGCCTACTTCAGCGACCGCAGCGGCGAATACGAGCTGTGCCTCAAGGCCGCGGACGGCTCCGGCGAGGAGCGCCAGGTGACCCACCTGGGTCCCGGGTTCCGCTACAACATCCTGTGGTCTCCCGACGGCAAGCGCGTCGTCTTCGGCGACCAAGCCATGCGCATCCACGTCTGCGAACTGGAGACGGGCAAGGTCACGGCCATCGACAAGGGCTTCTTCATGATGGACGGCGCCATGGAGCAGTTCCGCGGCAGCTGGTCCTCGGACAGCCGCTGGTTCAGTTACGTCATCGACACCGCCCGGCGCAACGGGGTGGTCAAGCTCTACGACACCCGGGACGGGAAGGTCACCCAGGCCACGTCCGCCTACTACAACGCCGGCGACGTGGCCTTCGATCCCGAAGGGAAGTACCTCTTCCTGACCACGGGCCAGAATTTCAGCCCGACCTACAGCGACCTTGATCCCACCTGGATCTACGCGAACACCACGCGCCTGGCGGCCATCCCCCTGCGCAAGGACGTGGCCTCCCCCGTGGCGGCGCGCAACGACGCCGACGCCGAGAAGAAGGAGGAGAAGAAGGAAGACAAGAAGGAGGACAAGAAGGACGCGAAGAAGGCCGAAAAGCCCGCCCCCAAGGCCGTCGACATCGACCTGGACGGCCTCGAGGGCCGCATGGTCCTCCTGCCACCCCCCGCCGGGAACATCTCGGACCTGGCCGCCGTGAAGGGCAAGGTGGTGTACCGGCGCATCCCCCAGATGAACCCCGAAGGGGAATCCAAGGGCAACCTCCAGTACTACGACCTGGAGGAGCGGGAGGAGAAGACGATCCTGGCCGACGTTGACGGCGCGGCCGTGGCGGCCGAGGGCGGCAAGGTCCTCGTGAAGCGCAAGGACGCCTATGCCTTCCTGGACATCAAGGCCGACCAGAAGCTGGACAAGAAGCTCCCCACGGCCGACCTGCCCATGGAGGTGGATCCCGCCGCGGAATGGCGCCAGATCTTCAACGACACCTGGCGCCTGGAAAGGGACATGTTCTACGATCCGGGCATGCACGGGGTCGACTGGAAGGCCATGAAGGCCCGCTACGGCAAGCTCCTGGACGACTGCGCCACCCGCGAGGACGTGAACTTCGTCATCGGCGAGCTGATCTCCGAGCTGAACGCCTCCCACGCCTACCGGGGCGGCGGCGACGTGGAGATCCCCCAGCGGCGCGCCGTGGGTCTCCTGGGGGCGGACTTCGCCCTCGAGAACGGCCAGTTCCGCATCAAGAAGATCCTTCGCGGCGCCCCCTGGGACGCCGCCGCCAAGGCGCCGCTGGCCCAGCCCGGCCTCAACGTGAAGGAGGGCGACTACCTCCTGGCGGTCAACCACGTGCCCCTGGACACCCGCAAGGACCCCTGGGCCGCCTTCCAGGGCCTGGCGGGCAAGACGGTGCTCCTGACCGTGAACGACAAGCCCGGGAAGGAAGGCGCCCGGGACATCACGGTGGACGCCATCGGCAACGAAGGCACGCTACGCTACCAGGCCTGGGTCGAAGCCAACCGCGCCTACGTGGACAAGGCCTCGGGCGGGCGCATCGGCTACATCTACGTGCCCGACACCGGCATCGGCGGCCAGACCGACCTGGTGCGGCAGTTCCAGGGCCAGTGGGACAAGGACGGCCTGGTCATCGACGAGCGCTTCAACAGCGGCGGCCAGATCCCCGACCGCTTCACCGAGCTGCTGGGCCGCAAGATCCTCAACTACTGGGGCGTGCGGGACGGCAAGGACTGGCAGTGGCCCGTGACCGCCCACAACGGCCCCATGGCCATGCTCATCAACGGCTGGAGCGGATCGGGCGGCGACTGCTTCCCCTTCTACTTCCGCCAGGCCGGCCTGGGCCCCCTCATCGGGCGGCGCACCTGGGGCGGGCTCATCGGCATCAGCGGAGCCCCCGCGCTCATCGACGGCGGCAACATCACCGTTCCCACGTTCGGCATCTACTCCACCGACGGCAAGTGGATGATCGAGGGCCACGGCGTCGACCCTGACATCGAGGTGATCGACGATCCCGCCCTCACGGCCCAGGGCAAGGATCCCCAGCTGGACAGGGCGATCAAGGAAGTGGAGGACGCCCTGAAGAGGAATCCTCCCAAGCAGCCCGCGAAGCCCGCGTACCCCAACAAGGCCGGCATCTAGGACCGGCGGAAGGACCTGACGCCGGGGCCCCTGGGCCCCGGCGTTTGTGCGTTCAGAGCGAGGTCGCTTCCTGCCAGCCGGCGTTCTTGCGCACGTCGGTGAGCAGTTTCGTCAGGTGCTCGTACAGCTCCTTCCGGGCGGGCGGCACGAGGATGACCCGCTCGAATTCCAGGAACGACTTGTTGGACTGGTAGAAGTTGCCCGGGATGTCCAGGCGCAATTGGGCGTACATGAGGGTCCATTCGCTCACGATGGTCGCGTCGGCCTTGCCCCCGGCCACCGCCTGGAGGGCCAGGATCTCGGAACCGAAATCCACGCGCTGGATGCGGCCCGCCTTCACGGCGTCGGTGAGGGCGGGGTAGGCGTAGCCGCCGACGCCCGCGAGCCGCAGGCCGGCCATGGACTCGGGGCCCGCGTACTCGACCTTCTTCGCGTCGAGGGACACCACGAGGTTGCGATCCCAGAGGATCGCCGGCGTCCACAGATTGGCGGCCCGAACCGGTTCCGGGAACCAGACCTTGTTGACGCCCAGCAGGACCCCCTTGAGTTCGCCCTTTTCCACCATGGCCTTGGCCTCGGGGGCCGTGACCACCTTGAGGGTGAACCGGTAGGCCTTGCTCTCCTTCGTAAGCCACTGGCAGAGGCGGTATTCGAGGCCGTCCTGTTTGGCCTTGTCCACCACGAAGGGGGGCCGGTCATTGTAGGTGTAAACGGTGACGTCGGTCTGGGCCTGTGCGAACGCGCAGGCCGCAAGCACGAGGACGGACCGGAGTGCATCGAGGAACTTCATGGCTACCCCCTGGCGGTTGGATGGAATAGCTTACCTTCAATAATTCAAACGCCAGGAGATAAGTCTTACATGCAACCCGAAACGCGAACGGCCCCCGCGAGGGGGGCCGTTGCTCCGTTCCGGACCTCCTACTTGAGGAACCGGCTCTCCAGGGTGGCCCAGGTGAGTTCCTGGCCGTTGTTCTCGGCCTTGAGCTCGCGCAGGCGCTTGATCTCCTCGCCGTACCACTCCGCCACGGGGCGGCCGATGCGCAGGGCGCCGAGTTCGGAAGCCAGGTCGACGGGTTTGATGCGGCAGACCCAGCCGTCCTTGTAGGGGCTGCCGGCCACCAGGCCGGGCTCGGCCTTGAGGCGGGCGTTGTCCTCCACCACCTTGCCGGTGACGGGGGCGTAGAAGCGGATCTCCTCGTCGCCGCGCTTGAAGGAGAAGAGGACGTCGCCCACTTTGCAGGACGTGCCGGGATCCGGAAGGACCACCTCGCTCACCTCGCCCAGGGCCTTGTGGGCGAAGTCGTCGACGCCGACACGCACCTGGCCGTCGGGCTCGATGCGGACCCACGCGTGGCCGGGGGAGACGAAGGATCCGCCAGGAACGCAGTACTCGCCCGCGGGGGCGCCTTCGGCCTGGGTGGGCGAGACGATGCGGACGGTGGGTTCCTTCTGGCTCTCGAGGCGGGACTGGCGCTTGATGAGCAGGCGGTTGACGAACTCCGAGAGCTCCTCGGCGGTGAAGGGCTTCTGGACGTATTCGGAGGCGCCGTGCTTCATGGTCTCCACCGCGGTCTCGATGGTGGCGTAGCCGGTGATGACGACCACGTCCACGTCCGGGCGCAGGTGCTTGACGGCCTTCACGACCTCGACGCCGTCCATGATGGGCATCTTGAGATCGGTGAAGACGAAGTCGTAGTCGTGGCGCTGAACGAGATTGAGGGCCTCGGGGCCGTTCTCGACGGTGTCGACGTTGTAGCCCTCCAGGACGAGGATCCGCCGGAACGAATCCAGCACGATGCCTTCGTCGTCAACCGCGAGGATGCGGGCGCGGGGATCGGGCACCTCGATGCGCTTGAGGGTCTTGACCTCGCCGGCGATGTCCAGCCGGACCGCGACGTTGAGGATCTCCTCGCGGGCGGCCCGCTGGCGCTTCTCCCGCATGCGGCGCGTCGTCTCGCGCACCAGGTAGTCGATGCCCACGAAGGCGAGCAGCATGATTATTACGAGCAGCACAGTCATGGCATTGGCTCCTATCAGGATGGGGAGATTCCGGCTTCGGGGTTGAGGGTGGGGATTCGGATCGAGAAGGTGGTGCCCTGGCCCACTTCGGTCTGGACGTCGATCGAGCCGCCGTGACTCTCCACGATACCCCAGGTCACCGCGAGGCCGAGGCCCGTGCCGCGGTTCCCCTTGGTGGAGAAGAAGGGCTCGAAGAGGTGGGGAAGGTCCTCGGGCTCGATGCCCGAGCCGTTGTCGGTGACCTGGACCTCCACGAAGGCGTCGTCGAAGACCCTTGTGGCCAGGGTGATCTGGCCCGTCCCGGGCTCCACGACGTCCGCGGCGTTGAGCAGGAGGTTCACGACCACCTGCTGCATCTGGTTTCCGTCGGCGTAGGCCGGCGGCAGATCCTGCGCCAGATCCAGGGCCAGGTTGACGTGATTGAGACTCAGTTGGTTCATCACCACGGCCAGGGAATGGCGCGCCACCTCGTTGAGGTCGGTGGACCTGCGGGTGGGGGGCGCGGGACGGGCGAAGTCGAGGAGTTCCTTGATGATGGACCGGCAGCGCTTGGTCTCGCGGATGATGACCTCCACGTCCTCCCCGTTGGGGTCGCCTTCCGGAAGGCGCTTGGCCATGAGGGAGGCGTAGGTGAGGACGCCCGTGAGGGGATTGTTGATCTCGTGGGCGATGCCCGCGGCGAGGCGGCCCACGGAGGCGAGCTTGTCGGCCTGGGTGAGCTGGAGCCGGGTTTCGGATATCTGGCTCGTCATCGTGTTGAAGGCCTGCGCCAGGTGGCTGAGCTCATGGTGCCCTTCCACCTTGATGGCCGTCGTCAGGTCGCCGTTGGCCACCCGGCGCGTGCCCTCCATGAGGGCCTCCACGGGCCGCACCACGAGCTTGCGGTTGAGCCACCAGATGATGAGGCTGCTGCACGCGATGGCGAGCACAGCGAAGCTGGCCATCACCTTGCGGCCCCTCGCCATCTCGCGGTCGGCCTCGGCCATGGAGACGTTCACGTCCAGCACGCCCAGCACGCGCTGGGAGGCCGAATGGGCGTGGCAATCGGCGGTATAGCAGGAGGGCTCGTTGGGGATGGGGTTGATGATCCCCAGCACCCGGGTGCCGTCGGCGTCCTTGTAGACGCGGGCCCGGGCGTTCACGTCCAGCTTCTCCAAGGGCCTGCCCTCGGCATGGCAGGCGTAGCAGGCTTCGCCGCGCTTGTTCACGGTGGTGCCGATCTCCTGGCTGTCCGAGGAGAACATGATCCGGCCCTCCTTGTTGAAGAGCCGGACCTTGCGGATCCCCTCGCCGCGCAGGGCGCCCATCGTCCGGATCTGCCTGTGGAGGCCGTCCCGGCGGTTCTCGAGCATGTCGTAGTGCGTGCTGCTCTTGATGGTCTCGCCCAGCTGGTTGGCGTTGCGCGTGAGCTGGGAGACCAGGCCCTCGTTGTGGGAGCGCATGATCAGCCCCGCCATGAGCCCGATGGCCAGGGCCGAAACCAGGCCGGCCCCCAGGATCAGGCGTGTGCCGATGCGCGTGCCCATGTCAGTCCCCCTCGATGGCCGGGCTGAGGCTGGAGAACGGGTGCTGGTCGGGTTCGGGCGGCGCCACGTCCGGGAAGATGGGGAGGTAGCGCGCGATGAGCGTGAACGCGGTGAACCCGATGGCCGCGATGCCGGTCATGATGAGCACTTCCAGCAGGGACGGGAAGTAGGTGTGGGTGGGGTATTTCTCCAGGCCGGTCACGGCCACGTTCATGCGGTTGGCCGCGAAGCCCGCCAGCACCATGATGGTGGTGACGTAGAGGCCGCGCCGGGAATGGCGGATGCGGTTGGACAGCAGAAGGACGAGGGGCACCACGAAGCCGACGATGATCTCGAACCAGAACGCGAGGCTGTGGTAGGTCAGGTGCTTCAGCTCAGCCACGGTGCCCCGGGTGAACATGTCCTGGAACCGGACCACGAGGTACACGGCCAGCGCGACCGCGGTGATCTTGGCGAGGTTGGCCCGCAGCTCCGGCGGAAGCAGCGTCCGGCCCTTGCGGGAGAGGATCAGGGTCTCCAGGATCACCATGGAGACGCCCGAGGCGATGCAGGAGATGAAGAAGAGGATGGGAAGCAGCGGCGTGTACCAGAGTGGGTTCAGCCGGTTGGGAACGATCAGGTAGAGCGATCCGAAGGAGGACTGGTGGAGGGTGGAAAGCAGCACCCCCAGGATCATCAGGGGCAGGGAGACGCTGTGGATCCACTTGATGGGGGTGTGGAGGTTGAACTTCTCCAGCACGATCGGCGCGAACTCGGCCGAAAGGACCGTGGTGTAGAGGATGACGCACCACGTGATCTCGAACATCACGGAATGGGGGTTCCACATGACCAGAGGATGCCAGAAGTGGTCGGGGCGGCCCAGGTCGATGACCAGCACCAGCACCACCAGGAGGTAGCCGATGAAGGCGGTGAGGATCGCCGGGCGCACGATGGGCTCGTAGTCCTTGGCGTGGAAGAGGTGCACCGCGGCGACGATGGTGAAGCCGGCCGCGGCCAGGCCGATGCCAAGGAAGTCGAAGCCGATCCAGAGCCCCCAGGGGAACTCGTCGGAGAGGTTCGTGGTGGCGCCCAGGCCCAGGGTGAACCGCGCGATGGCGGCGCCGACGCCCAGGACGATCAGGGTCGTGGCGACCACGCCCCAGAAGGTGATGCGGGGAAATTTGAAGGTTTTCATGCTTAACCCCGATTCTTGTGGTTGGAGTCCTGCTTGTTCGAGCCTTCCTCGCGGGCGACGTCCTCGCGGCGGTTCGTGATCCACCAGATGCCCGCGAGCATGACGCTCCCGACGCCCACGACGTTGGGCACCTTGGAAAGGGCGTTCATGGTCAGGATGGGCATGGGCTCCTGGCCCAGGCGGGTGTCGAAGCCCAGCTTCTCGAAGGGCACCGGGCTGATGTAGAGGACGGAGGTGCCGCCCACGTCGTTCTTGCCGTAGATCTTGGGCACGTACTTGCCGGAGTCGGCGGTGATCCGGTTCGTGGCCTCGATGAGCAATTCGTTGCGATCACCGAACTTGGTGGCGCCGGTGGGGCAGGCCTCGGAGCAGGCGGTGGGCAGGCCCTTTTCCAGGCGGGGGGCGCACAGGATGCACTTCTTGATGCCCGGCCGGGTGCTCTTCCACTCGTAGCGGGGGATGTGGAAGGGGCAGGCCTGCATGCAATAGCGGCAACCAATGCACTTGTCAGCACTATAGAGGACGGGTCCGTCCGCCCGCTTCTCCAACGCTGCGACCGGACAAGCGGACACACAGGTAGGAATATCGCAGTGCTGGCACATGGCCCTCACGAAGAGGCCGTCATGTTCGCTCAGGGCGGTGAAGGCACTGAGGGAGAGGGTCTTCTCGTCACCTTCGGGCAGGTGGTTCTCCGCCTTGCAAGCGGCCTGGCAGGCGTTGCAGCCCACGCAGAGCGAGATGTCTATCAACAGTGCTTTTTTCTGACCCATGGATGTCTCCAAATGAAGAAAACCGAACCTTTGCTAGGTCTTCCATCGGGCGGCAGAGGTGGAAGTTCGGGCCTATGTCGCTGGATTCCCTGATATTACTCCTTTCACGACAAAGAGGTCGTTTTATGTGATGGCGGTCACCCATTTCGGGCCGGCCCGGTGAGAACGCTCCCAAATTCCCGTAGACAAAAGGGATAAGATGGTCCGGAACCTATTCCAGGCAGGAGACCCACCATGAAGACGTTCGCCTTCAAGATCGATCCCATGACGGGCGAGGCCTATTACGAGGTGTACGCCCGCGGCCGCCAACTGCTCAACGACCCTCACCTCAACAAGGCCGCCAGTTTCACCCGGGAGGAGCGCCTGGCCCTCGGGCTGGAGGGCCTCGTCCGCTCCGCGGTCCAGCCCCTCGAACACCAGGTGAGCCGGGCCTATGAAGCGTTCCAGCACAAACCGGATGACCTTGAGAAATACATCTTCCTGGTGGCCCTGCAGGACCGGAGCGAAGTGATCTTCTACAAGCTGGTCACCGAGCACCTCAAGGAGATGGTGCCCATCGTCTACACGCCCACGGTGGGCACGGCCTGCCTGCAGATGAGCAGCATCCAGCGCCGGTTCCGGGGCGTCTACATCACGCCCGAGAACATCGACGCCATCGACGAGGTGTTCCGGAACATCACCCTGCCCACCGTGAACCTCATCGTGGTCACCGACGGCGAGCGCATCCTGGGCCTGGGCGACCTGGGCTCGGACGGGATGGGCATCCCCGTGGGCAAGGTGAGCCTCTACGTGGCCGCCGGCGGCCTGCATCCCCACGTGTGCCTCCCGGTGTGCCTGGACGTGGGCACCAACAACCAGCGCCTCCTGGACGACCCCTACTACCTGGGCTACCGCCAGCCCCGCCTCCGGGGCGAGGCCTACGAGCGGGTCGTCGAGACCTTCGTGATGGCCGTGAAGCGCCATTTCCCCGACGCCCTCCTGCAGTGGGAGGACTTCGGGAAATCCACGGCCTTCAAGAACCTCGAGCGGTACAAGGACCGGATCCTCTCGTTCAACGACGACATCCAGGGCACCGGCTCCACGTCCCTGGCCGCCCTCATGACGGCCATGCGCATCAAGAGGAGCCGCTTCTCCGACGAGCGGTACCTGATCGTGGGCATGGGCCAGGCCGGCACGGGCATCTCCATGAACATCCTGTCGGCCCTCAAGGCCGAGGGCCTCTCCGAGGAGGAGGCCCGGGCCCGGGTCTTCTGCGTCGACATGCAGGGTCTCCTGGTGGAGGACGATCCGCTCCTCGAGGAGCCCCAGCGCCCCATGGCCCAGCGCCGGGCGGCGGTGGCCGGATGGAAGCTGGACGCGCCCGGGAAGATCGGCATGCTCGACGTGGTGCGCAACGGGCGCCCCTCGGTGCTCGTGGGCGTCACCGCCCAGACCGGCCTGTTCAGCGAAGCCATCCTCCAGGAGGTGGCCAAGGTCACGGAACGTCCCATCGTGTTCGCCCTGAGCAACCCCACCTCCAAGTGCGAGGCCACGCCCGAACAGGTGTGGAAGGCCACGGACGGCAAGGGCCTGGTGGCCTGCGGGAGCCCCTTCCCTCCCATGGAATGGAAGGGCAAGGTCCTGCGGTCCTCCCAGTGCAACAACATGTACATCTTCCCCGGCGTCGGCCTGGGGGCGCTGGTGGCCAAGGCGTCCCGGATCACCGACAGCATGCTCCTGGCCGCGAGCCGCGCCATCAGCGAGATGGTCACCCCCGAGCAGGAGGCCCAGGGCATGATGCTCCCGGAGATGGAGGACATCCGCCGGGTTTCGACCGCAGTGGCCGTCGCCGTGGCCCGCCAGGCCCGCGAGGAGGGCCTGGGCCGCATCATGGACGACGCCGCCATCGAGGAGGCCGTGGCCCGCGCGCAGTGGACCCCCCACTTCACGCCGTACCGCGCGGGCTAGTCGCTCCACGCGTGCCCGATGAACTCGGGCCGGTAGGGGCTCAGGACGTGGCGGAGGACGCTGCCCGTGTGGGATTCCAGGAAGAGGGGCCTCATCACTTCCTCGAACCGCGTGAGGGTGGTGCCCTTGGCCACGTCCTCGTCGAACAGGAGCGCGGGGCCCTGGCGGAACGCGGCCAGGTGGGCCAGGTCGCTCGGGGCCAGGATGGGGTCCTGGTCGTTGCGCTTGAACATGGAGAAGCGCACGAAATAAAGGGGCGCGCCCACCAGGGTGGCGAACACCAGCCCCGACATGATCGACCCGTGGGCCGCGCCCACGACCACCGCCGGCCGGAACGACGACGTCACCGCGTCGGCCAGGCTGCGGATCCACCTGGGGTTGGAGGCCCGCCAGGTGTACTTGTCCTTGGCGTTGGCGTAGACGAACCCGCGAAGGACTTCGGGCAGGCCCTTGCGGAAGCGCCGGAGGGCTGCGGGGGCCTCGTCCGTGAGCGCGTACAGGGCGCGGGCCGTGGCGATGGAATCCAGGAAGATCCGGTTGGCGTGCTCGACCATGAGGGGGGGGTAGTGGGCCTGGAACCGGCTCCGCTCGGATACCTCGAAGTAGTACGTGGGGTGCAGGGGCAGGCCCTGCTCCACGCAGATCTTGTAGTTGAGGGCCACGTTCACCAGGGCCGGCGTGAGGAGGTAGAGCTTCATGCAGGCGTCCCAGAACGGGGCCGGGGCCGCGGCGGGGTCGGCCAGGGCGGCGTCCCGCCCCTCCAGGACCCCGGGCAGGAGGGTGCGGATCTCGGCCAGCACGTCCTCGTAAGGGGCCTCGAAGTCCATGGCGTCCGGGGGGTTCTCCCAGTCGGCGTAGACGAGCCTGTGGAGCATCAGGCCTTGGCCTTGAGGGCCTTGAGAATGGCAGGGAGGCGGTTCAGGGCGGCCTGGCACTCCAGCCACTGCCGGTGGGGCCGGGCCAGGTAGCCGGACATGAAGCTGTTGTCGGGCACGTCCTTGCCCACCATGGTGTTGCCGGTGAGGGTGCTGCCGCGTCCGATGTGGATGTGCCCGGCGGTGCCCACCTTCCCGGCCAGGGTGACGTGGTCGCCCAGGGTGGTGCTGCCCGAAATGCCGGTCATGGAGGCCAGGACGCAGTGTTCGCCCACCTGGACGTTGTGGGCCACCTGGCAGAGGTTGTCGATCTTGGTGCCGGCGCCGATGCGCGTGGGGCCCAGCGCCCCGCGGTCCACGGTGCTCGCCGCGCCGATCTCCACGTCGTCACCCACCTCCACCCAGCCCACCTGGGGGATCTTCCGGTGCACGCCCTGCACCGGCACGTAGCCGAAGCCGTCCGAGCCCAGCACGGCGTTGGCGTGGACGCGCACCCGGGCGCCCAGCACCGTCCGGCGGTAGAGCACCACGCCCGGGAAGAGCTCGCAGCCGTCGCCCAGGACGCAGTCCTCGGCGATGTGGACGCCGGGGTGGATGCGGACGCCGTCGCCCACCACGGTGCGGGCGCCGATGGTGGAACCGAAGGCCACCTTGCAGTCCCGGCCCAGCTTCGCGCTGGGATGCACGGGGCCGTCGCACCACTCGGGCTCGGGTTCGGGGTTCAGCAGGGCCAGCGCCTGGGCGAAGCCCCAGTAGGCGTTCTTCATGACCAGCCGGGGACGGTCCCCCAGGTCGGTGCCGGGGTCCACCAGGATGAGGCCGGCCGCGCTCTGCAGGGCGCGGGCGTGGTACTTGGGGTTGGCCAGGAAGCTCACGGCGCCGGGGCCGGCCTGGTCCAGGGGCATCACCTCGCCCAGGACCCGGTCCCCCGGGCAGTCCTGGAGGTCGCCCCCCAGGCGTTCGGCGAGTTCCGCGGCGGTTATACGGGTGGTGGGCATCGGTTCGTCCTTTGGGATCCACCGCCATTATCCGGCCAAAGCGCCGGAATGTCATACGCCATGTCCGGGCCCCGCCCGGGCGGGGCTCAATCCGCCGAGCGGCGCTGGGAGGCGAAGAGGTTGTAGAAGGCGGGCACGACGAAGAGGGTGAAGACCGTGCCGATGGAGAGCCCCGTGAAGATCACCAGGCCCATGGCCCGCCTCCCGGCGGCGCCCGCGCCGCTGGCGATGACCAGGGGGAAGACCCCCAGCACCATGGCGGCGGTGGTCATGAGGATGGGGCGGAGCCGGATGGCGGAAGCCTCGGCGATGGCCTCCAGGCGCGAGCGCCCCGCGGCCTGCAGCTCGTTGGCGAACTGCACGATGAGGATGCCGTGCTTGCTGATCAGTCCCATGAGGGTCACCAGGCCCACCTGGGTGTAGATGTTGAGGGAGGCCAGGCCCAGGTTGATGAAGATCAGGGCCCCGAAGAGCGCCATGGGCACCGACACGAGGATGATCAGCGGGTCGCGAAGGCTGTTGAACTGGGCGGCCAGGGCCAGGAAGACGATGATGACCGCGAAGCCCAGGGTGATGACGAAGCCGCCGGCCTCCTGCATGTACTGCCTGGATACGCCCGAGTAGTCGGACTGGTAGCCCGGAGGGGCGCTGTCGCGCAGGGCCTTGCGGAAGAAGTCCAGCACCTGCTCCTGGGAGAAGTTGGGGCCGTAGACGCCCGAGATGGTGGCGGAATTGAGCTGCTGGAAGCGCCGGATCGCCTGGGGGGCCACGGAGTCCTTCAGGGTGGCCACGGTGGAGGCCGGGAAGAGGGCCCCTTCCCCGTTGCGCAGGTGGAAGTCGAGCACCTGGTCGGAATTGAGCCGGTCCACCTGCAGCACCTGCGGAATGACCCGGTAGGAGCGGCCCCCGATGGCGAAGTAGTTGACGTAGTTCCCGCCCAGGGCGTCGGTGAGGGCCCCGCCCACGTCCTGCTGGGTCAGGCCCAGGGAGGCCACCATGTCCCGGTCCACCACGAGGGTGCTCTGGGGCTTGTCGATCTTCAGGTCGGTGTCCACGAAGTAGAACATGCCGCTGGCGCGGGCCTTGTCCAGGACGGCCCTGGAGACCTCGTCCAGGCGGTCGAAGGGCTCGGTGGTCTTGATGACGAACTGCACGGGAAGGCCCGAGGCCCCGGGCAGTGAGGGCGGCTGGAAGGTGGCCACCTGGGCCCCGGCGATGCCCGAGGTCTCCCCCTGGAAGACCTGCTGCACCGTCTCGCCGGAGCGGGTGCGCTGGTCCCAGGGCTTGAGGATCAGGCCCGCGAAGGCGCTGCCGGCGTTGGTGAACTGGAACATGGCCTGGTATTCGGGGTAGGCCTTGGCGATGCCGTGGACCTGGTCCGCGTAGGTCTGCATCTGCTGCACGGTGGCGTTGGGGGGGCCGGTGATGCTGGCCAGGATGAAGCCCTGGTCCTCCTGGGGCGCCAGCTCCGACTTGGAGGTGGCGAAGAGCAGCCCCGTGGCGACGAGGATCAGGACGCCCATGACCGCCGGCACCGCCGAGGTGGCCAGGACGCTGCGCAGCAGGCGCAGGTAGTGCCCGTGGAACCACTCGAACTGCCCGTCGATGAACTTCACGAAGCGGTTGGCGTCCTGTTCGGCCTTGAAGAACTTGGCGCACATCATGGGCGACAGGGACAGGGCCACCACGGCGGAGACCGCCACGGCCCCGGCCAGGGTGAAGGCGAACTCGGTGAAAAGGCTGCCCGTGAGGCCGCCCTGGAAGCCGATGGGCACGTACACCGCCACCAGCACGACGGTCATGGCGAGGATGGGTCCGCCCAGCTCCCGCGCGGCGAGGATGGCCGCCTCCAGGGGGGTCTTGCCTTCCCGCATGTGGCGGTCGGCGTTCTCCACCACGATGATGGCGTCGTCCACCACCAGGCCGATGCCCAGCACCAGGGCCAGGAGGGTCAGGAGGTTGATGGTGTAGCCCAGGGCCAGCATCACCGCGAAGGTGCCCACCAGCGATAGCGGCATGGCGATGACCGGCACCGCCACGGCCCGCAGGGTGCCCAGGAAGAGGAAGATCACCACCGTGACGATGAGCAGGGCTTCCACGAGGGTCTTGATCACCTCCTCGATGGAGGTGTTGATGAAGTGGGTGCCGTCGTAGACGATCTGGCCGGTGAGGCCCGTGGGCAGCTGGGACTGGATCTCGGGGAAGGCGTCGCGCACGCGCTTGGCCACCTCGAGGATGTTGGCCTCGGGGGCCACCTTGATGCCGATGAAGACCGACTGGCGCCCGTCGAAGGAGACGTTGAAGGAATAGTCGTCGGCGCCCAGGCTCACGGTCGCCACGTCCTCCAGGCGCACGATGGCGCCCCCGCCCTGCCTCACGGCGAGCTTGCGGAACTCCTCCACGGTGTGGAGGTCGGTGGCCGCGAGCAGGTCCACGGTGACCATCTGGCCCTTGGTGCTGCCCAGGGCCGAGAGGACGTTGTTGTTCTGGATGGCCTTGCTCACGTCGGTGGCGGTGACGCCGTGGGCGGCCATGCGCACCGGATCCAGCCAGGCCCGCAGGGCGAAGTTGCGGGCGCCCAGGATCTCGGCGGTCTGCACCCCGGGGATGGAGTCGAGCCGCGGCTTGACCACCCGGGACAGGTAGTCGGTGATGTTGTTGGTGGGCAGGACCTCGCTGTAGAAGCCCATGTACATGGCGTCGGTGTTGTCGCTCATCTCCACCGTGATCACCGGCTGCTGCGCGGCCGGGGGCAGCTGGTTCTTCACCGCGTTCACCCGGGTGGTGATTTCGGTGAGGGCCTTGTTGGCGCTGTAGTTCAGGCGCAGGGTGGCGACGATGGTCGAAAGCCCGTTGACGCTGGTGGAGGAAAGGTAGTCGATGCCCTGGGCCTGGGCGATGCTGGATTCCAGGGGCTGGGTGATGAAGCCGCCCACCGTGCCTGAATCCGCGCCGTAGTAGGACGTGTTGACCGTCACCACCGCATGCTCGGTCTTGGGGTACTGGTTGATGGGGAGGTTGAAGATGGAGCGGAGCCCCAGCACGAGGATGAGCGCGCTCACCACCGTGGCCACGACGGGCTTGCGGATGAAGATGTCGGTGAAGTTCATGCGCGCGGCCTCACTTTTCCTGGGGGGCCGGGCTGGGGTCGTTGGCGGGCTTGACCCGGTTGTCCACCTTGATGGGCGTGCCGTTGCGCAGTTTCATCCCGCCGCTGGTCACCACCTGGGCCCCCGGTTCCAGCCCCTTCAGGATCGCCACCTGGTCGCCCCGGGTGGGGCCGGTGGTCACGAAGGCCTGCTGGGCCTGGAGCCCGTCCTTGCCCTGCACCGCGAGGAAGACCACCGAGCCGTAGGGGTTGTAGGTCACCGCGGTCTGGGGGAGCGTGAGGTACGAGGCCGGCGCCCCCTCCTCCAGGGTTACGGCGGCGAACATCCCCGGCACCAGGGCCTGGCCCGGGTTGGCGAAGGTGGCCTCCACCTGGACGTTGCGGGTGCCCCCGTCCACCTTGGGGTTCACGGTGGTCACGCGGCCCGTGAACGTGCGGCCCGGAAACGCGTCCAGGGCCAGGGCGACCTTCTGGCCCGGCTTCACGCGGCCCATGTCCCGCTGGGGGAGGGCGAAGTCCACGAAGACCTGGTCCAGCTGCTGCAGGGTCACCACCGGGGTCCCCGGCGTGACGTAGGCGCCCGGGCTGGTGGCGATGATGCCCACGCGCCCCGCGAAGGGCGCGGCCAGGCGCTTCTTGGCGGCGGCGGCCTTCAGGGCCTGGGCGGAGGCCTCCTTCGCCTTGAGGTCGGCCTCGAACGCATCGTAGTCGGCCTGGCTGATGATGTGGGACTGCATCTGCTCCTTGGCGCGCCGGAAGGTGACCTTGGCCAGGTCCGCGGCGGCCTGGAGGGCGCGGTACTGGGCCTGCTCGGCCTCGTCGCCCAGGGCGACCAGCAACTGGCCCTCCCGGGCGGTGGCGCCCGGGGCCGTATCCACCTTCACCACGACGCCGGGCACCTCGAAGGCCAGGTCCGCGCCCCGGATCGCCCTCACCGTTCCCACCGCGCTGAGGGCCGGCTGCCAACGCTCCAGGCGGGCCTCCGCGGTGGTAACGCTCTGGGGGGGCTCGTGGCCGCCCTGCAGGCTGCGCCCGATCATGACGTTCCTGAAGAGGTTGAACCCCGCCAGGAGCCCCAGCAGGACCCCCAGGACCAGGAGCATGATCACCATCCGCCTGCGGGTGCTGGGGGGGGCATCCATCGTTGTGTCGGTCGCCATGGAAGGTCTCCTGGGGTGCGAAAGAGCGGGCCGGGCAGGTCGTTCCTCCGGCGGTTGATCATTGTAGGTGATTCAATCAGTCGGATAAATGTTTATAACCACCCTCCATGCAGGAAGTAATGTTTCCTTTATGATTGGGGCCGCCTGGGGATACGCGGAGCGGGCACCCCGGGCTTATCAATAGGTCTATTCCAATTCTGAAAGAACCCGGGAATTCATTGGGGGTCGGGCCGGGTCTCGTCTATTCCTGGACAATGGAACGCCCTCCCCAGCCACCCGAATCCGCTTCCGCCTCCGCCTCCGCCAGGGCGGAGCTCCCCGGCGCACAGATCATCTGGCGGTGCCTCGAACGGGAAGGGGTGGACGTGGTGTTCGGCTACCCGGGGGGCACCATCCTCCCCACCTACGACGCCATGGTCGACGCGAAGGTGCGCCACGTCCTGGCCCGCCACGAGCAGGGCGCGACCCACATGGCCGACGGCTACGCCCGCGCCTCGGGGCGCACCGGCGTGGTGATCGCCACGTCGGGGCCCGGCGCCACGAATCTGGTCACGGGGCTCGCCACGGCCATGATGGACTCGGTCCCCCTGGTGGCCATCACGGGCCAGGTGCCGTCGCCCCTGCTGGGAACGGATGCGTTCCAGGAGGTGGACGTCACCGGCGTGACCATCCCCATCACCAAGCACAACTACCTGGTGCGCGACCCCCGCGACATCGCCCCGGCCCTGCGCGAAGCCTTCGCCCTGGCCCGTTCGGGCCGGCCCGGCCCGGTCCTGGTGGACATCACCAAGGACGCCCAGACCCGCGCGGCGGTCTTCGACTGGGAGGCGGCGGCCCCCCGCCGCCACCTGCGCCACGTTCCACCGCCGGTGCCCGACGACCTGCTGGCCAAGGCCGCCGCCATGATCCAGGGCAGCCGGCGGCCGCTGATCCTCGCCGGCCACGGCATCACCCTCAGCGGCGCCCACCGCGCCCTCGCCGCCTTCGCGGAGAAGGCCGGGATCCCCGTGGCCGCCACCCTCCTGGGCCTGGACGCCTTCCCCCCGGGCCACCCCCTCTTCCTGGGCTTCATGGGCATGCACGGCTCGCCCTGGACGAACCTCGCCATCCAGGAGGCGGACCTGCTCATCGCCCTGGGCATGCGCTTCGACGACCGCGTCACCGGGGACCCCGCCACCTTCGCGCCCCACGCCCGCAAGATCCACGTGGAGATCGACGCCACCGAGGTGGGCAAGAACATCCCGGTGGACCTGGCCCTCCTGGGCGACCTCAAGGACGTCCTGGACCGCCTGGAGCCCCGCACCCCCAGCCTGGACACCGGAGCCTGGCTGAAGGACCTGGACGGCATGAAGGCCCTGTTCGACGCCCCCACCTGGCCCCGGGTCCGCAAGGGGGAGGGCATGAGCCCCGTGGACGTGCTCAAGGAGCTGCAGGCCCAGGCCCCGGGCGCCGTGATGGTCTCGGACGTGGGCCAGCACCAGATGTGGGAGGCGCAGGTCATGCGCCACCAGCGGCCCCGCACCCTGATCACCTCCGGCGGCCTGGGCACCATGGGTTTCGCCCTTCCCGCGGCCATCGGCGCCAAGATCGCCTGCCCCGACGCGGAGGTGTGGGCGGTGGCCGGCGACGGCGGCATCCAGATGAACTCCCAGGAGCTCATGACGCTCACCCAGGAGGGCCTGAAGATCGGCATCGCCGTGCTCAACAACTTCAACCTGGGCATGGTCCGCCAGTGGCAGACGCACTTCTACGGCGATAGGCGCTCGGCTTCGACGCTCACCATCAGCCCCGATTTCCCCATGCTGGCGCGCGCCTACGGCCTGCGCGGCGCCCTGGCGCGCACCCCCGGGGAGGCCGCCGCGGCGATCCGGGAGGCCCGGGCCGCCGACGCCTCCACGCTCATCGAGTTCCAGGTGGACCCGGAGGCCAGCGTCTACCCGCTCATCCCCCCTGGCGCGCGCATCCAGGACATGATCCACGAACCCCCGAGCCAGGAGGCCCCATGCTGAGGATCTTCATCGCCATAACCGACAACGAGCCCGGGGTCCTGGACCGCCTGGCCTCCACCTTCCGGCGCCGCGGCTTCAACATCCACAGCCTCACCGTCAGCCCCACCCTGGATCCGGCGGTGAGCCGCTTCACCCTGGTCACGGACCTGGACGACAAGGCCGCCCGGGCCGCCAAGAGCTTCCTGGAGCGCCTGGTGAACATCCACAGCGTCGCGGACGTCACCGGCACCACGCCCCTGCTGCGCGACACCGTCCTCCTGCGGGTGGCGGCCACCGGGGCCACCCAGGCCGGGCTCTTCCAGATCGCCAACCTCTTCCAGGCCGAGGTCCTCGACGTGGGCGCCGACAGCATGGTCCTCGCCGGTTCGGGGAGCCCCGAACGGATCGAGGCCTTCATGACCGCCCTGCGTCCCTACGGCCTGCTTGAAATGGGCCGCACCGGCGCCGTCGCCATGCAGCGGTGCGCGGCCGCCGCCTCCCTCGAGACCGCCGTCTCCTTCTGAAAGGAATCAACCATGGCCAAGCTCCACTACGACGACGACGCCGATCTCGGCCTCATCAAGGGAAAGCGGATCGCCGTCCTGGGCTACGGATCCCAGGGCCACGCCCACGCCCAGAACCTCCGCGACAGCGGCGCCCAGGTGCGCATCGGCCTGCCCCCGGGCTCGGCCAGCCGGGCCAAGGCCGCCCGGGACGGGTTCGAGGTGCCCGCGCCCGCCGAGGCCTGCGCCTGGGCCGAGGTCATCATGGTGCTCACCCCCGACACGGGCCAGGCCGCGCTCTACCTTGAGGCCATCCGGCCCGCCCTCACCCCCGGGAAGACGCTCATGTTCGCCCACGGCTTCAACATCCGCTACGGCCTCATCGTCCCCCCCGAAGGGGTGGACGTGAGCATGATCGCGCCCAAGGGCCCCGGCCACCGCGTGCGGGAGGTCTTCGTGGAAGGGGGCGGCGTGCCCGCCCTGGTGGCGGTGCACCAGGACGCCTCGGGCCAGGCCAAGGCCTTCGCCCTGGCCTACGCCAAGGCCCTGGGCGCCACCCGCGCCGGGGTCCTGGAGACCACCTTCACCGAGGAGACCGAGACGGACCTCTTCGGCGAAAAGGCCGTGCTCTGCG
This sequence comes from Holophagaceae bacterium UBA692, assembly GCA_002297665.1. Classification (GTDB taxonomy): domain Bacteria; phylum Acidobacteriota; class Holophagae; order Holophagales; family Holophagaceae; genus Mesoterricola. Next base: position 8,528 of record DBMS01000295.1, on the reverse strand, counting down.
GCGGGGTCTCCGCCCTGGTGAAGGCCGGCTTCAAGACCCTGGTCGACGCCGGCTACCAGCCCGAGATCGCCTACTTCGAGTGCTTCCACGAACTCAAGCTCATCGTGGACCTCATGTACCGGGGCGGCCTGACCTACATGCGCCACTCCATCAGCGACACCGCCGAATACGGCGACTACACCGGCGGCCCCCGGATCATCAACGACCAGGCCCGGGAGGAGATGCGGCGGATCCTCGCGGAGATCCAGGACGGGTCCTACGCCGAGGGCTGGATCCGGGAGAACCGCACCGGCCGCGCCTGGTTCGAGGCGCAGCGGGCCTCGGAGCGGGAGGAGCCCATCGAGAAGGTGGGCCGCGACCTTCGCAAGGCCATGCCCTTCCTCGACCCGGTGGATATGCTCGCTCCCTCGGAGGCAACGGTATAACCTAGGCCCTTGGGGAGGACGCAGGAACCGATGGACTTTCCGGAACTGGACGTGCTGATCAGCCTGGCGCAGGAAGGGAGCTTTTCCCGGGCGGCGGAAAGGCTGAACCGCTCCCAGCCCGCGGTGAGCCAGGCCCTGCGCCGCCTCGAGGACGAGCTGGACACCCCCCTCCTGGACCGGTCGAGCCGGAAGGTCACCCTCACCGCCGCCGGCGCGGCGCTCCTGGACTATGCCCTGCGCATGGCCCAGCTGCGCAAGGACGCCTTCCACACCCTGGAGAACCTGCGCCACTTCAAGCGCGGGGTGCTTCGCCTCGCCGCCAACGAGAGCGTCAGCGGCTACGTGCTGCCGCCCCTGGTCCGGGCCTTCCGGCGGGCCTACCAGTCCATCAAGATCGAGGTGGCCCACTGCCCCTCCTCCGGGATCCCCGCCCTGCTCATGGACCAGGACGTGGACTTCGGGTTCCTTTCCTACGCCCCGGTGCACAAGGACCTCACCACCCGGCTCCTGTTCCGGGACGAGCTGGCCCTGGTGCTGTTTCCCGGCCACCCCCTGGCCTCGCACAAGGTGGTCGAACTGGAGCAGCTGGGCCGGGAGAGCTTCATCGCCCACCACGCCCAGACGCCCACCCGAACCCACCTCCTGGACTTCTTCGCCCGGGAGCGGGTGCCCTTGCGCATCGTCATGGAGCTATCCAACCTGGAGACCATCAAGGACTTCGTAAAGGCCGGGGAGGGCATCGCCCTCATCCCCCGCATGAGCGTCAGGCAGGAACTGGCCTCCGGCGCGCTGGTGTCCCCGCCCGTGAAGGGCATGGCCATCGGCCGGGACGTGCGCATCGTCTACCGCACGTCCCGGAACCATTCCATCGCGGGCAAGGCCTTCCTGGACATGGTGGGCAGGGAGTTCCCGGAGGCCCAGTAAACGGGGGGAGGCCTTGGGCGTAACCCGCCTGATTCCCCCGGATGTGGCCCCGTGAACCTTCTGCCCGCTTGCCTGCTGTTTGGCCTCCTCGCCCTTCCGGCCCTGGGGGCCGCGCCCGAACTGCGCCCGGTGCGCCTGGACCGCGGCCCCGTGCTCACCGGGGACCTGAGCGACCCGGCCTGGGCCAAGGCCCGGCTTCCCACGGGGGCCTTCGGCACCTACAACCCCATGCGCGGAAACCCCATGCCGCAGGAGACGGAAGTCTACCTGGCCTACGACGCCCAGGCGCTCTACGTGGGCTTCCGCTGCCGCGACACGGAACCCGACCGCATCAAGGCCAGCCTCAGCAAGCGGGACGACCTCTGGAACGACGACTGGGTGGGCTTTTCCCTGGACACCTTCGGCACCGGGCACAACGCCCTCCACGTCTTCGTGAACCCCCTGGGCATCCAGGCCGATGCCCTGGATTCCGTGAACGGCAGCGAAGACTCCGCCCCGGACTGGGTCTGGGAATCCCGCGCCATGCGGCAGCCCGACGGCTACACCGTGGAGATCCGCCTTCCCCTCAAGAGCATCCGCTACCAGAGCGGCACGGACGTGCGCATGGGGGTGCTCTTCTGGCGGCGCATCAGCCGCCTGGGCCTGAGCGGCTCCTGGCCGGCCATGGCGCCGGGGCAGTGGGTGTACCAGACCCACGCCCCCCTGCGCTTCGCATCCCTGGAGGCGCCGCTGCGCCTGGAGGTCCTGCCCTCGCTCACCCACAGCCGTTCCGAGCAGCAGACCCGCCCCGGGCAGTGGACCCGCACCGGAACCACCAACCTGGGCGTCGGGGTGAAGGCGGGCCTCACGTCGTCCGTGACGGCCGACCTCACCTGGAAGCCGGACTTCAGCCAGGTGGAATCCGACGCCTTCCAGTCCGAGGTGAACCTTCGCTACCCCGCCTTCTACTCGGAAAAGCGGCCCTTCTTCATGGAATCCATGGGGATCTTCAGCCTGGCCGGGGCGGGCAACAGCGACGCCAACATGCAGGTGCCCGTGCACACCCGGCGCATCGCGGACCCCCTGTGGGGCGCCAAGGTCACGGGCGACACGGGCCCGGTCTCCTTCGGCGTGCTGGCCGCGGGCGACCGCGCGCCGGGGGCGGCCTGGGAGGGGGAAACGAACCCCGACCTGGGGCGCAAGGCGGTCTTCTCCATCGGCCGCGCCCTCTACGGCTTCGGACGCGGCTCCTACGTGGGGGGCATCTATAGCGGCCGGGAATTCGCGGGGACCTACAACCGGGTCGGCGGCGTGGATTTCTCCTGGCAGGTGGCCGACCGCCACACCTTCGCGGGCAACCTGCTCCAGACCTGGTCCACGGACCCCGGGACGAGGCTCCCGAGGCAGGGGGAAGGCCACCTGTTCTCCTACAACTACAGCACGCGTCCCCTGGAATTCTCCGTGACCTCGGAGCACTACGGTACGGATTTCCGCATGGACACCGCCTTCTACAACCGGGTCGGCATCGACCAGGAGACCGCCTACCTGGGCCCCAACTTCCACCCCAAATGGGCCTGGGCCCCGTGGATCATCAAGGTCAACCCGTTCATCTACACCATCATCACCCGGGACAACGTCACGGGCCTCACCGACCAGCTCTACCTGGCGGCCCTGCGCCTGAACACCACCCGGGCCGGCTCCCTCCGCCTGGACGTGCAGCGGTGGCGGGAAGGCTGGATGGGGCGCTACTTCCACAAGACCGTCCTCCGGGTCCAGGGTTCCGTCCAGGCCACCTCCTGGCTCAACCTGGGCGGCAGCCTCAGGACGGCCGACGACATCTGGTACGCTTCGCCCACGCCCTACCAGGGCCGGGTGGCCAGCGCCAGCCTGGACACCGTCCTCCAGCCCACCGACGAGCTGCGTCTGACCGTGAACCTCGTGCGGACCCGCATGACGGACCCGGGCACCGGCGCGCAGGTGTTCGACGTGCGCACCGCCAACACCCAGTTCACCTACCAGTTCAACAAGTCCTTCTTCCTCCGGGCCATCGCCCGCACCGACACGTTCCGCCGCCGCATGCTCACCGACTACCTGGCCTCGTTCACCCTGGTGCCGGGGACGGTGCTCTTCCTGGGCTACGGGGAGGTGCGGGACAAGATGGAGTGGCGCGAGGAGCGGTGGCAGCCGGGCGGATCCCGCTACGAGACCCTGAACCGGGGGCTCTTCTTCAAGGTCAGCTACCTCTGGCAGAACTAAGAGGGTTTCTGCAGAAAGGGAAGCCCCGCGACCTTCAAGGCAGACGGCTCGTGAGGAGCCAGCCGGGTGAGGTTTCCAGGAAGGGGGTCCCCGCCTCGTCCGCGGCGGGGGCGCCGGGCGTGAAGCCCGCCTCGCGCAGGAGTCGGGCCGCGGCTTCCGGGCGGGCGCGGCGGTGCCGCACCAGGCTGGTGACCGGTTCTCCGGAAGCCGGCGTGAAGCGGGTCTCGAAGGTGGCCAGGGTGTCGGAGACCACCGTGCGGCGACGCTCCAGGACACCGGCGGCGCAGCGCAGGACGGGCAGTTCCCGCACCCCTGCGGCGGCATCGTGGACCGCCTGGATGACGAAGCGCCCCCCCGGCTCCAGGATGCCGGCCACCTGCCGGAAGAAGTCCAGCCACTCGGCCTCTTCCAGGAGGTGGGGCAGCGTCTGGCCCAGGCAGGTGACGAGGCGGAAGCGCGCGGGACCCACGGCGCGCGCCGCGTCCAGCATGCCGGCCTCGTGCCACACGGCCTCCAGGCCCGATTCCCGGGCCCGGAGGCGGGCAACGTCCAGGAAGGCGGGTTCAAGGTCGAGGCCGTGGGCGAGCCGGCCCCGGACGGCCAGGGCCCGCACGAGGCTCCCCGTGGCGCAGCCCACGTCCAGCGTCCGGGTCCCTTCCGGGGCCAGGGCCAGGGCGAGGTCCACCCGGGGCTGGCGCAGGGGGAACAGGTCCTCCCAGCTGGAGGCAAGCAGGGCCCAGGGGGGGAGTTCGGCGTCGCTCATCGCACCACTCTACCCCAGGAGCTACAGCCAGGCGGACTCCGTCCTTCTCCGGGCCTCGAAGGCCTCGATAGCGGGCAGACGACGAAGCGTCGCTTCGATTTCGTCCAGGCCCTCCAGGAGGGCGCTGCGGCCCCAGGGTTCGCAGGCGAAGGGGTACGTTCGCCCGTCCTGGGCGAGGGTGAGGGCCTCCAGGTCGACGGTGATGGCCCCGGGGGCGGCCGCCAGGGCTTCCAGGGCCTCGGGCTCCACCACGGCGGGGAGCAGGCCGTTCTTGAAGGCGTTGGTGCGGAAGATGTCCGCGAAGGAGGGGGCCAGGACGGCCCGGAAGCCGAAGTCCATGAGGGCCCAGGGGGCGTGCTCGCGGCTGGAGCCGCAGCCGAAGTTGGCGCCGCCCAGGAGGAGGGTGGCGGACCGCCCCGGCTCCCGGTTCAGCACGAAGGCCGGATCCTCGGAGCCGTCCTCGCGGTACCGGAGGTCGTGGAAGAGGTGCCTGCCCAGCCCGCTCCGGAGGATGGTGGTGAGGAACTGCTTGGGGATGATGAGGTCGGTGTCGATGTTCTCGCGGATGAAGGCGGCGGCCTTCCCGGTGTGGCGGATGAACGGGATCATGGCTGCCTCACAGGAACTCGCGCACGTCGGCCAGGCGCCCCCGCACCGCGGCGGCGGCGGCCATGGCGGGCGATACGAGATGGGTGCGCCCCAGCCGGCCCTGGCGGCCTTCGAAGTTGCGGTTGCTGGTGCTCGCGCACCGCTGGCCGGGCAGGAGCCGGTCGTCGTTCATGGCCAGGCACATGGAGCACCCGGGCTCGCGCCACTCGCATCCCGCCTCCCGGAAGACCCGGTCCAGGCCCTCGGCCTCGGCCTGGGCCTTCACGAGCCCACTGCCGGGCACCACCAGCACCTGCACGCCCGGGGCGGCCCTGCGGCCCCGGAGCACCTGGGCTGCCTCCCGCAGGTCGGAGAGCCGTCCGTTGGTGCAGGAGCCGATGAACACCACGTCCACGGCCAGTTCCTGAAGGGCCTGGCCCGGGCGGATGCCCATGTAGGCCAGGGCGCTTTCCGCGCGCCGCCCCTTCTCCTCAGTGGCGGCCTCCTCCGGCCTGGGGGCTCGGTCCGTGATGGCCGCCACCTGCTCGGGGCTGGTGCCCCAGGTGACCTGGGGCTCCAGGCGCGACACGTCCACCCGGTGCTCCCGGTCGAAGGCGGCGCCGGGATCGGAGGGGAGGGCGCGCCACGCGCGCAGGGCCTCCTCCCACAGGGCGCCGGAAGGGGCCATGGGCCGGCCCGCGAGGTAGGCGAAGGTGGTCGCGTCGGGGGCCACCAGGCCGGTGCGGGCGCCGGCCTCGATGGCCATGTTGCACAGCGTCATGCGCCCTTCCATGCCGAGCCCGCGCACGGCCTCCCCGGCGAATTCCAGGGCGAAGCCGGTGCCCCCGGCCATGCCGATGTCGCCGATGATGCGCAGGATCAGGTCCTTGGCCCCGGTGCCCCTGGGCAGGGCGCCGTCGACCCGGATGCGGAAGTTGCGGGCCCGCTTCTGCACCAGGGTCTGGGTGGCCAGCACGTGCTCCACCTCGCTGGTGCCGATGCCGAAGGCCAGGGCCCCGAAGGCCCCGTGGGTGCTGGTGTGGCTGTCCCCGCACACGACGGTGCTGCCGGGAAGGGTGAAACCCTGTTCGGGGCCGATGATGTGGACGATGCCCTGGCGGGGGTCCAGGAGGGGGATGTAGGGGATGGGACAGGCGGCCATGTTGGCCTCGAGGGTCTCCACCTGGAGCCGGCTGGTGGGGTCCTGGATGCCGGCGATGCCCGAGGCCCTCTGGCGGGTGGGCACGTTGTGGTCTGCCACGGCCAGGGCCGCCCCGGGGCGGCGCACGGCGCGCCCGGCCATGCGCAGGCCCTCGAAGGCCTGGGGGCTCGTGACCTCGTGGACCAGGTGCCGGTCGATGTAGAGAAGGGCGGTGCCGTCGCCCAGCTCCTCCACCACGTGGCTTTCCCAGAGCTTGTCGTAGAGCGTCTTCATGCGGGGGACCCCAGCAGCATGTGGCCGGCGTTCTGCCGCACCATCTCCGCCAGCCCGCGGGTGGACAGGGTGTTGCGCTCGCACTTGAGGTCCGGGGTGCCGTAGCCCCCGTCCAGGGTGCGGCCGACCGCCGCCTCCAGGATGGCGGCCTCCGCTTCCAGGCCCAGGCTGTGGCGCAGCAGCATGGCCGCGCTGAGGATGGAGCCCAGGGGGTTGGCGACGCCCTTGCCCTTGATGTCGGGGGCCGAGCCGTGGACGGGTTCGTAGAGCCCCACCTTCCCGCCCAGGCTGGCGCTGGGAAGCATGCCGAGGCTCCCGGTGAGCACGGAGGCCTCGTCGCTGAGGATGTCCCCGAACAGGTTGTCGGTGACCACCACGTCGAAGGAGGTGGGCCGGGTGACGATGGCCATGGCGCAGGAGTCCACGTACTGGTGTTCCAGGGTCACATCGGGGTAGTCCTCGGCCACCTCCTTCACCACCGCCCGCCACAGCTGGCTCGACTCCAGGACGTTGGCCTTGTCCACGCTGGTCACCTTGCGCCGCCGGCCCCGGGCCAGCTCGAAGGCCACCCTGGCGATGCGCTCCACCTCGAAGCGGGAGTAGGCGAGGGTGTTGGTGCCGGTGTCGGCCGTGAGGCTCCGGGGCTCGCCGAAGTACAGCCCCCCGGCCAGTTCGCGAACGATGACCAGGTCGGTGCCGCGCACGACCTCGGGCCGCAGGGGCGAGGCGCCCGCCAGGGCCGGGTGCAGGAAGGCCGGGCGGATGTTGGCGAAGGCGCCCAGGCCCTTGCGCAGGGCCAGGAGGCCCTTCTCGGGTTTCTCCGCCGCCGGCAGGGCGTCGTGGCGGGGGTCGCCCACCGCCCCCAGGAATACGGCGTCCGAGGCCAGGCAGCCCTCCAGGGTCGCCGCCGGCAGCGGCGTTCTGCAGGCGTCGATGGCCGCGCTGCCGATGGGCAGTTCCAGGAACTGGAAGGTGTGCCCGGCGAGGGTCGCCACCTGCTCAAGGCAGGCCACGGCCTCCCGGGCGACTTCGGGGCCGATGCCGTCCCCGGGCAGTACTGCGATGCGGGCGCGCATGGGTTCTCCTGGTCAGGCGTGGGTGCCAGTCATGGCTTCCCGGCACGAGCGGGCCAGGAGCACCTTGTTGATGGCGTCCAGGTAGGCCTGGGCGCTGCCGTGCACGATGTCCGTGCTGGCCGCCCGGCCCGTGAAGACCCCTTCCGGGAACTTCACCCGCACGTGGACCTCGCCCTGGGCGTCGGCGCCGCGAGTGACGGAGTGCAGGCGGAAGTCCTGGATCTCCCCCTGGAGCCCGGTGATGCGGTTGATGGCCTCGCACACCGCGTTCACGGGGCCGTCCCCGGAGGCCGTCTCCGTGGTCTCGCCGCCGGCGCAGGCCAGCGTGACCAGGGCCGTGGCGATGGAGTGGGTGCCCGCGCTGGCCTGCACCGCCACCAGGCGGCAGGTCTGGGGGTCCTCGGTGATGCCGTCGTAGAGGAGGGCGATGAGGTCCTCGTCGAAGACCTCGCGCTTGTGGTCGGCCAGGTCCGTGAAGAGCCGGTAGACCCCTTCGAGCGTGTCCTTCTCCAGGGGATAGCCCAGCTCCTCGTAGCGCTGCTTGAGGGCGTGGCGGCCGCTGTGCTTGCCCAGCACCAGGCTGCTGGTCTTCACCCCCACGCTTTCGGGCGTCATGATCTCGTAGGTCATGGGGTTGGCCAGCATGCCGTGCTGGTGGATGCCGGACTCGTGGGCGAAGGCGTTCCTGCCCACGATGGCCTTGTTGGGCTGGACCTGGACGCCGGTGATGTTGGAGAGGATCTGGCTGGTGCGGAAGAGTTCCTGGGTGACGACGCCGGTCTCGAATGGGAAGTGCTCCCCGCGCACCCGCAGGGCCATGACCACCTCCTCCAGGGAGGCGTTGCCGGCGCGCTCGCCGATGCCGTTGACGGTGCACTCCACCTGCCGGGCCCCGGCCTCCAGGGCCGCGAGGGTGTTGGCCACCGCCAGGCCCAGGTCGTTGTGGCAGTGGACGCTGATGACGGCCTTGGCGAGGGCGGGGACCCGCTCGCGCAGCGAGAGGATGAGGCCGCGGTATTCCTCCGGGAACGTGTAGCCCACGGTGTCGGGGATGTTGATGACCGTGGCGCCCTCCTCCAGGG
>DBMS01000100.1 GCA_002297665.1 Holophagaceae bacterium UBA692 | reverse complement strand
CCCAGTGACCCATTGGATGGCGGGCTACTCGTGGTAATCCGCGTAGGTGACCGTGCCCCCCGAGGCCGGAACCAGCACATGGAGGCGGCCCGCCCCGTCGAGGCCCAGGCGGAACCAGGACACGTACGCACTCGGGGTGTTGACGAGGGTTTCATGCCATGCACCTGTGGCCTGGTGGAAGACCTTGAGACCCGCGTACGTGGCCATGCCGGCCAGGACCTTGGAACGTGAAGGCGTGGTGCAGATCCTGATGGAGGCTTCGCCGGATAAGATGGCGGCGTTCGAAACGAGCGTCTGTGGAGCCTGCCAGACGCCGGCAACCTTCTGCTGTGCCTTCAGGGAGACCCTGTAATAGGAATCGGAGGGGGACGTCGTGTAGAACAGCCACCCATTGTCCGCATCCGCCCAGACGCCCCGGATTACGGGCGTTGATCCGGTTCCGAGGGATTCCGAGGTCAGGGTCGCGGATGTCCACGTGCCGGGAGCGCTGGGCAGGAATTCCACGGCGGCATTACCGATGAGGAAAAGGAGATGGGGTTGGTCGGCGGCGTCAAGGCTCAGACTGAAGGCCGAGATGGAGAGGGTGGAGTTCGCAGCGCCCGCCAGGGAATCGCACACCCAGGCGGTTCCGTTGTAATGGAGGTGCCGCATGGCGCCCACGGTGGGGTAGTAGGAGGTGCTGGTATTCAGCAAGACCTGGGGCCGACCGGCCTGATCAAGGGTGTAATGGTAGCTTTGCACGCTGGTAGAGCGCGGAATGACCCCCTCCCACAGGTCCTCGGTCTGCCAGGCGGACCCATCATGCCAGAGGTGCCGGACAACGGTCTGGGTGGGCACGGTGGTGCTGGGAATCAGGTAGACCGAATGCGGGTGCCCGGAGGCGTCGGTCTGGACCAGCGAGCCGTTCAGCAGGGAGTTGGTGTCGGGGTAGAAGGCCGCCCAGGGGTCGCCCGGGTTCGCCAGCATGCCGAAGGGATTCTGCCCCGCGAACACCCAGGTGCCGGAAGGCATCAGGGCCGCGTCATCGGCGAGGAGCACCGAGAGGGTGGTGGCGGTGAGCGCCAGCGCATCCGTTGGGTTCAGGGTGGTGGCCTTGACCTCGCTGCTTGTGGTTTCCGCCGTGCCCGCCTTCGCCACTACCCTATAGAAATAGGTGCCCAGCGGCAGATTGGCGTCCGAATAGGTGGTGGTTCCGGGCGGGAGGCTGGCCACGTCCAGGGTGGACTGGTTGTCGGAGCGGCGGATGACGATCTGCGTGGCCGCGGTGCTCTTGTTCACCCAGGCCAGGTCGACGCCCGCAACTTTGGGAGTCGCCTGCACCTGGGCTGGAGCTGACAACGCCACCTGGACCGGCTGGGCCATCAGGCGGTAGGGGGTCGTGTAGCCGTTGAGGGAAAAGGCCAGGCGGTACACATAGGCCTTCCCCTCCGTTACCGAGGTGTCCTGGAAGTTGTAAGGCCGGCCGGAAGGCAGCGGCAGGGAGGACCAGGCGCTGGTTGGGGTCCCCGACGCATCGGCCTCGGCCCGGTCCAGGAGGCAGGTGTAGTCGCTCGCGGAGGAGGTCGACCAGCTCACGAGGACGGACCCGTTGGAGTATACATAGGCATACAGGGAGCTGGGGGGAGCCAGGGGCGTCCGGGTGGGCGCCGACGGCGCGGAAGCCGCGCTGGGCACGCCGGAAGCCAGATTGGTGACGCGATAGAGGTACGAGGTCAGCTCGCTGGTGTAGCTGTCCGTGTAACCGGTGGTGGTCCCGTTGGTGGTCAGGGAGTTCCAGACGCTGGCGGGCAGGCCATTGGCGTCCGCCGCCACCCGCTCCACCTGCACGCGATCGGCCTTGGTGGTGTTGGACACCCAGGCCACCTTCATCTTGTTGGAGGCCACGTCGAAGGTGGCCACCACCTGGGTGGGTGCCGCCAGCGGCGTGACCACGCTGGGCGAAATGGCGCTGACCGTGCCCCAGGTGGCGCCGAAACCGTTGGTGACCCGGTAGACGTACCGCGTGAACTCCTGGGCGCCCGAATCCGTGAAGGAGGTGATGACTCCGGCGGGGACCGGAAGACTGACCCAAGGCGTGGTCGGCAGGCCCGATGTGCCCGCTTCCGCGCGTTCCACCCGCACGCCCGTGGCGCGCGTTGTATTGGAAACCCAGGTGAGCGAAGGCACGCCCTGGTTCACGTTGAAGGAAGCCGTGAGGCCCGAGGGTGTGCCTGGAGGCACGGTGACGCAGGCACTGAGGGTCAGGGGCAGGCTGTCCACCGAGCTTCGCACATTGCTGATGCGGTAGAGGTAGTTCTGGGCTTCCTGAACCTGGGTGTCTAGGAAGGCCGCGGCGCCCGCGGCAGGCGTGGCCAGGGCCGCCCAGCCGCCGACGGCGCTGCCGCCGGAATCGGCCAAGGCGCGCTCAATCAGCAAACCATCCCCATAAGAGAAGGAATTGCCCCAGGTGAGGTTCACCCCCCCCTTGGCCGCATCGAAAACCGCCACCAGCTGGGTGGGCGAGGGCACCTGGGTGGAGACCACCGCCGACGACAAGCCGTCCGCGCTGGCCTCCGCGCCCTTGACGTTGGTGATCCGGTAGAGGTAGAAGGTGCCGAGACGGGCGGAAGTGTCCAGCCAGGTCGTCGCGGTGGAAACCTCCGTCTTGAGGCTGACCCAGTCTCCCAGAAGGCTGCCCCCATTGGTGCACTCGGCCCGCTTCACGATGAAACCGTTCGCCTGCGTGGAAGGGTTGGACCAGGAGAGAACCGTGGCGGCCTGGGCCCAGTCGTACGATGCGGCCGGCTGCCCAGCGGCAAGAAGGGGCTTATGGTAGGTGACTTCGTTGGAATAGGGGCTTGACTCGGTGCCCCGGCGGGCCTTCGCTCGGAACGCGCAATCCGTGGTCTCGGCCACGGACGCCGGAAGGGTGAGGGCATAGGTGAGCGTACCGGCCGGAAGCAGGCTCGTGTTGAGCTTCTGATAGGCCTCGGCGCCATACCGGGCCTCCAGGTCGAAGCCGTCGATACTCCCGGAGGGCGCAAGCCACTGGATGGTGATCGAACCGGAAGCCGCATCCACGGTGGGCGGCAGCATGGACGGGCTGGCCACCGGCAACGGCGCCGGCGACGAGGATCCGCCGCCTCCGCAGGCAAGGCATAGAAGGAGAGGGGCTGGCAACAGCCATCGGCCGGGATTCATGGGTCGCTCCAGGGGAAATCAAGTTGAATGCGGTGGTTCCATTCTGCCCCATCGCCCCCCGAAAGAGGCGATTATTACCGCCTCTCAATCGCTTTTTTTCCTGGCCGGCGCAGCGCAGTCCCTGCGCGACGCCGAGGATCCGGTTTTCATGACCGCAATGCGGTGGAAAAACCGTTCCCCGGCGGACCCTCTTGCCCACCTGCCGGACCCGCGCAGCATCCGCGGCCCCAGCCGGGTGCATGAAACCAGGATGGAGCCTCAGCGTTCCCGCGAATCCTCGTCCGGAAACCGATAGGTGCCGGCCGTGCGGCGATTCCTTTCGAGTTCCGCCTCATAGGCCACCAGATCTTCAACCTTGGACGGGTTCCGGACCAGGATGAAATTCCGCTCGTCGAAACGGTCCGGATCACCGGCGCACACCGCCCGCACGGTCAAAGGGCGTGGTTTCGTGGCGGGGGTGGAACAGGGCGGAAGGTAGAACGCCACGAGTCGGCCTGGCCGCCCTCCGGCGGCCCCGCGGAACGTCCCGCCTTCCTCCGGGCCCAGCACGGACCCGCCTTCGCGTACCTCGAACCGGCAATCCGACGGGGACGTCCCGGTCACCTCCGCGTCGAAGCGGTAATAGGGCCTTGTGAGCGACGCGCCTTCGTCGGTGATGGCCAGGACTTCCTGGTCTTTCGGCGCGTAGATGCTCACGTTCCGGAGCGCGCCGGCCTCGGGGAACGGATCCATCGCGCAAACCTGAACGGCGGTGCACACCGGCGAAACGGCTCCCGCGTCAACGACCTTCGGGGTGTCCCCCGCGAGGGCCGCAAGGATAAGGGCTGCTTTCAACATTCGACGGCTCCTGAAGAACCCGGCAAGGGTCGGGGCAACCTGATCGCGCCCTTGGGGCAGAAGTGGCGGCAGGCGCCGGCGGGTTCCCGGCCTTCTCCACCGCAGGCGCCGGTTCCAGGGGCTCGGGAGGAGCCTGGAGCACCCGCGGCCTTTTCGAAGCCCCTTCCACCCGGGCGATGAACAAGTCCGGCTGGTCCAGGTGCGCCCAATGGCTGCAATTCTCCACCCGGGCGGCTTCAAAGCTTGGGGCCTGGGCATGGATGGACTCCAGGTTCTGGTCCTCAAGGAATTCCGAAAAGAGGTGCACCTTGGCGCCCCGGTAGCCCCTCAACCTCCGGCACTGGTCATGGCGACCAGTCCCGCTTCCTGACGCAAGCCCGCGCCGCGGCCAGGGTCGCCCGCCCCCGTGGTGGAGATGGCAGCTTCACCCCATAATGACCCCGAAGTTGCCCCATGGCCGACCGCATAGCGCCCACACAGAGCAGCGCTCCCGCATGGCCAACACCTATTCCCTCCTCCATGCGAATATCCAGGAGAGCTTCCGATCAGCCGGGGTGGAAATCATGAGCCCCCACTACCGGGTGGAGCGGGACGGCAACAAATCAACGATCCCGGAGACGTAAGCATGCCCATTCCGCTCCTCGTTGCCGCCTGCGGCGGCCTGTTCTTCCTGGGTCATGTTCTTGAAGCGGTATTCCGGCGGCACATGGTCCCGGACATCCTGCCTCTGATCCTGGTGGGGTTCGTGGTCGGCCCGCTCATGGGCTGGGTCCGCCCGGCGGGCGGGACCACCATGGAACACGTGTTCACCCAGGTGGCTCTCATCATCATCCTGTTCCATGGTGGCCTTGACCTGGGCCTTGGAACGATGAAGGAAAGCGCGCTCCCGGCCATCCGCATCGCATTCGGGATCATGGCGATGAACATCCTCGCGGTGTCCTGCATTGCGCACTGGGTGGGGCACCAGACATGGCAAGGCTCCATTCTGCTTGGCGTGGCGCTATCGCCCTTGGCCGCCACCGTGGCGATCCCTCTCCTTGAGCACCTTCATCTTTCACCGCGCATGGGGACCATCCTCACGCTCGAATCGGCCCTGGGAGACGTGGTCACGGTGGTGGGGGTCCTCGCCCTGGCAGGCACCTTCGCCGGAGGGAGCCGGGGCGTCGGCCATGCCCTTGGGGCCTTCCTTTCCAGCCTGTTCGCGGCCCTGGTCATCGGCCTGGCTGCGGCCCTCTTCTGGTCTCTGGTGCATGCCCGCGTCCAGCAACTGGCCAAGACCTCCTTCGCATCCGAGGCTCTGCTCCTCGTCGTCGCGGGCCTTACGGAATGGCTGGGGTTCTCAGGGGCCATTGGCGCCCTAGCCTTTGGCATCGGGCTCAGGAACCTGGATCAGCTTCTCCCGGAAGCCTTGGTCCTCCGGCTCTCCCTCAATCCCCAACAACTTACGGACACGGAGAGCGCGGTGCTTGCGGAGGCCGTCTTCATTCTCAAGCTCTTCTTCTTTGTCTACCTCGGAACACAGATCCGGTTGAATAACCTTGGGACGTTCGGATTGGGCGCCCTGTTCACGCTATCGCTGCTGTTGATTCGTCAGGGGTTCTTCCACGGCCAGAAGGCTCTCGCACCCATTCCGGCCGAGCGGAAACTCGTGGCATGGCTGGTCCCGAAAGGACTGGCGACGGCTGTCGTCGCCTCGGTGCCCCTGGAAATGGGTCTGCCCAGCGGCGAATGGGTCAGGGACGTGGCCTATGCCGTCATTCCGCTATCGATTCTGGTGACCAGCCTGGGCGTCGCCCTATTGGGACGCTCGCGCCGGAACCGCCCGGCTTGATCCAGGGCGGGCCTCACCTTGGCCTCAGCGCCAAGCTCAGCCCCAAGGGGCCGACGACGGCGGTGGGAAGGATCCAGCAGGGTCCCGTCCAGGTCGGTGAACAGGATGTCGAAGGGTGGCGGCATGGCGTCAGGCTCTCCCGTTGTCCAGGTCCACCTGGTTCTGAATTTCTTCCAGGAAGCCCGGCATTGCTGCGGTGATGCGGTTCCAGTTGGGCAGGAGCGGCTGGCCCAGGGGATCGGCGAGGTAGGCCTCGGAGGCGATGCGAATGGCCTTGGCGAAACACTCCACGGTCACCTCCTCCTGATGACGGTCGAACACGAGGCCATCGATGAGCGCATCGGCCTGGTAACGGGTGATGGTGTCTTCCGCCGTGCGCACATAGGTCGACTGCAGGGCACGGAACAGTCCGGAATCCAGCCGAGTCCCCTCGGCCGAGAGGGTCCGGAAGAGCGTCTTGCAGATGTCCACGGCCATTTTCATCAGGCCCAGGCCGGGATCGTCCGGCGACAGGGCCTGGTGCCGGTGGTCATAGGCGTCGCACAGTTCGGACTGGCAGACCCGCTTGACGGAGCAGTTCCGGAACACTTCGCCCAGGACGCCCACCTCCAGCCCCCAGTCCGCCGGGATCCGGTTGACCCGGGCCAGATCGGCCTTCATGCAGAATTCGCCCGCCAGTGGATACCGGAAACTGTCCAGGAAACCCAGAAGGGGTACGGGCCCCAGGATGGCCTGGAGGGAGCGGATCAGGGGCGTAACGAGCAGCCGGGTCACCCTGCCGTGCATTCGGTCGGTCACACGAGCGTAGAACCCTTTGCAGAATTCAAAATTGATGTTCGGGTTGACCACCGGGTAACAGAGACGGGCCAGGAATTCCCGGTCGAACGTCAGCACATCGCAGTCGTGGAGCGCGATGACATCGGCCTTCTGGCTCACGAGGACGTACCCGAAGGCCAGCCAGCAGGACCGCCCCTTCCCATCCGTACCGACCGGCAGGTTGTTGGCGCGCAGGCGTTGGTACATCGCCTCGATGCGGGGGCCATCGTTCCAGATGAAGGTGACGTCCTGGGGAAGGTCGGCCACCCTTTCCCGGGCCATCTTGAATTGCCGGGCGTCCGCGCCACTGATGGTGAAGACCACCTGCGCCAGGTAGGGAACCTCCCGCAATTCCCGAAGGATGCGCGGCATGGCCGGCCCTTCGAATTCCCGCCACAGGGCTGGAAGCACCAGGGCGATGGGGCGGCTCCTCGCGTACGTCACCAGTTCGCCTTCGAGGCGCTCGTGCCCGGAGGCGACGAGGCGGTGGAGGGTGGCGACGACGCCGGTCTGGTAGAAGTCGGCCATGGAGGGCTCCCTCAGGGGACGCACGGGAATTCGAAGGCCGCCCTGGCTTCCCCCTCGGGTGCTGGCGTGTGCCGGAAAATGCCATAGTGCTGCAATCCTTCCAGCACCCCAGCGGCGAAACCGGCCCGGGAGAAATGAATCCCGCTGCGCCCCTCCAGGTGGGCCAGTTCAGGACTGTGGTTGGACACTACGATGGCCAGCGGTTCGCCGGTCAGCATGTCGATATCATTGCCGGAGTCCCCCGCCACGACGAAACGGCCGAGGGGCATGCCCCACTTGATGGCCAGGTACCGCAGCGCCTGGCCTTTGGAGGCCCGGTGAGGCAGGACGTCCAGGTAGCGTCCCTGGGAATAGACCAGCCTCGCCCGCAACCCCTCCCCCGCCAGGCTGGAACGGATCCTGGTGAGTTCGGGCATGCGCTCGGGGTTCACGTGGTAGCTGACCTTGAAGGGCCCGAGTTTGCGCCGGGCCTGGAGGCGCAGCCCAGGCAGGCCAGCCAGGCTGCGCACCACGTCCTCCCTGCGCCAACCATGCCGGACATGGCTTTCCCAACCCGGATCCTGGCGCCAATCGGGTCCGTAATGGATTTCCGTTCCCACGCTCGAGACCAGCACATCCGGAGGGTCGATTCCCCAGTCCCGCAAGACCCAGAGCGCACTTTCCAGGCGGCGCCCGGTGACGATTCCGAAGGCCAGGCGGTCCCGGTTGGTGGCAATCCATTCCAGCAGGGGGGCGAGAGAAGGCCGGTCCCCGATGAGGGTACGATCGAGGTCGACCATGAGGGCCCATTCGGCCTTCAGGAACGGTGAGGAGCCCTGTGGGCGGATGGCCGTCAACTCTCTTCGGCGCCCCTTCCGGTTCCGTTTCAGGATCCGCCCCACGGCCTTGACGTACCGCGCAGCGTGGGCCTCCCAGGTGTAGAAGGTGCGTACGCCCTTCACCCCGTTCTTCCCCCAATCCGCCCAGCGCCTGGGATCGGCGAGGGCCTCCTTGAGGGCGGCGGCCATTTCGGCAGGTTCCCGGACGTTCATGAGAAGACCGTTGCGGCAATTGCCCACGATGTCCTTGGGCCCTCCGCTGTCGGTGACGACAAGAGGCAGCCCCGAGGCCGCCGCCTCGATCAAGGTCAGGCCGAAGGTCTCGGACAGGGCCGGGTTCGCGCAGATGCCCTTGCGGCGAACCGCCAGCCGGTAGAAGCCCGGAATATCCTCCGGCCCATGGTGCTTGGGGATCGCCACATGACCATACAGGTCGTGCCGGTCGATGGCGTGCAGGAGTCCTTCCCAGGTCGTGCGGCAAGCCTCGTCCAGGTCCATGTAATCATCGCGGTTGCCCGCCACGAGTACCAGGTTGGCCCGCGCCCGGAGTTCGGTGTCCTCTCCGAACGCCTTCACGAGGCCCAGGAGGTTTTTTCTGGGAACGGGCCGGCCGATGCACAGGATCATCGGCTTGTCCGGATCCTTCAGGAAGCGGTCCACTGAATCGGCGACCCTTCCCAGAGCCGCAGTGGGCCCAGGCGGGGAAAAGCGCGAGGTGTCCGTGCCGGGGGGAAGGACCATCGCCCTGCGGATGTCGAAGCTCTCGTAGGCGGCATACTGCTCCTCCAACTCCTGGCGGGTGCTGGCGATGACCAGGGAGGCCTGGCCCAGCACCTCCTCCTCCGCCTGGATCCGCCGGGCGAAGTGGAAAGTCCGTTCCAGGGCCGCCTCCCGGCCCCCAGCGGCCAGGAGGCTCGCCTTCTTGCACCGGCCCAGGGAATGCCCCGAGTGCACGAAGGGGATCCCAAGGAGGCTGGACAGCCTCAGGGCCACGTACCCCGCATCGCCATAGTGGCTGTGGATCAGATCCGGAAGCTTGGGCAGGTTCCGGGCATGGGCCAGATAGGCATCAACCAGATCGTCCAGGTGATCCCAGAGGAGCTCCTTGCGCAGGTATCGCGGGGGACCGAAGGGAAGGCGCAGGATCCGCGCGTGCGGGCCCAGGGCTTCCTCAGGGCGCGCATAGTCCGGGGACACGCCGGGCGCCTCCACGAGCCGGGTCAGAAGGTCCACCTGGGCCACGCCCGGATGGCCAGCCAAGGCCCTGGCGAGTTCGAGAACGTAGAGCACCTGCCCACCGGTGTCCGGATCGCGGCCCAGCTCGGGTTCATTCCCCCGGATGAGGCCGTGGACGCTTACCAGGAGGAGGTGGAGCCCCTCCGGCTTCATCCGGACCTCCCCTGGCATCGGAGCGTCAGGAGCGCCTCCAGGATGCCCCTGGGCCCCGGAAACCGGGTGCGATGGACGCGCTCCCAGGGCAGGCCCCGGTTCCGGCGATCAAGGCGGCTGTCCACCATCAGGATGGGCAGATCGGCCATGTCCAGAAGGGCAATATCGTTTTCCGAATCGCCACAGGCCATGACCGGAGGGGAAGGCTGGAAACCGCCCTGCAGGAAGGCCGCTGCCGTGCCCTTGTTGATGCCCTTGGGAAGCACGTCCAGACAGCGCCCCGTGGCCAGCACGTCGGCGACCATGCCGATCCGTCCGAGGCGTTCGCGAAGGTCGGCTTCCGCGCTGGGCACATCCCGCCAGGAATCCACCTCCAGGGCCAGGCGCCGGGCCGCGGAAATGCCCGGTTGTGGCCGGACCCCCGTGGGCAGCCACCGGGGACCGGCCTCGGCCAGGGGCCGCGTATCCCAGCGGGATTCCACCCAGGAGGCGTAGTCCCCGTTCTCCACCCAGGCTCCCCCTGCCCGGGCGTGGAACAGGGCCGTCCCCACATCGACGATGAAGTTGCGGGGCCAGACCCGGAGAAGGTGCCCAAAGGCCCGAAGGGCTGAGCGCAGGGACCTGCCCGTGGCGAAGGTGAGCGTCAGATCCGGGCGGGAGGCGATGTTGGCCTCAAGCTTGCGGAGGGGGCCGCGGTCCAGGCCCGCGGGGATCCAGGTGCCGTCAAGATCCGAAATGAGATGGAGGGTGGTTTCCATGATCCCTCCTTATTTCATCGCATTGCATGCCGTCTGCGCTGCAAGGTCCGCCGGACGGACCGCTCGAGCACACCCAGGGCATGGTCGAAGGCCGAACGGGGATCAGAGGCCAGGCGCTCCGCGATGACGGGGCCTCCCCCCTCGAGGACCACCGCCAACGAGCAGGCGTATCGGGGCGCGCCATGGGGACCTCTTTCATCCCAGAGCCGGACCACCAGATCCTGGATGAATCCGGCGAACTTGCCCAGTTTGAAGCCGATATGGCGGCTCACGTAGGTCCGCGAATCCGTGTCCCGGGAAAGGCCCACCGCCTTGAAGCGGATGGGGGTCCGGGCGGGAACATCATCGGTGGGCGAAGTCCCGGCCGGAAGGGAATCCGCGAAGACGAAAGGGGTGCGGCGGTCGAAAGAGAATTTGTTCATGACCTGGACTCCTCTCCGGCAACCATACGTTCAAGGGCGGCCTGATGCGGCCCCCGCGTCACCACGGTCAACGTGATGCTGGGCCGGTCCCCCCGATGGGATTCCAGCTTGGTAGGAACGGCAGGATCCTCACCCGGCGGGGCCAAGGATTTCAGTTCCACAATGGGATGGAGCAGTCCGCGCATGATTCCTCCATTCGGCGAAGCATTCGCCAGAATGGAAGGCGGCCCGACCTTCACTGAATCCTGCGACCACGAAGTCGCACCCTTGGGTGTACGTTTGCTGCATTATTAGTTTGGGTTGCAAATCAAATTTTGTCAAGCGAAAGGCGAGATCCAACGCCGCGCAGCCCTTCGGAACGATGAGGCACTGGATTCTCCTTTCAGAGGCCGGGCCTCCCGGCCAGGAAGACGGTCCGCGTGGGGTAGGCCAATGCCAGCCCTTCCATCTCAATCAATTGCAACAGATCAAGATTGATCGCCTGCTGGACGTCCATGTAGTGATTGAAGTCCGGATCCTCAAGGAAATAGACCACTTCGAAGACCAGGGCTGAATCCCCGAGGTCCTTGAGGTGGACCCGGTCGCAGCGGGCGCCGGGTTGCCCCGCCACGAGGGCATGGACCTTGGGACCGAGGGCCACAAGTTTTGCATGCGAGCTTTGATAGGTGACGCCGAAGGTGAAGGCCACGCGCCGTTCGCCCATGGCCTTGAAATTGCGGATTCGGCTCTTCAGGAGATCGCCATTGGGAAAGATGATCTGTTCGCCCGAAAGGCTCCGCATCCGGGTGCTCTTGAGTCCGATGTGCTCCACGACGCCTAGGAAGTCGCCCACGATCAGGAAGTCCCCGATGGCGAAAGGGCGGTCCAGGACGATGGTCAGGGACGCGATGAGGTCGCCGAGAAGGTTCTGGAGCGCCAGGGCCACCGCCAGTCCCCCGATTCCCAGCCCCGTGACCAGGCCGGTGACGTTCACGCCGAGGTTCTCCAGGGCGACCAGGAGGAAGCCTGCCCACAGGATGATCTTGACGCCCAAACCCACCAGGCGGAGCGCGGTCGCACCCCCTACCCCTCCTTCGAGGCGCAGCTGGATCGTTCGCCTGAGCTGGGAGGACACGGCGGCGATGGCCCAGAGGTTCGCCTGCAGAAGGGCCAGGATCAGCAGGAGCCTGTTGAGGGCAGTCTCCACCCCTGCGGGAATCGACAGGAACCTGGATCCGGCGTACAAGGACACGGCGCCCAGGGCGAAGGCCCGGGTATTGGCGATAAGGTCCACCGCGAGGTCGTCCAGGTGGGTTGCGGTCCGTTCAGCGAGCGCCTTCAGACGGCCAACCAGGATTTTTCGTGCCCCGAGGAGGCAAGCCATCACCACGAAGGCCGTCCCCAGCCCCATGAGCCAGGCAAGCGGTTGATTTCCAAGGTAACCCTGCATGTGTCCTCCCGCTTGGGATCGGAATACGATCAGGCCCGGTCCGTCCCAGGTGGAGCCAGCGCGAACAAGGCCTGGTGCGCCAGCTCGACTTCCGCGCTTTCGACAAAAACCCCGAGGTTGCGGCCATTGAACTGCCCGTCGACCAGGGTCAAGCGCACGACTCCGTCGATGGAAAGTTCAATGTAGGTCCCCCAGCGCAACAGGCTGAAGGCATAGCGTCCCTCGGTCGAAGGCGGGAAGGTGCCGAGTTGGAGATCTTCATAGATGTAGTTCCGGAAAACCCGCTCGGGCCGGCTCCCCCAGGCGCGGATCTGGGCGACCCCCCGCACCGCGTCCAGGGTTATGAAATAGCCGCCAAGCTGGTCATCCAGGCCGAAAACGAAACCGCATTGACCTTGCCGACGAACCCGGATCTGACCCGTCCAGAGGTAGGCCCCATCGTCCTCCGGGACGGTGAAGATTTCGTACCCGTTGGTGCTGGAAAAGGCGATGGATTCCCCAGTGCCTTCGCAAGCCGCCTTCGGATTGGCCAGGTGGGACGTGAAGGCTTCCCGGGCCAAAGGCCGGGTTCCCAGCTTCTTCTCCTCCCACCGGTGATAGCTCACCAGTTCCAGCCCGCCGTGGACGCTCTTCCGCAATTCCTTGGGCGGCGGGATGGAGCGGACGCCGCTTTCCACGTCCAGCCCATCGATGAAGACGTTGAACACGAGGGTCCTGGCGCCGTCCTTCATGACCCGCGCGGCGTAGTTGCCCCTGGGCAGGAGAACGTTGTGGCGAAAGGACTGATACTCGCCCCGGAAGGAATTGCTCCACCAGTAGTGGACTTCCACATCCTCCCGCACGGACCCGATGAGGTAGAACCACCCGGCCAGCTCCGCCAGGCAGGGGCATTCGATATCGTCGTACATCCGGGGGAAGAAGAGGGGCTCAACGAGGACGTAGCCGTCGACGGAGCGCCGCACGAGCCCCACGCAGCCCCGCCGGCTCCCGATGCCCTGGACCACCCGCGCACAGATCAGAAGCCATTCGCTCCCCTCGTGGCGGAACAGGAAAGGGTCCCGGAACGAGATCCAGCCCCGGTCGCCCTTCCCCGCCGATTCGTAGATCAGGCCCTGGGGGGCCAGGGGCAGACCTTGGTCATTCTCCTCCTTCCAATGGAGGAGGTCCCGGGACACGGCCCTGCCGATCCGCTGGATATGACCGTTTTCGGCCCGGTGGAGACCTGTGAAGAACATTTCGTACACTTTCCGGACCGGGTTCCGGGTGACGTGCATGGTCCACAGCATGTCGTCGTCCCACGTCCCCGGTTCCCCGGTGAACAGAGCGTTCCGAGTCCGGACCCAGGTCATTCCGTCCTCCGAGACCGCGTGGGCGATGTAGTCATGGTTCGGCAGGACCAGATGGAAAAGGTGGTATTCCTTGCCGCGACGGATGACGTCGATATCACCCATTTCCCATTCCCTGAATCCACGCGACGAGTACATGGCCCATTGCCCTTTCAACCGGGGACATCCTCTTCGGCTCTGGCCCGGAGGATCGCTTGCCCTTCGTTTAATTTGATTTGCAAATCAAATTTGTCAATGTATCTTTGAATTGCGAGGAGGACAGGTCCACGGTGTCCCGGTGGAAAGCGCTCCAGGTCCTGGCGTCGAATTCGTGAAGCACGCTCTAACCGAGAATCCTTGAATTGTCATGACGGGTACGGAAACCCATGCACACCTTCACCCAGTTCGGGACTCCCGGATGTCGGATCCAGGCCGAAGCAGGAATCCCGCCGGAAAGCGAAGCCCGATGATGGGAAATGCCACCGGGCCTGGCGATGGAAAGCTTTGGCAATTGCCCGTGAAGCAATGGGGGACCCTCCTCCAGGACCGGGAGGACCAGGTTTTCCTCGTGCTGACCCTGGTCATCGGGGCCCTGATCGGGCTGACGGTCGTAGCCTTCATCCTGTTGACCGAGAGGTTCGGCTTCCGCCTGTACCCGCACGGCGGCTCCCCCTGGAGGCGCCTCCTGATCCCGGTGGCGGGGGCCCTGTCCATGGGCTATCTGCTCTTCCGCCACTTCCCCAATGCCCGGGGCAGCGGCGTGCCCCAGACCAAGGCAGCGCTCTTCGTGCGGGAAGGCCACATCTCCTTGCGCACGGTCCTGGGGAAGTTCTTCTGCACATCCGTGACTCTCGCCAGCGGGATACCCCTGGGCCGGGAGGGGCCTTCCGTCCAGGTGGGCGCCGGGATCGCGTCCATGCTGGGCCGCCACCTCGGCCTGAAGCCCGACAAGGTCAGGGCCCTCATACCAGTGGGTGCCGCCGCCGCCGTGGCGGCCGCCTTCAACACTCCGCTCGCGGCCGTGCTTTTCGCCCTGGAAGAAGTGATGAGCGACCTCCATGCCCCCGTCCTGGGGTCCGTCGTCCTTGCATCGGCAACGTCCTGGATGGTCATGCGCCTGTTCCTGGGCAATTCACCCCTGTTCGAGGTCCCCCAGTACCAGTTGGTCCATCCGCTGGAACTGGGCCTGTACGTCATCCTCGGCGTGGTCGGGGGGCTTGTCTCGGTTTCCTTTACCCGGAGCCTGCTCTGGATGCGCCAACGCTTCCTTCGATTTCCTCCCTGGACGGCCGGGTTCCATCCCCTCGCCGGAGGTCTCGCGGTCGGCCTCATGGGATGGTTCGTCCCGGAGGTGCTGGGCGTCGGCTACGGTTTCGTGGGAGAGGCGCTCAATGGCAGGATGGCGCTTGGACTGATGGCACTCCTGGTGATCTTGAAGACCCTTGCCGTGACGACGAGTTATGCCTCGGGGAACGCGGGAGGCCTGTTTGGGCCAAGCCTTTTCATCGGTGCGATGGTGGGCGGCTCGGTAGGTTGGGTGGCGCACCATTACCTGCCTCTCCATACGGCGAACTCGGGAGCCTATTCCCTAGTGGGCATGGGGACCCTGTTCGCCGGGATCGTCCGGGCTCCGATGACATCGGTGCTGATGATCTTCGAGACGACCCGCGACTACTCCGTCATCGTCCCCCTCATGATTTCCAACCTTGTGAGCTACTTCATCTCCTCGCGCTACCAGAAGCTTCCGATCTACGGGGCCCTGGCCCGCCAGGACGGCATCCACCTTCCCAGCACCGAATCGCGGCAGGAGCATGACCGGATCAAGGTGCGCTCCGCCATGAAACCTGCGGCCGAAGTCCTCCCCGCCTCGCTGTCCCTAGCTGAAGCCCTGGGAATGACCGCCTCCAGTCCCCAGTTGGCCTGGCCCGTGATCGACCCGCGGGGCATCGTCGGCATCGTCAACCGGGCCATGCTTGAGAGCGCTCACGAAGCGGATCACGGCTCCCTGACGATCAAGGATATCCTCGGCGGCCGGTCCTTCCCTCATGTCCACTCGGACCAGTCACTGCATTGGGCGCTCGAGCGGATGGGCTCATCGAAGCTGGACCTGCTCCCCGTCGTCAGCCGGGAGGACGTGAACCGGATGGAAGGCGTCATCTCCCTGAAGGACGTGCTGGAGTGCTACGGCCTCCAGCCGGGAGGATTCCATTGAAATCCTGGGATACCTTCCCTGGCGAAGAAAAAAGGAGCTTCCAGGTGCTCAGCTTCCAGGACCTCCACCAGGAGGCCCAGGGACGTGTTAAGGGTTTCCACTTTGGCCCGGTCCAGGCCCTCAAGGCCGGCCAGGAGGTGTCCTTGCGCAGGATGGGGCGCCGCCGCCAGGATCCGTTCACCTGCCGGCGTCGGCGCAACGGAGATCCTCCGCCGATCACGCGAATCGGGACCGCGCAACACCAGGCCTTTCGCGACCAGCCGATCCAGGACGCCCACCACCGTGCTGGAGTCAAGCTTCATCTTGCCCGCCAGGTCCTTGAGCGCGCAGGGTCCCATCCGGCCAAGCTCCCATAGAGCCCACAATTGGGGCCCTGTGAGCCCGAACCGCTTTTCCACGCCAAGGGAGTAGTCCTCAAGGACCTTGACGATCCTGCGAAGGTCTTGCATGCACTCCTGGATGAGTTCCTGTTGGGTGGGCGCGGAGCCTCGGCTTGCCATGCCAATTAATTTGGGTTGCAAGACAAATTTTGTCAAACAGACTTTCCTGGTGCTGCACCCCCCCGAGGCCAAGGTGGTCCAAGGGCTATTCCTCCGCAAAGAAGAAGGGGACCTCCAGGTTTTCCGCTTCAAGGACCCCCACTAGCACTTCGAGTGAGCCATGGAGGTTCTCCACCGTCTTCCGATCCATTCTCTCCAGGCCGACCAGCAAGTGCCCCTGCGCCGGATGGGGTGCGGCCGCAAGGATCCTCTGTCCCTTGGCCGTGGGGATGAGGGAGATCCGGCGCCTGTCGCCCGGGTCCGGGTTCCGGATCACCAGCCCCTTGTGCACGAGCCGGTCCACGACGCCGACCACGGTGCTCGGATCCAGCTTCATTTTCGCGGCCAGGTCCTTCAGTGCGCAGGGCCCGAGCCTGCCCAGTTCCCACAAGGCCCAGAGCTGAGGGCCCGTGAGGTCGAAGCGCCGTTCGACACCCTCGGAATAGGTTTCCAGGACCTTCACGATCCTCCGGAGGCTTTGCATGCAGTCCTGGATGAGGTGGGCCTTGCTGACGGTCGCCATATTGTTCCCGATGCATATTGTTTGCATTGCAAACATAATCTTGAAACGCTACGATTTCCTTGGAACAGAACTCATACATGTCTACCACACAACGCCCGGATTCAGCGCCCCTACCCTTGAGAAGGTTTCTTCCGAACCGCACCAGCAGGCTTCGCATGTTGGCCCATACCCGGCATATTGTGGTGGTCACGCTTCCATTGGGGGCTGTGACCGGGTTTCTGGTCGCGCTAGCCCTCCGAGGCCTGGGGTCCTTCGAGCCCATGGTCCTCCGGGTTGGCGGCCAGACACGGTTGACGATCCTCCTCCCGGCTATCGGCCTGTTCCTGACCACCCTCTGGCTCACCGTGACCCGAATCGGCGAAGTCTCCCTTTTCAAGGATCTGGATCTGGCCAAGAAAGACCCCTACAAGGTCTTCCCATTCCGGGCATCCCTGGGCAAGGTCGTAGCCTGCGCGTTGACGATTGGTTTCGGGGGCAGCGCAGGGGTCGAAGGGCCCGGGAAGTGGTTTGGCGCCGCCCTTGGGCTCCAGTACCATCGCCTTTTGCACGCGGCAGCCACGAGACTCAAGCATTTCAGGCACCTTGTCCGCCCGGCCCGGGTCATGGTGCGGAGCGGGGCCGCGGCGGCGCTCGCGGCTGTCTTCCGCGCCCCCATCTCCGGCGCCCTCATGGCCGCCGAACACAATGGGAAACTCGACTCGGCCGCCCTCATCCCGTGCCTGGTGGCCGCCGCTTCGGGCTACGTTGCCTTTTCCGGCCTCATGGGCCACAACCCCCTGTTGCCCCTGCCCAAGATCTATCCCTACGCATTGCGATTCCGCGAAATCGTGTGGGCCCTCCTGCTGGGAATGGCCTGCGGCATGGCGGCCTCGTCCTACCTCTGGGTCAAGTCACGGCTTCAGCACCTTCTGAATCCCATGCCCCTGGCTTGGCGCGGACTGGCGGCCGGCGTGGGCCTGAGCCTCCTCGCCCTGCCCAGCCATTTCCTTTGGAAGGACCTTGCGATCACCCAAGGCGGCGGCCTTGAGCTGGTCCAATACCTGGTCCAGGGCAATTCGCTGCCAAGGGAAGCAGCCGTTTTCCTGGCTTTGAAACTTTTCGCTACCGCCTTGACGTTCGCCGGCGGCGGCATCGGCGGCCTTTGGCTTCCATCCCTCGCCATGGGCGCTGCGGTGGGCGCCGGTATCGACGGCCTGCTGGGCATCGGCCAAACGGGCTATTTGACCATGGTCGGCGCCTCCGCATTGGCCGGGGCCACCCATGGGACCCTGCTGGTACCGGTCGTGTTCCTGGCGGAAACCACCGGCCAGGCCTCCCTGGTCGTGCCTGCGCTCATTGGCACGACCGTGTCCTACCTGATGGTGCGGGAGGTCTCCTGATGGGACCTGCTGCACCATGAAGTTCCGGATTAATTACCCATTGCGGGTCATCATCACCTTCGTCCTGACCGC
>DBMS01000187.1 GCA_002297665.1 Holophagaceae bacterium UBA692 | reverse complement strand
GGCGAGGGTCAGGGCGGCGTCCCGGTGGGTGGTCGCGTTGAGCCGGGGCTCGAGGGCGGTCATGCGGTCAAGGCAGCCGAGGGCCAGGAAGGTGGCGGAAAGATCCCCCGCATCCAGCCCATCCCTCAGATCTGCCAACGAACCCGGACCCATGCCCACCTTCCGCCTCCGGTACGAGTGTGCCACCAAACGCGGTATTGAGATAGATTCTCCAAGCGTCGGGGATCCGGGCCAAAGGTCTTTCCGGACCGGGAGATCCTTGGCGGGTTCCGCCGCGGGCCACGATTGTCCCCTTTCTTTTTCCCAAGAGTCCTGGGTTAATATCACAGACACACAGGACACACCCCACACCCCGAGATGCTCCCGTTCGCCATGGAACTGAGATGAACCCATACGAAGTGCTGGAAATTTCGCCAGGCGCCTCGATCGAGGAGATCAAGGCGGCCTACCACCGGATGGCCAAGCAGTGGCACCCGGACCGGTTCACGGGCGAAGCGAAGGCCGATGCGGAGCGGCGCTTCCGCATGCTGGCGGAGGCCTTCGGCATGCTCAAGGACACCCCCGGCCGGGCCGCCGCCGCTCCGGCGCCGGAGCCGGTGCGGGCCCAGCCCCAGGCGGCCTCGCCTGCGCCCGCGATCCAGTTGGACGAGGGTCCGGATCGCACGGCGGTTCCCAAGACCGCGGACGAGTGGTTCAAGGATGCCCAGGGCGCCTACGACGGCCGCGCCTACGGGCGTTCCCTGGCGTTGATCCTCTACGCCCTGCGCCTGGACAACGAACGTCCCGAGTTCCACGCCCTCCACGGCAAGGTGCTGGAAGCCACCGGCGGCGACGCCCGCGGCAAGGTGAAGGCGCTGGAGACGGCCATCAAGCTCAACCCCAAGGACGTCGATTCCATGATCCTGCTGGCCCAGACGTTCCAGGGGCTGGGGATGCAGGCCAGGGCCACCCGGCTCTGGGAG
This sequence comes from Holophagaceae bacterium UBA692, assembly GCA_002297665.1. Classification (GTDB taxonomy): domain Bacteria; phylum Acidobacteriota; class Holophagae; order Holophagales; family Holophagaceae; genus Mesoterricola. Next base: position 4,290 of record DBMS01000187.1, on the reverse strand, counting down.
ACCGTGCACAACCTGGCCCCCGACCACGCGATCTTCAGGCAGCCCGGGAAGTCCACCAACCCGAAGGGCAAGGCCAAGGAGCAGATGGCGAGCCTGGGCGAGCAGTGGAACGAACTGGTCGCGGAGACGCGCATCAAGCTGGAAAAGCTATTCAAAAGGGGTTGAGCATGCGGGTGGCGGCAGCGGGACGGACGGAAGTGGGGTGCGTTCGCAAGCACAATGAAGACAACTTCCTCATGGAGCCCGACCTGGGCCTGTACGTGGTCGCCGACGGGCTCGGCGGTCATGCCGCCGGCGAGGTGGCCAGCCAGATCGTGGTGGAGAAGGTCGGCCAGTTCATCACCCACACGGTGGAGCGGGACAAGACGTGGCCCGTGGAATACGACACCGCGCTGCCCTACGACGGAAACCGCCTCAAGGCGGCGCTTCTCCTGGCCGACCAGGGCATCCTCAACGACATCCGGTCCAACCCCGAGCGCGAGTCCATGGGCTCCACCGTCGTGGCCTGCCTGGTCAACGCGGACACCGTCACCCTCGTCCACGTGGGGGACAGCCGGGCCTACCTGCTTAACGGCGACGGGATCCAGCAGGTCACCCGGGACCACTCCTGGGTGGCCGAGCAGGTCGCCAACGGGATCCTGACCCCCGACGAGGCCCGGCGCCATCCCTTCCGCAACGTCATCACCCAGGCCCTGGGCAACGGGGGGGAGCTGGACATCTCGGTGCGGGAGATCCAGGTCAAGGAGTTGGACCGGATCTTGCTTTGCTCCGACGGACTGTCAGGAATGGTTCAAGATGGGGAGATCTGGGAAATAGTCCAGAACGCCCCGGACATGGAAGAAGCCGCAGGGCGCTTGATTGCCAAAGCCATGGGCAATGGGGGCGAGGACAACATCACCGTCGTCATCGTCGCGTTCGATCCGGATAAAAATGTTTGATACCAACATTCGGTTGACCGGAACGATATAAAGGTTAAACTGAACCGCCTAATCAACTAAAGCGAGGCTCCAAGTGGGTCTTTTCGGTGGCAAAAAAAACCAGCTCGTGGGCCTGGACATTGGGTCCAGTTCCGTAAAGGTCTGTGAACTGCAGGTGCTAGGCAAAGGCGCGGGCCAGCGGTACCGGCTCCAGAAACTTGGCATAGCCCCGCTCCCCTTCGACGCGATCGTCGACGGGGACATCATGGACAGCAACGCGGTGGCCGCGGCCATCCGCCAGGTGCTCGCGGAGCAGAAGATCAAGGCCCGGGACGTGGCCATTTCCGTGGCGGGGCAGCAGGTGATGGTCAAGAAAGTGACCTTCCCCCTCATGAGCCCCACGGAACTGGCGGAATCGGTGCGGTGGGAGGCCGAGAGCTTCTTCCCGGCCGGCCAGGGCCTGGACGCCTACGCCCTGGACTTCGCGGTCCTGGAGGAGCGCCCCGCGGAAGGGAACATGGACGTGGTCCTGGTGGCCTGCCGAAAGGACAAGATCGAGTCCTACATCGGTTGCGTCGCCATGGCGGGCGCCCGTTCCGTCCTGGTGGACGTGGACGTGTTCGCCATCCAGAACGCCTACGAGATCAACTCGCCCCCGGGCGGGCGTGACGAAGTGGTGGCCCTGGTCAACATCGGCGCCCAGTTCACGAACCTGACCATGCTCGTTGGCCGCAAGTCGCTTTTCTGGCGCGATATCGCCTGGGGCGGCCACCGGTTCACGGACAAGCTCATGGAGGACTGGGGCGTGAGCCGCGAGGCCGCGGAACTGCTCAAGGAAGGCCGGGCCGCCGAGGGCCGGACCCCCGAGGAGGTCGAGCCCTCCCTTTCCTCCGTTTCCGACGGGTTCGCCGACGAGCTCGGCCGGACCATCGACTTCTTCCGCTCCAGCTTCAAGGTGGACCGCCTCGACCGGGTCCTCCTCTGCGGCGGCAGCGCCAAGGTGGACAAACTGCCCGAGATTCTCGGGGATCGTCTGAGGGTTTCCGTGGATCGGCTGAATCCCTTCCAGCTCCTCGAAATGGATGAGCGGAGCCTGGACCCGGCCGTGGTCAATGGAGTCGGCTGCACGGCCGCTGTCGCGGTCGGATTGGCCTTGCGCCAAGTGGGGGACCGATGATCAAGATCAACCTTCTGGGAGACACGCTCGCCCAGGTGGGTGGGAAGAAGGCCGAAAAGGCCGAGGCCGTCCCGGTCTACGCCGATTCCGCGGCCACCGGGCGCCCGAGTCTTCCCATCGCAGGGGTGCTTTTCGGCCTGCTCATCGCATCGGCGGGCGGCATCTACTACGTCATGCTCAATTCGCAGATCGAGCGCGAACAGCGCACCAAGGTCGAACTCGAGGCCAAGAAGAAGGAGCTCGAGAAATACATGGAGCTTGAGCGCAAGTTCAGGACCCAGAAGGAGATGCTCCAGAAGAAAAAGGAAGTGATGATGGCGCTCAAGTCATTCCAGCACCTCCCCGTCCATTTCCTGGAGGAGCTCGCCAACGCCCTGCCGGACGACGTCTGGTTCCGGGAGATCAGCCAGAAGGGACTCAGCATCAGCATCAAGGGCGAGAGCTCCAGTTTCGAGGCCGTCAACCAGTTCCGGAACCGCCTGGTGGAACAGACCAAGTGGTTCAAGAACGTCAACTACCCGGCCGCCAACAAGAACGGACGCACCGTCGAATTCACCATCTCCTGTGATTTGAAGAATTCGGCCTGAGGTAGCCATGAACTCGCAACTTCAGAAACAACTGCTGATCGGTGGCCTCGCGGGCTTGATGCTGGCCATCCTCATCGTCTTCTTCCTGCAAGGCAAACGGGATGAGCTCGCGGGCCTCAAGACGGTCAACCAGGGTCTCCAGGCGGACGTCGCCAAGGGATACGCCCTCAAGGCCAACTACGAGAAGCTCAAGGCCGAGGTCGTCGAGCAGGAGAAGGTGATCGACGAACTGATCAAGATCATGCCCACCGACGCCGACCGCGGCGAGCTTCCCTACCGCGTCAAGAAACTGGCGGACACCGCGGGCATCGAGCAGGTGGCCTTCACGCTCATGGCCCCCATCGCCAAGGACTACTACACCGAGTACCCGGTGCAGTTCACCTTCCGCGCGGGCTACCACACCCTCGGACAGTTCGCCTCGCTGATCTCCGGTTACGAGAAGATCATCAACCTGAGCGAGATGGCCCTGAAGCGGGAAGCCAACCGCAGCCTGTATCCCGTCTCCGTCACCTGCAAGGTCAGCGCGTTCGTCTACAACCCGGCCCCGCCGGCGGCCCCGGCGGGCACCCCGGCCCCCAAGCCGGCCCCTGCTGCGGCCAAGAAAGAATCGGGAGACTGAGACCATGGCCCGGATCGCAACCATCCTACCCGCCCTGGCGCTCGGCCTGCAGCTCTGCGCCCAGGGCACCCCACCCAAGGAAGGCCCCAAGGGCCGCGCGGAATCCGTCGCGACCCCGGCCCTCTCCGCCAACCAGGGGATCAACCCCGACGACCTCATTGCCGTCCGGGCGACACCCTACCGGCCCACCCTGCAGCGGGACCCCTTCTCCGCTCCCACCGATGCGGAGCAGACCAACAAGGGGGACATGGTGGATGACATCGGCGTCAAGGGAATGGTGGTCTCCAACGGCAAGGTCCTGGCCGTGGTCACCGATGCCCGCGGGAACGTCCGTTCCCTGCCCATCGGGTACCGCTTCCGGGACGGTGAACTGGTCGGCGTCAACGACAAGGCCGTCACGTTCCACCAGTGGGATGCCAGCAGCACTAACACCAAAATCTTCCGAACCGTCGTCAAGACGTTCAAACGCGAGGAGGGTAAACGATGAATGCTCGCCTGAGTTCCTTGCTGGTCGCAGGGGGCGTGGTACTGGCGGGGATCCAATCCGGATCTCTCAACGGAGCCCTCCCTGATGCCGGCACCAACGCCGCCATCGCAACGCTTGCTGGAGCGAGCATGCAGCCCGGATCCGTCCAGGTGCTCAAGCTGAGCATCCCGGGATTCGTCGGCGTCCCCCGCCTCCAGGTGCTCCCCAATCCGGCCCGGGTCGTCGTGGACCTGCCCGGGGTCAACCGCGGGGACAAGGTCACCCGGAAGGACATGCAGGCCCTGGTGTGCCCCCAGATCCTCCGCTCCCGCCTGGCGCAGTTCGCCACGGCGCCGCAGCCCGTCACCCGGATCGTCCTGGAAGTGACGCCCGGAACCCAGGCCACCGTGACCAGCGACGGGACCGGGGTGAGCATCGCCCTCGACGCCGGCCAGGGAGCCATCCACGCCCACCTGGGTGGCCAGGACGCCGCGGCCCCCGCGGCGCCGGCCCCCCTGGAGACC
>DBMS01000119.1:3202-4756 GCA_002297665.1 Holophagaceae bacterium UBA692 | reverse complement strand
CGTAGAACACCTGGCCGGGCACGGTATAGAGCTGGATGCGGGTCTTCATGCCCCGGATCGTGCCCAGTTCGATGGGCAGGAAGTCGAAAAAGAGGGTCCGGTCCGTCTGGGTGGCCAGGCTGAGCATCTTCCCCCGTCCGTCCTGGGGAAGGGAATCATAGACATGCTGGAGGTTGGTGGTCTTGCCACAGAGGCCGGGGCCGTAATAGACGATCTTGGCGGTCAGCTCTTTGGTAGCTGCGTTGAAAAGGACCATGCGGCCTCCACGGGGGAGAAGGGATGCCAGATTGGCTGAGTTCATGGGGTCAGGTCAAGGTTGAACCCCGTTCCGGGCAAATTACCCGCCAACCCATGGGTTGACTGTTTGCATAACCCATTGGACACCACTAGACTGCTCAAGAGATCCAGAAAATAAAGGGGAGACCATGGCAAAACTGCTCGTTCAAGAGAGTAATGGAGCCCGAGAATTCGAACTGGTCGACAATGAGGTGAACATAGGCCGGGAACTGGACAACGCCCTGCGCCTGGCGGATCCCAGCATCTCCCGCCACCACGCCGTGCTCCGCCGGACCGCCACGGGCTACGAGGTCCAGGACCTCGGCAGCAGCAACGGCGTCCTGGTCAACGGCATCNNGGGGACCGCATCACCCTGGGCCAGATGCAGCTCACCTTCATCGACCCCCGGCCCTCCGAGGACATGAACCCCCTGGGCACCGTCCGCATGAACCTGGACGAGATGGCCAAGATCCAGGGCGGGGCGCCCGGCACGGACGCCATCGCCCTGCAGCCACCGCCGCCCCGGGCGGCCCCTGCCCCGCCGCCCGTTCCTCCCCCGGCTCCCCGGCCCATGGCCCCCCAGGGCGAGAACCCGGCCCCCGCGTTCCTGCAGCCCTACCTGCCCGGCGTTCCCGACGACGCCCAGCCGCTCCTTTCCGGCGGCGCCATCGAGCGGGGCGATTTCGGCACGCGGCTGGTGGCCTACCTCATCGACGCGGGCATCTCGCTGCTCCTGTTCATCGTCTTCATCGTCGCCTCGGCGGTGCTGGGCACGGTCTCCCACGGCATCACGGTCATCTTCAGCTGCCTGCTCTACCCGTTCCTGGGGCTGGGCTACCTGGTCTTCATGCTCTGGTGCCAGGTCAAATTCCGGGCCACCATCGGCAAGAAGGTCATGAAGCTCCGGGTCGTCCCNNGCGATCCTCCGCCTCGTGGGCCACTGGGTCAGCGGCATGCTGGCGTGCCTGCCCTACCTCCTCATCCTGGGCTCGGACCGGAAGGGGTTCCAGGACATGTTCTCGAACTCCATCGTGATCAAGGTGGACCGCTAGGAGACCTTATAACAGAATGGCGCATTCCGGCCCCCCCAGGGGGCCGGTTTGGGCTTACTTTAGACATACCGACCCAGTCCGCCTTGCCTCCGGCCAATGACAGGAGCACCCATGCCCAAGCTGAACAACGTCCTCGCCGTGATCCTCGGAGGGGGCCGCGGCGCGCGGCTCTACCCGCTCACCAAGATGCGTTCCAAGCCCGCGGTCCCCATCGCCGGCAAGTACC
>DBMS01000119.1:2476-3182 GCA_002297665.1 Holophagaceae bacterium UBA692 | reverse complement strand
CTGACGCAGTTCAATTCGGTCTCGCTGCACCGGCACATCTCCGAGAGCTACAAGTTCGACGTGTTCCACACCGGATGGGTGCAGGTGCTGGCCGCGGAGCAGACCCCCACCAGCGAAGGCTGGTACCAGGGCACCGCCGACGCCATCCGCAAGCAGCTGTTCCAGATCCAGGTGGTGGGCACCGAACACGTGCTCATCCTGGCCGGGGACCACCTCTACCGCATGGACTACGCCCCCATGGTGGCCCATCACGTCGCCAAGGGCGCCGACATCACCGTGGCGGTGCAGCCCGTGGCCAAGGACGAGGCGGACCGCTTCGGGCTCCTCAAGCGGACCCCCGACGACCGGATCGTCGACTTCGTGGAGAAGCCCAAGACCCCCGAGGCCCAGGCGGCGATGGTCAGCCGGGACGACCCGGAGCGCCCCTTCCTGGGCTCCATGGGCATCTACCTCTTCAGGACCGAGGTACTCGTGGACCTGCTGACGAACCACCCCGACTTCGACGATTTCGGCCACCACGTCATCCCCTTCGCCATCAGCCGCATGAACGTCTCCGGCTTCGACTTCGACGGCTACTGGCAGGACATCGGCACCATCCGCTCCTTCTACGACGTCAACCTCGAGCTGACCCGCCCCAACCCCGCCTTCAACCTCTACGACGCCCACCACCCCATCTACACCCACTCCCGGTTCCTGCCCGGCTCCA
>DBMS01000119.1:199-2440 GCA_002297665.1 Holophagaceae bacterium UBA692 | reverse complement strand
CCATCGTCGGCGTCCGCAGCCAGATCGGTCCCCGCACCCGCATCCTGGACAGCATCGTCATGGGCGCCGACTACTACCAGCGCCGCCACTGCGAAGTGCCCCTGGGCATCGGCCCCGACTGCCACATCGAGGGCGCCATCCTGGACAAGAACGTGAGCCTGGGCGCGGGCGTGGTGATCAAGCCCTTCCCCCGGGGCACGGAACGGGACGCGGGCGACTACGTGGTCCAGGACGGCATCGTGGTGGTGCCCAAGAATACGGTCCTGTGCGCGGGGACGCGCATCGGGCCGGAGGCCTGAGGGGGCAGCATGGCATGCCGATTCTGCGGGGGCGGCCCCCTGGCGCCCTGGAAGCCCGGTGAGCCCGCCGTCGAGCGCTGCCTGGCCTGCGGGGGCGCCAGCCTACGGACCCTTCCGGAAGCCGCCTCCCAGGCGGAGCTGTACCAGGAGACCTATTACGAAGAGACGTCCGGAGGCCGTTTCCTCGGTCTGGCGGAAAAGGCGGTGGTGGGGCTGAAGGCCTTCCGGTACCGGGCCATCGCCGCCAGGTCCCGGGGCACCGGGGCGATCCTGGACGTGGGGTGCGGTCGAGGGGACCTCCTCCAGCTGTTCAGGAACCACGGCTGGCGGGTGAAGGGCACGCAGGTTTCGCGCACCGCCGCGGAGGCTGCGCGGCGCCTGCGGGGCATCGATGTAGCTGTGGGCGAGCTGCCTGGACTGGCCCTGCCACAGGGATCCTTCGACGTCGTCACGTTCTTCCACGTTCTCGAGCACCTGGAAGACCCGGGCGCCTACGTGGCCTGCGCCCGGGACCTNNCTGGCCGACGGGGGCCTGCTGGTGGTGGAGGTCCCGAATTTCCGCACCCTGGGTTTCCGGGTCCTGGGCCGGCGCAACCTCTGCTTCGACCACCCGCACCACCTCCACTTCCTCACCCCCGCCTCTCTCGCGGCCCTGGTGGAACGCCGCGGTTTCACGGTGGAGGAACACACCTACCACTCGGTCGAATATTCCGCGTTCACCACCCTTCAGAACGCGCTCAATCTCCTTCCCGGCGAACCCAACCGGCTCTACCGCGCCCTCATGGGGAACCCCGCGGGCCTGGCCCTGCGACGGAGCCCCTGGACCTGGCTCCACATGGCGCTGGGCGCCCTGCTAGGCCCTGCGGCCCTCCTTGCGTCGGCCGTGGGGCTTGTACTGCCCTTGGGGAATACGATGCGATTCTATTGCCGGAAGAAGGCGGGCTGAGCCAGGGCCCTTGACGGTGCAGAAGTCCGAACCAAACTAATCGGACTTAGTTCATCCGGAACCCTTTATGCAAACCGTCAATATCCACGAGGCCAAAACGCACCTGTCGAGGCTGATCGAGCAGGCCATAAAGGGCGAGCCTTTTGTGATCGCCAAGGCCGGCAAGCCCCTGGTCAAAGTAACGGCCCTGGATGCGCCGGACGGGGGAAAACCGCGCCGCCTTGGTTTCCTCGCCGGGGAGATCTCCATCCCGGAGGACTTCGATTCCATGGGAAGCAAGGAAATCGAGGGCCTGTTCGGGGGTGAAGATTGAAACGGCTTCTGGACACCCGCCTCCTGCGCAGGGGGCTCCTCGACAACGGCTAAAGCGAACTTCCCATCACCAGCGAACATGCCATCGCCGCGGACGGACTGCCACCCCTCCACAAGGACCCCTTCGATCGGATCCTCGTGGCGCAGGCCCTGGTTGAAGGCGTTGCCTTGCTCACCGCAGATGCGCGGGTGGCCAAGTACCCTGGGCCCATACGTAGGGTTTGAGGACGGCAAAGACCCCAGGGATGAGCGAACCTCACTTAATCGACCACAATCGCCGAATTAAAGCTTTTTCGGCTACCACAGTAGCCGAATTCAAGTTACAAACCGGATGCTCGGCAACTTGCCTGCAAACACCGGAACATTCACGACGGAATTGAAAAGGCCGAAATTCCTTGGGATTTCGGCCCTTTCGCATTACCCGTGAACCGGGGCGGTGTTCCCTCAGAACGGGATGTCGTCGTCGTAGGCCTGGCCGCCGCCCGAGGCCGGGGAGGGCGCGCCCGTGGGCTCGTAGTCCTCGGCGCCGCCTCCGCCGGACGGGCGACCGCCGCCGTCCTCGAGCCGGCCGAGCATTACGAAATTGTCGCAGCGGATGTCACAGGCCGTCTTCTTGACGCCTGCCTGATCGGTGTACTCGCGGTACTGGATGCGGCCCTCGATGAGGACCTGCTTGCCCTTGCG
>DBMS01000119.1:0-156 GCA_002297665.1 Holophagaceae bacterium UBA692 | reverse complement strand
TCTCGGTGGTGGCCACCGAGAAGCGGGCCAGGGCCTGCCCGGAGGGGGTCATCTTCAGCTCGGGATCCCGGCCCAGGTTGCCGATCAGCATGACTTTGTTCAACGATCCGGACATGATCTTCCTCCTTGGAAATGGCGGAGCTCTCCGCCTCACCG
>DBMS01000123.1 GCA_002297665.1 Holophagaceae bacterium UBA692 | reverse complement strand
GGTGATATCATCACCACCCGTCACCGGCCTTTCCCTTGAACCCGGCATCCGGAACGTACCCATGCGAATCCTCATCCACGGCGGCCCCGTCATCACGTTCGGCAATCCCTGCAACGTACTGGAAGGCCAGGCCGTTCTCATCGAAGACGGGCGCATCGCCCGCATCGCCCCCAAGGCGTCCATCCCCGGCCCCTTCGACCGCACCCTGGACGCGGCCGGCAAGGTCGTCATGCCGGGCCTCGTGAACGCCCACATGCACTTCTATTCCACCCTCGTCCGGGGCCTTGGCAAGGCGGCCCCCAGCGCGAACTTCCAGGAGGTGCTCGACAACCTCTGGTGGCGCCTGGACCGCAAGCTCTCCCTGGACGACGTGGAGGTGAGCGCCGAGGTCGTCCTCGCCGACGCCGTGCGCAAGGGCACCACAACCCTGGTGGACCACCACGCCAGCCCCTTCGCGGCCACCGGCTCCCTGGACCGCATCGCCGGCGCCGTGCGCCGCAGCGGCGTGCGGGCCTGCCTGTGCTACGAGGTGTCCGACCGGGACGGCCAGGCCGTCACCGACGCCGGCCTGGAGGAGAACGCGGCCTTCGCCAGGCGCTGCGCCGAGGAGAAGGACCCCCACCTGCGGGCCCTCTTCGGCCTCCACGCCGCCTTCACCCTCTCCGACAAGACCCTGGACCGCGCCGCCGCGATGGGCCGGGACGCGGGGGTGGGCTTCCACGTGCACGTGGCCGAGGCCGCCTCGGACGTGAAATTCAACCTCGACCACCACGGCCGGACCCCCGTGGCGCGTCTGGCGGCCCACGGCCTCCTGGGCAGGGGCAGCATCGCCGCCCACTGCGTCCATGCCACCCCGGCCGACCAGGAGATCCTGGCCTCAACGGACACCTTCGTGGCCCACAACCCCCAGTCCAACCTCAACAACGCCGTCGGCATCGCCGACGTCCTGGGCCTGGCGCGCAAGGGCGTGCGCGTGGGCCTGGGCACGGACGCCATGACCGTGAACATGCTGGAGGAGATCCGCGTGGCCATGTGGGCCCAGCACCTGCGGCAGGACAACCCCACCTGCGCCTTCATGGAGATCGCGGGCACCCTGTTCGCGCGGAACCCCGAACTGGCCACGCAGCTCTGGGGCTTCCCCCTGGGCACGCTGGAGGAGGGCGCCGCCGCGGACGTCATCCTGGTGGACTACCACGCCCCCACGCCCCTGGACGGCACCACGGTCCTGGGCCACCTGGTGTTCGGCATCTCCCAGGCGACGGTGGACACCACCATCTGCGCGGGCCGGATCCTCATGGAAGGCAAGGTTCTCACCAACGGCCTGGACGAGGCGGCCCTGGCCGCGCGCAGCCGGGAGCTGGCCGTGAGGCTGTGGGAGCGCTTCTAGCCATGCGGGGGTTCGGGGAGATCGCCGCCGGCCTGCGAACCCTTCCGGAGCCCTCCGCCCTGGCCACCCTGGTGCGCACCAAGGGCAGTTCGTACCGCAAGCCCGGGGCGCGGATGGTCTTCCGCCCCGGGGGCCTCCAGCAGGGCGGCATCAGCGCGGGCTGCATGGAGACCGACGTGAAGGAGCGGGTGGCGGCGGTGCTGGAGGGCCGCAATCCCCTGCTGGTCACTTTCGACCTGGGCAGCGAGATCGACCTCATCTGGGGCACCGGCATGGGCTGCGCGGGCCGGGCGGAGGTGCTCCTGGAACGGGTGGAGCCCGGGTGCGTGCCGCCCTGGCTGGCGCACTGCGAGCGGTTGGCCCGGGACCGGAAATCCGGCCTGCTCGCGACCGTCTTCGGGGCCAGGGGCGAGGTGCCCGTTTCTCCCGGGGACCGGTTCGTCTTCGAGGAGGGACGGCCTCTCCAGCCGGTCCCGTCCGCCCTGGAGGCCCCGCTCCGCGCCCCCGTTCCCGCCGCCGAGGCCCGCACCCTCCGGCTGGAGGGCGGGGAGGCCGATCTCCTCCTGGAACCCCTTGTACCGCCCGTGGCCCTGTGGGTCTACGGCGCCGGGGAGCACGCCATGCCTCTCTTCCGCCTGGGACGGGACCTGGGCTGGTTCCTGGGCCTGGCCGACCACCGCCCCGGCCTGGCCACCCCGGAGCGCTTTCCCGGCGCCGACCGCATCGTGGTGGGGCATCCCCCGGAATCCCTGGCCGGCATCCCCTTCGACGCCCGCACCGCCGCCCTGGTGGTGAGCCACGTGTACGAGGCCGACAAGGCCGCCCTGGCCGCGCTCCTGAAGGCGCCCCTGGGCTACCTGGGCCTCCAGGGCAACCGCACGCGGAGCGCGCGGATCCTCCGGGAACTGCAGGCCGAGGAAGGCCCCCTGGCCGAAGCCCGCCGGTCGATCCTGCACGCCCCCGCGGGGCTGGACATCGGGGCCGAATCGCCCGAGCTCATCGCGCTTTCCATGATCAGCGAGGTGCAGGCCGTGCTCGCAGGAAGGCCGGGGCTGTCCCTTCGCGACCGGAAGGGACCCATCCATCCGGATTGACGCGCCTTCGGCTAGCCCTTGCGCTCGGCCTTGAACGCGCCCGGGCGCATCGGCAGCCAGTGGTCCACGAACAGCGGCTGGGCCACCTTGTCCGCGGCCTTCAGGCGGTGCAGGGTGCCCGACTGGTCCTGGCTGGCGGCCACGATGGCGAAGGCGTGGGCCAGGGCGGAGAACGTGGTGACGCTGCAGCTGAACAGGAGGTCCTCGCTGGGCACGGGGATCAGGATGTCGGCGTAGGGGGCCAGGGGGGAATCGGCGCGGTCGGAGAAGGCCAGGACGGGCACGCCCGAGGCCTTGGCAAAGATGGCGGAGTCCACGGTCTCCCGGCTGTAGGGCATGAAGCTGAGGACGATCATCAGGTCGTGCTCGCCCAGGTTGGCCACCTGGTTGGAAAAGTCCGAAGGGATGGCCGCGATGCAGGGCAGCCCGGCCTGGGTGAGATAGAAGGCCAGGATCAGGCTCATGACGTGGGAGACGCCCCGGCCCAGGATCACGCGGTGCCGGGCCTGGGTGATCATCGCCACGGCCGTCTCCAGGGTGGTGTGGTCCACCACCTGGATGAGCCGGTTGAGGTTCTCGCCATCCCGCCGGGCCACCTCGGCCAGGGCGCCGTAGATGTCGGTGGGGGCCTCCAGCAGCTCGAGTTCCGAATCCCCGCTCCGCTCATGGCAGGCCTGCCGGAGGGCGTCCCGGAATTCGCTGAAACCCTTGTAGTCCAGGCGTTTGGCGAAGCGGACCACGGTCCCCACGCTCACGTTGGCGCGCTGGGCCATGGACTCGATGCCCCACAGGGCCCCCAGGAGGTGGTCGGACATGAGGACATCGGCGATCCGCCGCATCGCCTCGGGAAGGTCCCGGTAGGCTTCCGCGAGGCGTGACTGGATGGGGATATCGGATGCGGGATTCGTCATTTGATGTAGAGAAGTGTAGCACCAACGAGGGAAATCCCCGCAACCCCCGGCGCAGGTTATCCTGGGGAATGCGCTACGCCTCGCTCGCCTCGGGCTCCAAGGGGAACTGCCACGCCTTCTCGCAGGGTCCCGGAACGCTCCTGGTGGACGCCGGGATCTCCCTCAAGCAGATCCGGCTGCGCCTGTCGGAGGTGGGCTGGGACCCGGAGCAGGTGCGCGGGGTCGCCATCACCCACGAACATTCGGACCACATCGCGGCCCTTCCCGTCCTGGTGCGCAACACGGACTGGGACATCCTCGCCACCCCCGAGACCTTCGCGAGGATCCAGGCCATCCAGGGCATCGAGATCCCCCGGTCCCGTTGGATCCCCCTTCGCGCGGGCGAGGCCGCCTCCTGGAACGGCCTGACCGTCCTGCCCTTCACCACGCCCCACGACGCGGCGGACTCCGTGGCCTACCGCATCGAGGCCGGGGGCGCCTGCGCGGCGGTGGTTACGGACCTGGGCCACCCCACCGCCCTGGTGGAGGACCACTGCAGGGGCCTCGACCTCCTGGTGCTGGAGGCCAACCACGACGTGCAGATGCTCCGGGAGGGCGGGTACCCCGCCGTGCTCAAGGCCCGGATCCTCAGCCGGGTGGGGCATCTCAGCAACGAGGCCATGGCCGGGCTCCTGGGCCGCGTGCTCTCCAGCCGCCTGCGCACCGTGGTCCTGGCCCATCTCAGCGAGCAGAACAACGACCCCGAGCTGGCCCGGTTCACCGCCGGCGGGATCCTGGAAGGCACGGGGACGGCGCTGCACGTGGCGAGCCAGGCGTCGCCCCTCCTGGTTGCGGACCCTGGTCATTGAGCGGAGGATGATTCCATGACAACCCCCCGATTCCTCACCCGGACGGCCCTGGCCGTCACCGCCGCCGTCCTGCCCCTGGCGGCCCAGACGCCCCTGTTCAACGACGCGCCCGCCTTCGGCGGTTCCAAGGTCTTCTCCGAGGGCATCAGCCCGCTGGGGAACCCCGCGCGCTTCGACCGCGCCTCCGCGGGCTGGTACCTCACCTACGTGGACGGCGACCAGCGGGCCCAGGACAACCGGAGCCTGTTCCAGGACACCACCTCCGGGGACGCCGCGGTGGTGACCGCCGCCCTGGGCAAGCTCAAGGACGCCCCCTGGGTCCAGCGCACCCGGGCCTACGGCATCGCCGGAACCCGGGACGCCACCAGCTTCGGGTTCACCCGCGAGGAGTTCCACACGGCGACGGCCCAGCCCGACCTGGACCCCGCCCATCTGTCCAGCGGGTCCGCCCTGCAGAACAACGCGTCCTACGTGGACGGCCGCCGGGCCATCGTGAACCGGGTCCATTTCGGCGGCGGGGCCCTGACCTCCGGCACCGCGGCCGGCTTCAACCTGCGCGTCGAGCAGTGGTCCCTGGGCGTGAAGACGCCCTACCTGAACCAGCTCCCCCCGGGCGTCTACACCTTCGCCCCCGGCGGCGCCTTCCCCTTCCGCTACGCCGCTGACGAGCTCGCCCTGGGCCAGTCCGGCACCGACCGGAAGTCCCTCATGGTGGCCCTGGACGCGGGCTTCACCACCGAGCTGGCCCAGGGCCTGCGCGTGGGGGTCATGGTCGACCAGCTCAACGGCAAGCGGCTCTGGGACGTGACGATGAACCCCCAGTACCGGGGCGCCCTGCAGCTCGACCTGGGCGCCAACACCCAGCTCACCCTCGAGAGCGACATCAATTCCACCATGCGCATGCCCTTCCCGGTCAAGCAGCAGTCCAGCTCGGCCTCCCTGCGCTACCAGGTGAGCCCCTCGGTCGTCTTCCTGTTGGGCGGCGAGCGCCGCAAGATCGGCGACGCCAGCGTGACCCGCCTGGGCGTGACCCTCCAGATGCGCACCGCCCGGATGTTCCTGGCGGTGGGCTTCCAGGCCGGCCAGGACAAGCCCCTCAAGGGCGCGACCCTCATGGTGAACTGATGGGCGGATTTCTCCGGAAAGCCGCCTTCGCGGCCCTCGCCTTCCTGCCCCTCGCCGCGCAGCCCTCCGTCCAGGAGGTGGTGGCGCGCTTCGACGCCGCCCAGGCCAAGGTCGCCACCCTCCAGGCCCCCTTCAGCCTCACGATCCGCCGGGCCATGCTCCGGACCCCCACCGTGACCCGGGGCACCCTGTACCTGCAGGAATCGGACTTCGTCCACTTCAGCTTCGCCCCGCCCGAGGACCTGATCCTGCACCTGACCCCCAAGGCGCTCATCTCGTACAGCCCCGCCGAAGGCGCCGCCGAACTCCTCAAGATCGGCATCATCCGCAACGCCAACCGCAAATTCCTGGGCCTGGGCCAGCGGCTCTCCTACCTTTCGGACTATTTCAGGATCTCGGCGGGGGACGGCAAGGGCGTCCCCGGATCCATCCTGCTCACCCTCGAGCCCCGGAGCACCTCGGTCAGGAAGCGGATGCAGGTGCTGCTCATCTGGGTCGACAAGGACACCTACCTGCCCCGGCAGGTGAACTGGGTGGAGCGCGGGGGGGATTCCTGGCTCCTGGAGCTGGGGCCCCTGGTCACGAACCAGCCCCTTCCGGCCGCGGTCACGGGCTTCAAACTGCCTCCGGGCATCCCCATCAAGGACGAGTTCAGCTTTTTTGCCACCAGAAGGAAGTAGAATTGGCCTTGGCATTCCTGGGGAATTCATGATCGTCATCTGCCCATCTTGTGCATCCCGGTTCCAGTACGGGGAAGAGCGCTTCCTGGGGGCGCAGTCCAAGCGCTTCCGGTGCCCGAAGTGCGGCGAGACCTTCGAGGTCCTGAACCCGACCCTGGCGCCGGAGCTCCCGCCCGCGCAGCCCACGCCCAGGCCCCTTCCCCCGGCCCCGCCCGAACCCCCGCCCAAGGCCACCGAGACCAGCCGCCGCAAGGGCCGGGACGCCATGATGGACCTCACGAGCCTCAAGAACGACGGCATGCCCTCCGGGCTGCGGTTCACCCTGGCCTTCCTCACCGGACCCTTCGCCTCCACGGTGCGGGTGCTGGAAACCCCCCTGACCGTCATCGGCCGGGAGGAGGGGGACGTGGTGATCAGCGATCCCGAGATCTCCCGGCGCCACGCGCGCATCGAGATCCACCCCGACGGCACCGCCTGGCTCACCGACCTTGACTCCACCAACGGAACCTTCGTGGGCGGCGCCGCCATCGCCGGCCCCACCAAGCTCTCCGACCGCCAGGAGTTCTCCTGCGGCAGGAGCACCTTCATGCTGCTCATCCGGGACACCAACATCATCGGACTGGACTGACCGTGGCCTCGCCCTTCGAACCCTACCTCCACCAGGCCAAGGCCCTGTTCGAGGCCGGCGACATCGTGAAGGCCGGCCAGATCTGGCAGGCGATCCTGAAGCGCGACCCCGGCAGCGAAGAGGCCCGGGCCGGGCTCTACAAGGTCAAGGCGCACTTCGACGCCCGGGCCACCCAGGACGGGCTCCGCGCGGCCCCCGAGCCCGCACCCGACCGCCAGACCCTCACGCCTCCCAGCCCCGAGGTGAACAGCCTGCTGGACGCCGGGTGCGCCCTGTACGACGCCGGACTCATCGCCAAGGCCATCACCACCTGGGAACTGGTGCTGCGCCAGGACCCGGACAACGCCCTGGCCAAGGGCTACCTGGACGGGGCCCGGCGCAAGCTCGAAGGCGAGAGCGCCGCCGCGCCGCAGCCCCCACCCGCCCCGGAAGCCCCGCCCGCGCCCGCGGCCCCGGACGAGATCGACAAGCTCCTCAGGGACGGCTGCACGCTGTACGACATGGGCCAGGTGGAGGACGCGCTGAAGAAGTGGGAGCGCATCCTCGCCATGGATCCCCGCAACACCCTCGCCCAGGCCTACGCCAACGACGCCCGCAGGGACCTGGGCCTCGCGCCCGTGGCCG
>DBMS01000246.1 GCA_002297665.1 Holophagaceae bacterium UBA692 | reverse complement strand
CCGGACGCGACCACCGCGTCCGGCCCTCTTCCGCGCCCGGAGCCGCCCATGAACCAAGCCCATCCCAAGGATCCCCTCCACGGCCTGACCCTGGAAGCGATCCTCACGGCCCTCGTGGACCGCGTGGGGTGGGAGGGGATGGGCCGGGCCGTGGAGATCCGCTGCTTCAACGTCGATCCCAGCCTCAAGTCAAGCCTCGCCTTCCTGCGCAGGACCCCCTGGGCCCGGCGCAAGGTGGAAGAGCTCTACCTGGCCCTGATCCGGGGCTGAACCGCCGGAGGCCCCCGTGCCGCGCCGCCCCTGCTGCAAACGAGTCGAGGAACTGCCCGGAGTGCGCTACTTCAAGCCCCGGGGGGTGCCCCTCATGGACCTGGAGGAGGTGAGCCTGGCCTTCGAGGAGCTGGAGGCCCTGCGCCTGGCCCACCAGGAGGGCCTCTACCAGGAGGAGGCCGCGCAGCGCATGGGCGTGAGCCGGGCCACCTTCGGGCGCGTCCTGGACGCCGCCCACCGGAAGGTCACCCGGGCCCTGGTGGGGGGACTCGCCCTGCGCATCGAGGGCGGGGCCTACACCCTGGAGTAGAAGGCCCGCAGCAGGTCCCGGGCGGCTTGCTCGGGGTCCCCGGCCGAGCAGATCGCCGAAACCACCGCCGCGCCGTGCGCCCCGGCCCCGGCCACGGCGGCGATGGTGTCCAGGTTCACGCCGCCGATGGCCACGAGGGGGTGCCGGGAGTAGGCGCGGATGCGCGCCAGCCCTTCCAGCCCCCAGGCCCCGCGGGTGTCGGTCTTCGTGGGGGTGGCGAACACCGGGCTCACGCCCAGGTAGTCCACGGGCTCGTCCTGGGCGCGCTCCACGTCCTCCCACGTCTCCACGGAAAGGCCGATGAGGGCCCCGGGCATGAGGCGGCGCACGGCGGCGCAGGGCATGTCCCGCTGGCCCACGTGGACGCCCTCGGCGCCCACCGCCAGGGCCACGTCCACGCGGTCGTTGATGACCAGGGGCACCTTCCAGGGCGCCAGGAGGGCCTTGAGAGCCGCCGCCTCCTCCAGGAAGGCCCGGGTGTCCAGGTCCTTCTCCCGGAGCTGGACGCTGGCCGCGCCGCCCCGCACCGCGGCGAGGACCACGGCCTCCAGGGACCGGCCGCGGCAGAGGGCGCGGTCGGTGACCAGGTGCAGGCCGTTCACGCGACGTCGGACCGCAGGCGGCCCCTGAGGTCGGCTTCCGTGAGGCGGTGCAGGGCGTCGAGGAAGTGCAGCTGCAGGGTGCCGGGGCCGTCGGCCTTGGCGGCGGCGATCTCCCCGCAGACGCCCATGACCGCCATGGCCTGGGCGGCGGCCAGGTGCGGGTCCGGAGTCACCGCGGCGAAGGCGCCGCACAGGGCGGAGGCCGTGCAGCCCAGGCCCGTGACCCGGGTCATGAGGGCGTGGCCGCTGTGGATGCGCACGGTGCGCGCGCCGACGATGAAGTCGGTGGCCCCGCTGACGCACACCGCCGAGCCGTGCGCCTCGAAGAGGGCCCGGGCCGCGGCGACGGCGTCCTGGGACGCGTCCAGGCTGTCCACGCCCTTGGTGCCCGCGCCCGCGCCGCAGATGGCCATGATCTCGGAAGCGTTGCCGCGGATGATGGAAGGCCGGAAGGCCGCCAGGAAATCGCGGACCGTGGCGGTGCGGTACCGGGTGGCGCCGGCGCCCACCGGGTCCAGGACGATGGGGATGCCGCGCCGGGTGGCGTGCTCCGCGGCCAGGAACATGGCCTTGATCCATTCCCGGCTCAGGGTTCCGATGTTGAGCACGAGGGCCGAGGAGATGCCCACCATGTCCTCCATCTCCTCCTCGGCGTGGGCCATCACCGGCGAGGCGCCCAGCGCCAGGAGGGCGTTGGCGGTGGTGTTCATGACGACGTAGTTCGTGATGTTGTGAACGACCGGGGACTGGGCGCGCACCGCGGTGAGGGCCTCCCAGGTGTTCAGGGCTTCGGATGCTGGCATGTACGTTTCCTTTCCTGACCTTCCATCCTATCGCGCGCGAGCCCGACCCGGGCCACCTGCGAGCGGTAGACGCGGCCCAGGAAGTCGGCCAGGACCAGCTCGTGGGCGCGGTGGGACGTGCGCATGAAGCGATTGACCTGCATGTGCACGAGGCTGGAGGCCAGGTCTTCCAGGGACACGGAGAGCCTGCCCTGGGTGGAGGCGTCGGCCAGCCGGTTCAGGCACGCGCGCCGGGTGTGGGCGGCGGGGTCGGGCAGCATGGGCCCGGGCTGCGCGCCCGGGCCCGGGATCCAGGACTCCAGGTCCCTGCGCAGGGTGCGGTAGCGCTCTCCCAGCTGGATTCCCAGGGTGCCGCCCGCGTCCATCTCGCGGCCTAGGCCGCCGCGGATCGCGTCCACCACCCTGAGCTTGCCGGTGAGGCTCAGGCCCAGCCCCGAGAGGAGCGCGTCCGCGGCCCGGAAAGCGTGCTGCCACCGGAGCCCGGCGCCCTCGTCGCCCTCGCAGTCCCGGAGCAGGTCCAGGACCCATGCGCTTTCCTGCTCGAACCAGGCCTCGGAGAGGAGCATGCCCTCCAGGCCGCCGTAACGCTCGATCTCGCGCTCATAGGTGTCCACCTGGAGCTTCCAGCAGGCCCCGGATTTCAGGTGGGGGGCCAGGATGCGCCGCACCAGGGGCAGCAGGGTGGAGGTGAGCTGGGTGGGCGTGCCGTGGAAGCGCACCCTCAGGTGGGGCTCGGGGTCGGCGAAACGAACGAAGAACCACCGGTCCCAGGCCTGCACCGTGATGCGCCCGAGGGTCGCCATGAGTTCGGCCAGGATGCGGTCGGAGGCCGCGGCGCCCGCGTAGATCTTGAGGTAGAGCCATTCGGAGCCCGGGGGGTAGCAGCGGGCCTCCGCGGCGGCGCGGGGGGCAGGCCTGGGCCGCCTCTCGGGGGGACGGGGATCCTGGCGCTGGAAGGGGACGACGAGCTCGTGGAAGTAGCGCCCCGCGGGGCCCGCGGCGACGAGCTCCTCCGGGCCCGGGAAGGCCTCCAGGAGCGTGAAGGACGGTCGGCGTTCCACCAGGTGCTCCAGGGTGGCCACCCGCAGGGGATCGTCCAGGTCCACCCACAGGGTGTTGTCGGCGTCCTCCAGCACCACGTGCCGGGGCAGGCGCCGGGGGCCCCGCAGGGCCCGGATGCCGCCGGCCTGGAGCTCAGCCGCCTCCACGCGCCAGCGGGCCCGGCACAGCACGTGGCGGCCCCGGGTCACCCGGGGCAGGAAGGGCAGGGCGTCCAGGGGGCCCCAGCTCCAGCCGCCGGCCCTGCCGTCCTGTTCCTGGAGCTGCGCGAGGAACCGGAACACGGGGAGGCCCAGGGCCGGGTTGTGGGCCGTGGCCAGCCGCGGCGCCACCTCCACCCCCAGGCGCGCCGAGCGCAGCACGAACCGGTCCCCCTCCAGGGCGAGGGTCAGGTCCGCGGGGGGGATCTGGTGGTCCTCGGGGACGCCGCTGGCCCCCAGGAAGGGAATCTCGTAGGCCCGGAGGCGGGGGCGGGCGATGATGTTGCCGATGCGGCCGTCGGGCTGGTGCACGATTTCGGCGAAGACCGCCTCCGGGCGGCGGGATTCCTCCACCCGGAGCAGTTCTTCCACGTGCCCCGCGAGCTGGGCGTCCCCCAGGCAGAACCGCCCCAGGAGCTGGGCCCCCGAGGGGCCCGAGAAGGACTCCATGAGCACCTGGAAGTCGCCCGCCGCCAGGGCCGCTGGCGAAGGGGAAGCCAGCGCGGCCACCGCCGAGAAGGTGGCCGGGAAGGGCCCGGGCTCGGGGTCGGCCAGGGCGGCCAGGTCCGCGTCGTCCAGGGCCCACTCCCGGGCGTCGCGGAGGGCATGGAGGCGCTTGAGGATGTGCCGGTCCCGCGCGGTGAAGGGCGGGTCCTCGTCGGGCGCGGCGTCGAAGGCCAGGCCCTGGAGCAGGGGCGAGCCGTCCAGGCCCGGCGGGGGCTTGGGGCCGAAACCGATGCCCGCCTCGGCGTCCAGGGCTTCCAGAAGGGGCACGGTGCGGGTGCCGTAGCGCTCCCGGAAGGCCTCGCGGAAGCGCCGGAGGGCGCCCTCGGGCCTGCGGGGCGCGAGGGCTCGAAGGCGCTCCACGGCCTCCTCCAGGGCCCTGCGCACGTCCGGGCCCAGCCGGAGCTCCGCGGAGGGCTTGAAGAGATCCACCTGGAAGAGCCGCCTGGGATCCGCGGGCACCGCCAGGGCCTCCAGATCGCGGGCGATGGCGCGGTAGCGCCCGGGGTCCAGGCCCACGCCCCCGGCGTCCAGGTCCCCCAGGGCGGCCTGGACCCCCGCGAGGCGCTCGCCCAGGCCAAGGCCGGGAAGAAGCTCGAGGCCCTCTTCCCGC
>DBMS01000130.1 GCA_002297665.1 Holophagaceae bacterium UBA692 | reverse complement strand
CCGGGGGGCGGCGGTCACGCGGTGGCGGCCGTCCAGTTCCAGGCGCCCGTCCCGCCAGGACCAGGACGATCCCTCGGCCCGCAGCGCCAGGCCCGGGCCGAAGGCGGTGTCGCCCTGGACGCGCACGGCGCCCGCCCAGGGCGCCTCGGGAACCCAGGTGCCGTCCTGGAAGGTGGAGGCCGCGTTCTCCCAGCCCACCGCGCCCAGGTCGGCCAGGTCGGTGGTGCCGAGCTTGAGGCGGAAGGCCGACGCCGGAACCATGTCGAAGGTGGGATCCACCGGGAACCACCGCGCGCCGATGCGGGCCTCCACCCAGAAATGCAGCCCCATGCCGTCGCCCATGGCCACCCAGCCCACCACGCCCCGGGCCGGCACCCCCAGGCGGCGCAGGAGGGCCACCTCCAGCACGCCGTGCTCGGTGCAGTCGCCGCGGGGATTGCGGGCCACCTCCTGGGCGGAGGCGAATCCCACGGTGTAGTCCTTGTCGCGGATCCAGTCGTACACGAAGGCGGTGACCCGCCGCACCAATTCGGCCCGGGTGGCCCCCGGGGGCGGATCCAGGCGCTTCAGGAGGCCGTCGAAGACGGGATCCCGGAACTGCGCCAGGGGAGTCGCGGCGAGAAAGGGCCGGTCCTCGGGGCCGGGTTCGCCGGACACCGGCGGTTCCGTCAGTTCGCGCCCCGCCAGGGCCTCGGCGCGGGACAGGAGGAAGCGATTGTTCCCCTGCGGCCGCTGCTGGGCGTCGGCGGGCAGGTCCTGGGTGCCCTTGCCCTCCCACCGCACCGCCACCTCCCGCACCCAGGGGAGGAAGGGATGGGGGGGAAGGGCCTTGAGGGTGGGCTCGAAGAAGGCCTTGTCCTGCTTCGAGGCGGGCTGCGCGGGCAGGTCGTGGCGCTGGGAAACCATGACGATGCCGGCGAAGGACCCCACCGACTTGAGATCCCCCTCCCCGGGGGAAATCCACATCTCCATGTCCTGGGCCAGGGGCCCCTCGGAGGCCTTGCCCCGGAACCGCACGGCCCCGGGGTAGCCCGGCAGGGGATCGGGTCCCACCGGCTCCAGGTCCAGGGCGGAGGGCTGCTGGGTTGAGACGTTGAAGCTCTTCACGTGGACCGCGCGCCGGCCGGCGGCGGCGGCCTTCAGGAGGTCGTCCACGTCCCCGGGCCAGAGGACGGTGCCCTGCGGCAGGTCCACCGTGCGGGAGGGAAGGTTCCGGTAGGCCAGGACGAGCTTGCCGGGCTCGGCGGGAGACCAGGACGCCTGGCCCTCCAGGGGCTCCTGGGAGAGGGAGACCCGGAAGGTGAACCGGATGGAACCGTCGGGACGCTTCAGGGCGGTCTCGGAGAGTTCCTGGGAAATGGGAACGCCCATGCGCTCCAGGCGCGTCCACTCCCGGGATTCGATGCGGACGCCCTCGGGGCCGCGGGTGAGGGTCCGCACGGAACCGCCGGCCTCCTGGCCCGCGATCCATTCCCGGAACGTGCGGGTCTCGGTGGCCGGCGGGGCGGGGGCCGCCAGAAGGGCGGCGGCCAGGGTCAGGGACAGGAACGGTCGGAAGGGGACGGCCATGGGGTGCTCCGTCCCCACGATACCCTACCTCGGGCCGCGTCCGCCGTGGCGCATCCGCATGCCTTCCATGCGCCCCAGGAGGCCGGCGGCCTTCTCGCGCTGCTCGGGCGTGAGGATGGCGCGGATCTCCAGGCGCTGGGCCCGGTGCTCCAGGAGCATGTCCAGGCTGGCGTCGGCCTGGGCGCGGTGAAGGGTCTTGAGGTCCTCGGGCTTGGCGTCGGGGTTCTTCAGGGCCTCGCCGAAGGCGTGGCGGGCGGTGTCCAGCGCCGCGCGCCTGGCCTCGATGGCCGGCTTGTGCCGGGCCCGGATCTCCTTGACCGACTCCTTCTGGGCGTCCGTGAGGTGAAGGACGCGGTCGAAGCGCTCCTCCATCCGGTCCATGCGGTCGCCCATGCGGGGACGGGGGGCGGGGGCGTCCTGGGCGAGGGCCGGCGCGAGGCAGATGCCCAGCGCGAGCGCCGCGGGTGCGAGTGTTCTCATGGCCTCCTCCTGGAGAATGTGGGTTTTCCTTCCACAGCCCATGTGACTCGCCGGGGCCGGGGAGGGTTTAATGGAGAAGATGATCCGCACCCATTCCGCCATCGTCCTGCGCCCCACCCCCTTCGAGGAGGGGGGGCTGGTGGTGTCGTTCCTCACCGAGCACGGGGAGCGGCTGGTGGGACTGGCCCGCGGGGCCAAGAAACCCACCGCCAAGTGGGTATCGAGCTTCGAGCCCCTGGGCCTGGTGAAGGTGAGCTTCTTCGGCCGGGAGCAGGCGGAGTTCAAGCGCGTCACCCGGTGCGAGCTGGTGCATTCGCCCATGACCCTGGGGCACCTGGAATCCAGCCTGGTGGTGGCCTGCCTCGCGGACGTCTTCGACCGGGTCGCCCGGGAGGGCGTGGAGGACGACCGCCTCTTCCGGCTCCTGTCGGCCTGCGCGCGGACGCTGAAGGACGACCCCTCCCGGTCCATGGCCGTCCTGGCCTACGCGGAGCACTGGATGCTCCACCTCATGGGCCTGCTGCCCCACCCCAGGCTCTGCGGGCGCTGCGGCGGCGGAGAGGCCCCCCTGGTGCTTTTCACCCAGGACCACGGCTGGTGCTGCGCGGCCTGCACCCCCGTGGACGGCCGCGAGGCCCTGCCTCCCGGCGCCCGGGAGCACCTGAAGCTCCTGCGGACCCTGCCCGCCGCCGAGGCCCCCGATCCCGAAGGCGGCGACGCCGCCCGCGCCGTCACGCGGATCCTCCGGGACCGGCTGCGGCGCGAGCTGGGAGGGCCCAGGAGCTACGAGGTGCTCGACAAGCTCGTCGTGCGGGGTTGAGGCCGCACAAATCCGTGACACCGGCGCCGCCGGTGACGCGTCCGTGGCGGAAAGGGCGCCCAGCATCACGGTCCCGTAACATTCGCGGCTCCGCCTTGACGAGCGAACGAACGTAACCGATACCTTGGCAACACGATCTTTGGATAGGACGAAGCGGCGCGGAACCCCAGGGGANNGCTTCTCCGCATCCGGAGACGCCCAACCCAAGGAGGTACCATGTCCGCCCGCGCACCTCGCCTTCGGCCTGCCGAGGCCCTGCCTCCCACCCTCCTGTTCAACGCGGTGCACCAGGCCGCGCCACCCACGGACCGCCTCGCGAGCCTGATGCTGGCCTGCGCCGTCTACGCGGCCCTGGGCGCGGCGGCGCTGGGCGGGGCC
>DBMS01000299.1 GCA_002297665.1 Holophagaceae bacterium UBA692 | reverse complement strand
CGGCCTGGCCCAGGCCCTGCAGAAGGCCCAGGGCGCGGCGGCAGCCCCTTGAGGGTCCTGGTGGCCGGAGGCGGGGCCGCGGGCATGATCGCGGCCTGGCGCGCGGCGCGCGCGGGGCACGACACCACGCTGGTGGAGGCCAACGACCGCCTGGGCATGAAGATCCGCATCAGCGGAGGCGGCAGGTGCAACATCACCCACGACGGCCCCATGTCCGCGGTGCTGGCGGCCTTCCCCGCGCCCCAGGCCCGCTTCCTGCGCCCGGCCCTGCACGCCTTCACCAACCAGGACGTGCTGGACCTGCTGGCCCGGGAGGGCGTGCACGCCCAGGCACGGGACAACGGCCGCGTTTTTCCCGTGGACGGTGCGGGATCGGCCGCCAAGGTCACCGCCGCGTTCGAGGCGGTGGTGCGCCGCGCGGGAGTGGAGGTGCGGCTGGGAGCCCGGGTGCGGGCCCTGGAGGGGGCGGCGCCGGCCCTCGCGGCCCTGGTGATGGAGGACGGAACCTGGCTGAGGGCGGACCGCTTCATCCTCGCCACCGGCGGCGCCAGCTATCCCAGGACCGGCACCCGGGGCGAGCTTCTGGCGGCCCTGGAGGCCCTGGGCGTGCCCGTGAGCCCCTGGTTTCCGGCGCTGGCCCCCATCCCCCTGCGCACGCCGCGGCCCGAATGGGAGGGCGTCGCCCTGCGGGAAGGCGCCCTCGTGCTCCGGGCGGGCCCGGAGGGCAAGGTCGTGGACCGGTTCCGGGGCGACATCCTCTTCACCCGGGCCGGCATCTCGGGCCCCGCCGCCCTGGAGCTGAGCCGCCCCGCCGAAGCCGCCCGCAGGGCCGGGGCCGCGTGGCTGGGTTACGACCTGGGCGCCGGGGACGTGGACGGGGACCTGGTCGGCCTCCAGCGGGCCAATCCCCACCTGGCCGTGCACACCTGGCTGGCCCGGCGGCTCCCGGAGCGGGTGTGCGCGCCGGTGCTGGCGGAACGGGGCATCGACCCGGACCAGCGGATGAAGGATCTGCCGCGGGCGGCGCGCAAGGAGCTGGCGGCGCTCCTGGGAGCCTTCCCTCTGGGGGAGCCGGGGCGGGGGGACCTGGAGAAGGGCGAGGTCTCCGCCGGAGGCGTCCGGCTTTCGGCCGTGGACCCGAGGACCATGGCGGTCAAGGGCTGGGACAACCTGCGGGTGTGCGGGGAACTGCTGGACGTGGACGGGCCGGTGGGGGGCTACAACCTCCAGGCGGCGTTCAGCACGGGGTTTCTGGCGGGGGGGTGAAAGGTGTTATTCCATCCTTAATCATCGCCGTGCATCCCTTCTATCCCCGGCCAATAAAGGCCGTGGATCCTGCCGGGGACAGACGGGGATGGTCTCATTACCGGGGTAATTTTGAGACCAGGCGGCCCACTTCGGCCAGGATGGCGTCCCGGGCCTGTGCGCCCACCCTGGCGCCGGTCAGGTAGGCGGTGACGTACATCGGCTGGCCGCCTTTCGGGATGACCATCGCGATGTCATTGGTGGTGCCTGATTTCTCGGATCCGGAGCCCGTCTTGTCCGCCACGTCCCAGCCCGCCGGAAAGCCGGCGCGCAGGCGATGGGCGCCGGTGGTGGAGGTGGCCATCCACCCCCGCAGCCGGGCCTTGGACGCGGGGGAGAGGGCGGAACCGGCCAGCAGTTCCCTGAGGGTGCGGGCCATGGCCTCGGGGGTGGTGGTGTCCCGCGCGTCGCCCGGGGGGACGTCGTTGAGCTCGGGTTCCTTGCGGTCCAGGCGGGTGGAGGGGTCGCCCAGCCTCCTGGCGAAGGCGGTGACGGCGCCGGGGCCCCCGATGGCGTCCAGGAGCAGGTTGGCGGCGGTGTTGTCGCTGACCCGGACGCTGGCGGCGCAGAGGTCCTCGATGGACAGCGCCCCTTCGGCGGCCCGGGCCCGGGTGACGGGGGCGTAGTCGAGCAGGTCCTTCCCGCCGTAGGGCAGCTTCCGGTCCAGGGAGGCCTGGCCCGCGTCCACCCTGGCCAGCACCGCTCCGGCCAGGAGGACCTTGAAGGTGCTGCACATGGGGAAGCGCTCGGCGGCCCGGTACTCGAGGATCTTCGCGCCGCCGGCGTCGAGGACGCACACGCCGAGGCGGCCCCGGCTCCTGCGCTCGAGGAGGCGGAGCTGGGGGGACTGGGCCGCCAGGACCGTCCCCAGCAGCGCCAGGGCCCAGATACGCACTAGCCCTGGGCCTTCTTGAACTGGGCGATGATGTCGTCCACGGATTCCTTCTTGTCGTCGGCTTCCAGGGTGGCGTCGAAGATGTGCTCCTGGGTGGCGATGACCCGGTTGTCGAAGACCGCCTCCTCCTTGGGGGGCATGCCCGCCAGGGTGCCCTCGATGTTGAAGATGGCCAGCAGGCGGTTGAGGCCGTCCTTGAACTGCTTGAGGAGCAGCACCACCTTCTCCACCTTCTGCCGGGTGATGTCTTGGAACTGAAGGGTGTTGAGGATCTCGAAGGCCTCGTCGGCCACGGTGTTGAGCGGGGCCAGGCAGGCCTCCAGGTCCGCGGGGGGAGGCGGGGGGTTCATCTGGTGCTCGAAGAGGAACTCCAGGATCTCCTGGGCCAGCTGCGCGGGGTCGGCGCCCTGGGTGGCCTTCTCCAGGTAGGTGTCCATCTGGGCGTGGAACTTCGCCTGGGCCTCCTGGGTGGCCAGCAGGGCCTTCACGGCGCCCTTGACCGAGGACTGGGCCTGGTCGCTGGCGGCCATGAGGACGTCGAGGCGGTTCATGACGTTCTGGGTGGCCTTCTCGGTGTCGGCGGTGATGGCGTCCAGCTGGGCCGCGAGTTCGGGAACCTGGGTGCTCTGCTGCTTCACGGAGCTGTCGAGCTGCTGCAGGTTCATGAGGGTGGAGTTGATGCTGGCCACCAGGGCCCCGAGCTCGCCCTTGGCCTGGATGTCGATCTGCTGGAAGATCTTGCCGTTGGCCATGTCCTCGGCGGCCCGGGCCAGGCGCTGCAGCTCGGTCTGGCTCTCCTGGTGGATTTCGGTGCGGATGGCCTGCACCAGGTCCAGGAGGGCGTCGAGGCGGTGGTCCAGGGCCTCGCCCCGCTCGCGGAACTCCTTGAGCAGGCCTTCGGGTTGGATNNNGCATTGGGCTCGCTGGGCTCGACGGACGCATTGGGCTCGCTGGGCTCGCCGGGGGTGAGGGCTTCCTGGTTTTCCATGGGATATCCCTGTGAAAGGTCCTGGTCAAGGCGCGGGACGGACGGTGATGGAGTTTCCTTCGGTTAGTCCCCACGATTGCATAAGTTCCTTCGGAATACCAACGCTGCGGTCATCCATGGCCCGGTTGAAGCGCACCGGCTCCACGGAGACCCCTTCGGGCCACACGAGCCGGACGTTGGCCACCTGGCCGTAGGGCCCCACCCCCTGCCAGCGGGCCTCGGCTGCCCTGCCCAGCTCGATGTGGTCGGCCTTGCGGAACAGGGTGCCCTTGAGGGCCGTGGCCTGGAGGACGACGTCGGGCTCGAGGATCGTCAGGCGGTGGGCTTCCTTGAGCTGCGCGCAGGCCTGGAGGACGCTCACCTCGCTCTGGCCCGAGGCCTGGACGACCTCCTGGAAGGTGCGGTACCCGTCCAGGAAGGGAAGGCACCGCCGGTCCTCCTGGAAGATGCGCAGGCCCTGGGTGAGGGCCGGCTCCTGGAGGCGCGGCCAGGGCACCACCTGCAGGCTGGGGAAGATGCCGCGCAGGTGCTTGCGCGAATCCGCGGTGCGCGCGGCCTCCATGAGCAGGTCCGGCACCGAGCGCCGGATGGTGGTGGGCGCCTTGAACTTGGTCGAGACGAACTCGAATTCGCCCTTGTCCCATTCCAGGATCTCGAACGCTCCGGATTCGCCCAGGGTGGATCCGATCTCCGCGTGGACCACGTCGCCGTTGAGGACGTAGAGCACGCCGGAAAGCTTGGCCTGGTTCACGAGGAGCTTCCCGGTCTTGCGGTTCACGTTCAGGAGCTGGACGACGTCCATCAGGGAGATGCTCTGCAGGTTGCCGCGGAGGGTGGTCATCCGTCGCCCTCCCGCCGCCTGGAGCCGCCCCGGTCCATGGTCATTCCCCGCCTTCGTTGATGGTCGAGATCATTTCCCGCACCGCCTTGTCTAGGCCCACGAGGAGGGCGCGGCCGATGATGGCGTGCCCGATGTTGAGCTCCTCGACCTCGGGGATCGCGGCCACGGGGCCGACGTTGAAGAGGCTGAGGCCGTGGCCCGCCAGGACCTTCAGGCCGAGCTTGGCGGCCAGGCGCGAGGCGTCGCGCAGCCGGTTGAGTTCGGGCACCGGATCGGCGCCCGGGGTGACGTCGGCGTAGACGCCGGTGTTGAACTCCACCGCTTCCGCCTCCAGCTTGGCGGCCATCTTCACCTGCTCCTGCTGGGGATCGATGAACAGGCTCACGCGGATCTCGGAGGCGTGCAGCTCCCGGATGATCTGGCGGAGGTGGGCGTGCAGGAAGAGGGCGTCCAGGCCTCCCTGGGTGGTGAGCTCCTCCCGGGTCTCGGGCACGAGGGTCACCCACGCGGGCTTGACGGGCACCACGGCCTCCATGGCCTCGGAGGTGGCGGCGCACTCGACGTTGAGCGGCACGGCCAGGACCTCCTTCAGGACCTTGAGGTCCCGTTCCTGGATGTGCCTGCGGTCCGCGCGGAGGTGGACGGTGATGCCGTGGGCGCCTGCGCCCTGGGCCAGCAGGGCCGCCGCGACGGGTTCGGGCTCGTGGCCGCCCCGGGCCTGGCGGATGGTCGCCACGTGATCGATGTTGACACCAAGACGTACGGGCAATTCGGACTCCAGGCGGATGTTGTCACGGCAAGGTCAGGCTTCCAGCCTAGCAGATTCAGCCCAGGGCGAGGTCCGCCCGGGCCGCGATTTCCAGCGTCCGGAGGGCGTCCTCCATCAACCCGGCGCTCCGCGCCTCCACCATGAGCCGGAGCTTGGGCTCGGTGCCCGACCAACGCACCACGATGCGGAGGTCGTCGCCGTGATCCGCCTGGAGCGCGGCCATGGCCGAGGTCAGCCCGGGGCATTCCTCCACGGGGCGGCGATCCCGGGCCAGGATGTTCACCAGGCGCAGGGGCCAGGCCCGGAAGCGCCAGGACCAGCGCTCCGCTTCCGGGCGGCGGAGCAGGGCCCGCAGCGAGGCCAGGGCCGTGGCCAGGCCGTCGCCGCTGGGCCCGACGTGCTTCTGGATGACGTGGCCGGAGGCCTCGGCGGCCAGGTCCCATTCGCGCCGGCCCAGTTCGCGGAGCATGAACTTGTCGCCCACCTGGGTGCGGACGAAGGGGATGTCGCGCCCCGCGAGGGCCTCCTCCAGGCCAGCGTTGCTCATGAGGGTGCCCACCACGCCGGGGACGTGCTCGCCCCGGGCGCGCAGATCCTGCGCCAGGAGCCAGAGGAGCTGGTCCCCGTCCACCAGGTCGCCCTGGGGATCGACCATCAGGCACCGGTCGCCGTCGCCGTCGAAGGCGATGCCGATGGCCGCGCCCAGTTCCCGCACCCGGGCGGCGAGGCCGTCCAGGTGGGTGGAGCCCACGCCCACGTTGATGCGCGCGCCGTCGGCGGGCACCCCCATCCAGTGGACCTTCCCCCCGCGGAAGACCTGGGGGGCCCAGGGCGCGGTGGAGCCGTGGGCGCAGTCCACCACCATGGAAAAGCCTTCGGGCAGGTCCAGGGGTTCGAGCTGGCGGATGTATTCCCGGGGCAGGTCCTTCTCCAGGGGCAGGGCGGCGGGGCCGGCCTTCACGGGGCCCAGGGCCTCGTACGCGGCCTCCACGGCGGCCTCGTCCTCCTCGGCAAGCTTCTCGCCCAGGCCGTCGAACCCCTTGATTCCGTTGTCCTCGGGGGGGTTGTGGCTGGCCGAGATCATGAGGCCCCAGGCGCGGGGCCGGAGCAGGGCGGCGTAGGCCACCGCCGGGGTGGGCACGAGGCCCAGGACGCAAAGGCGCAGGCGCCCGTCGAGGCCGGAGACGAAGGCCTGGGCCAGGGGTTCGGAGCTCAGGCGGGGGTCCCAGCCGATGACCATCTCCTCGATGCCGCGGGCCTGGGCGACCCGGGCCCAGGCGGCCCCCCAGCGGGCGGCGTCGTCCAGGGTCAAGGGGGATTCGAAGGCCTTGCCCCGTACCCCGTCCGTGCCGAAATAATTCAGTGCCATGGTCGTCCTTTAGGATTCTTCGTCTGTGGAGGAATTCTACAACCCGGGGGCCGCCGGTGCCAGGGCCAGCCGGTACCGCACCTGGCGCAGGGCGATGCCGTCCTGCCATTCGGTGCGCCCCGCCGGCGTGAGCTCCCAGCCCGTTCGTTCATAGAACCTGCGGGCCCTGGCGTTGCGCTCCATGACCCACAGCACGGCCTCCTCGAACCCGGCCTCCCGGAG
>DBMS01000044.1:5962-6154 GCA_002297665.1 Holophagaceae bacterium UBA692 | reverse complement strand
GAGGCGCCGGAATCCGGCGCCTCCCCGTCCCCTGGGGTTACGGCTGAAGGGCCAACTGCCCAGCTTCGGGACCGGTGGCGGAGCCTTCGGTGACCTCCTTCTTCTTCCACAGGTAGTAGACGGCGGGATACACCAGCAGCTCCAGGAGGAAGCTCGTGGCCAGGCCGCCCACCATCGGCGCGGCGATGCGCT
>DBMS01000044.1:334-5901 GCA_002297665.1 Holophagaceae bacterium UBA692 | reverse complement strand
GCGCCGTGGATGATGGCCTCCACCAGGTCGCCGGTGGTGTTCAGGCGGCCTGCCTTCCGGGCCTCGTCGTGGGAGAGGTCGAGGAAGAGCAGCATGAAGACGCCCGTCTCGGCGTCCAGGCCCAGCAGGGCGATGAGCCCCACCCACACGGCGATCGACGTGTTGTAGCCCAGGATCCACATGAGCCAGAAGGCCCCGATGGCCGAGAAGGGCACGGCCATCATCACCAGGGAGGCCTTGAAGGCGCTCTTGGTGTTGGCGTAGAGCAGGCCGAAGATCAGGACCAGGGTGATGGGGACGATGAGCTTGAGGCGCTCCTTCACCCGGATCATGTTCTCGAACTGACCGCTCCAGTCCAGGCTGTAGCCGGCGGGGAGCTTGAGCTCCTTCTCGATGGCGGCCTTGGCGTGCGTGACGTAGGTGCCCACGTCGGTCTTGGAGGTGTCGAAGTCCACCAGCACGTAGCCGTTGAGCAGCCCGTTCTCGTCGCGGATCATGCCGGGGCCCGGCACCAGCTTGATGTCGGCGATGGCTTCCATGGGCACCGCCGACCCGTTGGGCAGGGGCACCAGGACGCGGCCCAGGGCGGCGGGACTCTCACGGTAGTCCCGGGCGTACCGCACGTTCACGGGATACCGGGCCCGGCCCTCGAAGAGGGTGGTCTGGTTGTCGCCGCCGATGGCGGTCATGACCATCATGTTGGCCTCCTCGACGCTCAGGCCGTAGCGGGCAAGCTGGTCCCGCTTGAGCTCGAAGTCCAGGAAGTAGCCTTCCGCGGTGCGCTCGGCCAGGGCGCTCCGGGTGCCCGGCACGTTGCGCAGGATGCCTTCGGCCTCCACGGCGATCCGCTGGATCACCTTCAGGTCGGCGCCGTTGACCTTCAGGCCCACCGGGGTGCGGATGCCCGTGGAGAGCATGTCGATGCGGGCCTTGATGGGCATGGTCCAGGCGTTGGGGATGGCCGGGAGC
This sequence comes from Holophagaceae bacterium UBA692, assembly GCA_002297665.1. Lineage (GTDB taxonomy): Bacteria > Acidobacteriota > Holophagae > Holophagales > Holophagaceae > Mesoterricola. The sequence continues at coordinate 4,932 of DBMS01000044.1, read as the reverse complement.
CGCACGGCGCGGTCCAGGTCGGCGACGATGTCCTCCTCGGTGATGCGGTCGCGCCAGAAGGCCCGCAGGATCGACTTGGCCCACCCGGGCGCCCAGGAGGAGTACCACCGCTTCGTCTCGCGCCACTGCTCCTCGGGCTTGAGCTGGATCACGGTCTCCATCATTGAGAAGGGGGCGGGGTCGGTGGCGGTGTCGGCCCGCCCCGCCTTTCCGAAGACGCGCTCCACCTCGGGCACGGTGCGGATGAGGCGGTCCTGCACCTGGAGGATGCGCTGGGCCTCGGTCTGGCTCAGGCCGGGCAGGGTGGAAGGCATGTAGAGGAGGGTGCCTTCGTCCAGCCGCGGCATGAATTCGGACCCCAGGCGCATGAACACGGGGATGGTGGCCACCACCATGAGCACGGCCACGGCGATGGTGGCTTTCGCGTGCCGGAGCACGAAGCGGCACGGCCCTTCGTAGATGCGGTGGAGGAAGCGGCTCACGGGGTGCTTCTCCTCGGGGTAGTAGGTGCCCACGAGGGCCTGGGTGGCGGCCCAGGCCAGCCACCTGGGCTTGAAGGTGAAGGGGTCCATGCGCGCGAAGAGCATGCGCATGGCGGGGTCCACCGTCAGGGCCAGGATGGCCGCGATGGCCATGGCCAGGTTCTTGGAGTACGCCAGGGGCCGGAAGAGGCGCCCTTCCTGGTCCACCAGGGTGAACACGGGCATGAAGGCGATGGCGATGACCAGCAGCGAGAAGAAGACGCTGGGCCCCACCTCCAGCAGGGCCTCCAGGCGCACCTTGTGGAAGTCGCCCTTGCGGCCGCCGCTCACCCAGTGCTCCAGCTTCTTGTAGGCGTTCTCCACCTCCACGATGGCCCCGTCCACCAGCACGCCGATGGAGATGGCGATGCCGGCCAGGGACATGAGGTTGGCGTTCTGCCCCATGAGGAGCATCGGGATGAAGGCCAGGGCCACGCTGAGGGGGATGGTGACGATGGGCACGATGGCCGACGGGATGTGCCAGAGGAAGACGAGGATGATGATGGAGACGACGATCATCTCCTCCACCAGCTTGTCCTTGACCGTCGCGATGGCCCTCTCGATGAGCGTGGAGCGGTCGTACACGGGCAGGACCTCCACGCCCGCGGGCAGGGAGGCCCTGAGTTCCTTGAGCTTGTCCTTCACCCGGCCGATGACGGCCAGGGCGTTTTCGCCCTGGCGCATCACGACGATGCCGCCCACCACGTCGCCCTGGCCGTCCAGGTCCGCCAGCCCGCGGCGCATTTCGGGCCCCAGGCTGACCGTGGCCACGTCCGAGAGCCGCACGGGCGTTCCCCCTTCGACCTTGAGCACCGCGCTTTCCAGGTCCTGGGTGGTCTTGGCGTAGCCGCGGCCGCGAACCATGTACTCCCGGCCGCTGAACTCCACCAGGCGGCCGCCGCCTTCGTTGTTGGCGGCCTTCACCGCGGCGATCACCTTGTCGACGGTGATGCGGTAGGCGGCCATCTTGTTGGGGTTGAGGCTCACCTGGAACTGGCGGGCCTGGCCGCCCACGGTGGCCACTTCGGCCACGCCGGGGACCGCCTGCAGGGCATAGCGCACGAACCAGTCCTGGGTGGAGCGGAGCTCGTCGGTGTTGTGCTTGCCGCTCTTGTCCACCAGGGCGTACTGGTAGACCCAGCCCACGGCGGTGGCGTCCGGGCCCAGTTCGGTCTTGACGCCCTGGGGAAGGCCCGCGGTGATCTTGCTGAGGTACTCCAGCACGCGGGAGCGAGCCCAGTAGATGTCGGTGCCGTCCTCGAAGATGACGTACACGTAGCTGAACCCGAAGTCCGACAGGCCCCGCACGGCCTTGACCTTGGGGGCCCCCAGCAGGCTGGTGACGATGGGGTAGGTGACCTGGTCCTCCACCTGGTCCGGGCTCCGGTCCCACTTGGAGTAGACGATCACCTGGGTGTCGCTGAGGTCCGGCAGGGCGTCCAGGGGGATGGTGCGCATGGCCCAGAAGGAGATGACCAGGGCCACGAGGCCCGCGGCCAGCACCAGGAACTTGTTCTCCGCGGAGAACCGGATGATTCGCTGGATCATGGCCGCCTCAGCTCTTTCCGGCGCCGGGCGCCATGTGGGCGAGGGCCGCCTTCAGGCGGGACTCGGAATCCACGAGGAAGTTCGCGCGGTTGACCACGCTCTCCCCGGCCTCGACGCCGGAGAGGACCTCCACCGACTCGCCCAGGTTCGACCCGGTCCGCACCTCCCTGGGCTCGAACCGGCCCTCGCCCAGGGCCACGAAGACGATCTTGCGCGTGCCGGCGTCCAGCACGGCGTCCACGGGCACCACGAGGCCCTTGCGGGCCTGGCTTCGGATCACCATCTCGCCGTACATCTCGGGCTTGAGGAGGCCCGAGCCGTTGGCGACTTCCACCCGGGCCTTGATGGTGCGGGTCTTGGGGTCCACCTGGGGATCGATGAAGGCGACCCGCCCCGTGAAGGTCCGGCCGGGGAAGGACCCCAGGGTGAGCGCCGCGGCCATGCCCACCTTGAGGCGGGGCAGCTCGGGCTCGTAGATGTCGGCCACCGCCCACAGGTGGCCCAGGTCGGTGATCTCGAACGGCGTGTCGGCGGGGGTCAGGCGGTTGCCCTCCACCGCCGTCTTGGCCGTGACCACCCCCGCGATGGGCGAACGCAGGGTCAGGGATTTCCGGACCTGGCCGGAGCGCTCCAGCTCGTCGAGCTCGGCGGGGGCGACGTCCCAGAGCGCCAGGCGGCGCCTGGCGGAATCCAGCAGCTCCTGGCCGCTGCCTTCCCGCTCCCCGCCCTGGAGGGCCTTGCGGGTGCGCAGGGCCAGGAGGTACTCCTGCTGGGCGGAGACGAAATCGGGGCTGTAGAAGGTGAAGAGGGGCTGCCCCTTGGCCACGGGCATGCCCACGAAGTCCACGAAGAGCTTCTCCACGTACCCGTCCACCTTGACGTGCATGTGGCGGATGCGGGTCTCGTCCGGGACGATGCGGGCGGTGGTGCGGATCTCACCGCCCACGGAGCCCTCGGCCACCTTGGTGGTGGTGAGCCCGATGAGCTGCTGGCGCTCCAGGTCGATGGTGACGGTGGAATGGCCCTCGGGGTCGTCGTGGCCGGAGGCCCCGGACCCGTCCATGGCCACCAGGGCCATGCCGCACAGGGGGCAGTCGCCCGGGTGGTCTTGGATGATCTGGGGGTGCATGGGGCACTGGTACATGACTTTCCGCGGTTCCTGGGGGGCGGCTGGCCTGGGGCGGGGCCGGAGCAGGAGGGTGCCGCCCACGCCCGCGGCCAGGGCCAGGAGCATGAGGGCTGCGGTGCGGGGAAGGGAGGATGGGTTCTGGCTCATGGGATGGCCTCTACATGGATTTCATGGATGACGATTCGCCCGGAGCTTCCGCCGCCGCGCCCTTGCGGGCGCCCGCGGACATGGAGGCCCCCCCGCCGCCGCCCAGGGCCGTGCCGCCCAGGGACGTGGCGCCGATGGGCGGCGCGGCGCCCAGGTTCAATTCCCGGTGCGCGATGTGGATGGCCTGGGCCTTGGCCTGGGCCTGGAGAAGGCCGCTCTGGTCGGCGATCCAGCCGTTGAGGGCCTCCAGCACCGACAGGAAGGGCACCTTGCCGACCTCGTACTGGGAGAGCGTCGCGCGAAAGCTGGTTTCGCTCTGCACCAGGAGCCCGCCGCGGTAGAGGCGGATGACGCCCAGCGCCGCGTCCATCTGGGCGGCGCGCTCCCGCACGCGCTGGCCCACCAGGGCCTCCAGGCTCTCCACCTCGGAGCCCGAAGCCTTCCGGCGATGCTCCTGCTCCACCACGGCCTGGGCCTGCTTGCGCTTCTGCCACACGGGAAGCGAGACGGATACGCTGGCGGTCCACATGGGATCGAAGCCGCCCCTGGGCATGTATCCCGCGGAGACGGCGAAGTCGGGGCGCCGGTCCAGGCGGGCCAGCTCCAGGGACTTCTCCGCCTGCGTCACGCCCAGGCGGGCCGCCTTGAGCTCAGGGCTGAGGCCCAGGGCGCTCGCCGTGGCCTCGGAAGCGGCGATGGCGGGAGGTTCGGGCACCTGCTCCAGGGTGCGCTCCGTGGGCAGGGGCGTGTCGGGGGGCAGGGCCCGCAGCCGGTTGAGGGCGGCCAGGGCGCTTCGCTCCTCGGACTGGAGGTCGAGCCTGGACTGCTCGAGCCGGGTGCGCTCAAGCTGGGCCCGCAGGAGGTCGGCCTGGGCCCCCTGGCCCACCTCGTAGCGCGCCCGGGCCGTGGCTTCGGCCTGGCGCAGGAAGAGGGCCTGCTCGTCCAGGAGCCGCAGCTGGCTCCGCACCAGGAGCAGGGCCACGTAGCTCCGGCGGACGTCGGCTTCCAGCGTGAGCCGCACCCGGCTGGAGGACGCCATGGCGGCCTGGGAGCCCATGCGGGCGATGTCGCCGCGCAGGCCGCGCTTGCCGGGCCAGGGCAGGGGCTGGGTGACCATGATGGAGTAGTAGCTGCTCTCCATCTGCCCCACCTGGATCTTCTTGAACCCGTCGTTCTGGATGCCGAGGGAGAGCACCGGGTCCGGCAGCGCCCCGGCCTGGGGGATGCGCTCGGCCTCGGCCTGGGCCATGGCG
>DBMS01000044.1:0-297 GCA_002297665.1 Holophagaceae bacterium UBA692 | reverse complement strand
AGGAGGCCTAGGGCCAGGGTGGGCGCGATGCGCATGGGAACTCCGGATGCTGGGACTGCGTGCTCGTGGAAAAGCCTACGACAAGCGAACGCGTCTCAGATGCGGAATTGGCTCAGCTCGGCCTGGGGATCCCGGCGGGGAGGAAGGGGTGGGGCATGGGCAGGAGCGGCCTCCAGGAAGGCGCTCCGCACGCCGGTTTGCGCGGCAAGGGCCGGCCAGGGCGCGGGTTCCTTCCGGGGCGCGGCCTTGCGCGCCTGGGCGGCGCGGACCCGGGACACCAGGGCGGCGGGCGCCGCC
>DBMS01000097.1 GCA_002297665.1 Holophagaceae bacterium UBA692 | reverse complement strand
GTAGGCCCGCACCCGGTCCTTCGCGGAGGCGATGCCCGCCAGGGCCTCGGCCAGGGCCCGGCGCAGGCCGGCCCCGTCCGGACTCGGGGCGGTGGGGTGGTAGGCGTCGCAGGAGGATCCGTAGCCCAGCACGAAGGAGCGGGCCCGGCGCGGCGTGCCCGGGGCCTCCAGCACCAGCAGGGCGGCCCCCTCGCCCAGGTTCAGGCCCTGGCGGTCACGGTCGAAGGGACGGCAGGCTTCCGGGGAGGTGATCTTCAGGGAGATGAACCCGTTGAAGGTGATGCGGCTGAGTTCGTCCGCGCCCCCCGCCAGCACGGCGTCGCACAGCCCCGCCCGGATCCACGAGGCCCCCAGACCGACCGCGTCCGTGCCCGAGGAGCACGCGTTCACCACCGTCTGGCAGGGTCCGGAAAGGCCCAGCTCCAGGGCCAGCGCCTGGGCGGGGTTGCTCCGGAAGATGCGCTCCATGGGCGAGAGGTCGGGATGCCCCCCGGCGCGGTAGGCCCGGCAGAAGGCCTCGTCGTTCAAGGCGCACCCCACGGTGGTGCCGACGATCACGCCCGTGCGCGCCCGGGGCAGGTCCTCGGGCGCCAGCCCCGCGTCCGCGAGGGCTTCCCGCGCGGCGTGGAGCAGCAGGCCGCTGGTGCGCAGCCGGAGCGGATCGCAATGGAAGTCCGGCACCTCGAAGACGGGGTAGGCCACGGCGTGGTCGCTGGCGAACCGCGTGGCCGGGGCCGGGCCGGGACCGCCCTCGAACAGGGTCCCCATGCACGCGGGAAGGCTCTTGCCGGCCGCGCAGATGCATCCCAGGCCGGTGACCGGGATCATGCGTTGAGGCGCCCGTCGATGAAGCCTGCCAGGGCGTTGATGGACTGGAAGGCGGGCTTGCTCTCCTCCATGTTCTTGAGCTCGATGCCGAAATGCTTCTTGAGCAGCATGACGATCTCGACGGCGTCCAGGGAATCCAGCCCCAGGCCTTCCCGGAACAGGGGCGCGTCGTCCTGGATGTCCTCGGGACGCATCCCCTCCAGGTTCAACTCCTCAATCATGACCTTCTTGAGCCGTTCCTTGATTTCCATCGCATGTTCCCATCGGCTGGGGGATTTCCCGGCGTCCCGCATCCCAGGCTATCATCGAACTCCCGAACGGCCATGGCCTGGAACCAGGCTGGCTCATGGAGGCATCGCTTGGAACGACGCGTGGTAGTCACAGGAATGGGAGCCGTCACCGCCCTGGGCGACGATTGGGGCACGGTGGAGCCCCGCCTTCGCGAGGGCCGCAGCGCGGTGGTCGCCATGCCGGAGTGGGACGCCTACCCCAGCCTCCAGACCCGTCTGGGCGCCCCCATCCCGCACTTCGCCGCCCCGTCCCATTACCCCCGGAAGCTGACCCGTTCCATGGGCCGGGTGGCCCTGCTGGGCGTGCGGGCCACGGAAATGGCCATGGAGGACGCGGGCCTGGCCGGGGACCCCCTCGTCACCGGCGGCCGCATGGGGGTGGCCTACGGCTCCTCCTCGGGCAGCCTGGAGCCGATCCTCTCGCTGGGCTCGGCCCTGACGGCCGAAGGATCCTCCAGCATCAGCGCCACCGGCTACATCCAGTTCATGAGCCACACCGCCGCGGTGAACATCGGGCTCTTCTTCGGCTTCACGGGCCGGGTGATCCCCACGAGCAGCGCCTGCACCTCCTCGACCCAGGGGCTGGGCTACGCGTACGAGTCCATCAAGTACGGCATGCAGGACGCCATGGTCGCCGGCGGCTCCGACGAGCTCACGTTCTGCAGCGCGGCGGTCTTCGACACGCTGTTCGCCACCAGCCTGCGCAACGGCGAGCCCCACCTCACGCCCCGGCCCTTCGACCGGAACCGGGACGGGCTGGTGCTCGGCGAAGGCGCCTGCACCTTCGTGCTGGAGGAACGGGAGCGGGCCCTGGCCCGGGGCGCCCGCATCCACGCCGAGATCCTCGGCTTCGGCACCAACTCCGACGGCGCGCACATCACCCAGCCCCAGATGCCCACCATGGCCGCCACCATGGCCGCGGCCCTGCGGGACGCCGGGCTCGACCCGGAGGCCGTGGACTGGGTGAACGCCCACGGCACCGCCACGGAGCACGGCGACATCGCCGAGAGCCGGGCCACCTGGGAGACCTTCCGCCGCGCCGTGCCCATCACCTCCTTCAAGAGCTACCTCGGCCACACCCTGGGCGCCTGCGGGGCCATCGAGGCCTGGCTGGGCATCCACATGACCCGCTCGGGATGGGTGGCGCCCACCCTCAACCTGGTGGACGTGGACGAGCGCTGCGGCCCCCTGGACTACCTCCGGGCCGGGGGCCGCGTCCCCAGCGGGCCCATCTTCATGAACAACAACTTCGCCTTCGGCGGGATCAACACCAGCCTCATCTTCCGCTGCGAGTCCTAGACAAAACCCCCATGCCCGGGAAAGTACATTAATATTTTACTACCCGCCTCTGGGAAACGTCCGTCTACGGGGAGGCCATGCCCGCTCCAAAGTCGCTTACCCGTCTCATCGAGCTCCTCCACCAGGCTCTCCGGGCGCAGCTCCACCATGCCCCGGACCACCCCCTGGCCCTGAAGAGCCAGGCGGACCTGGAGGACTACCTTCCCTCGCTCCTGGCCGGATTCGGAACCATCCGCCTGGTGACCACGGGCGTGGGGTTCACCTGCCAGGACGAGCCCGTCACCGGCGCGCCCAACGCGGCCATGGCCCTGGCCCGGGAAATGGACGCCCGGGAAATCGGCGGCATCGAACTGGTGCCCGGCCTGGACCCCGAGGAGATCCGGACCCTGCTCTTCATCCTGCAGATGCGGCCCCAGCGGGTGTCGGAAATGGGCGGCGCCGCCACCCTCCTGCCCGACGACGGCCTGCTGCGCGTGCTGCCCAAGGAGGAGCTGCCGCCCCCCCGGGTCCCCACCCCGCTGCGGGCTTCGGACGTGGAACTGGACTGGGAGCAGATGTTCGCCGCTCCCGAGCGGAGCGCGCAAAGCGCCATCCCGGACACCTTCGACCCCATCCCCTGGGTCTCCGCCGGTCCTTCCGGGGATCCCGGCCAGCTGCCTCCCACGGTCCCCCTCGCCTTTCCCGAGCCCGCCCCCCTCACTCCCGAGGAACTGGCCCGGGTCCAGGTGCCGCGCGAGCTGGAGGAGCTGGTGGAGCTCCCCGACGAAGCCGCCCCGGCTCCCGCGCCCCGGCCAGCCCCATCCGCCCCGGCGCCGCCCTCTCCCGCGGCCCTGCGGGACGAGCTTTCCGACCTCTTCCGTCAGGCGCTTTCGGCCACCGCCTCGGTCGACAAGGCCGGACCCCGTTCCCCGTGGGGAGTGGACCACCGGGATTCCCTCAAGCGCTTCGGGTTCACCCTGCCCAGCTACGCATGCATGGCGGGCGCCGGCGCCAGGCTCATGCTTGAGGCCATGGACCCGGGGACGGTGCGGGACGCCCTTCGCAAGGCCTTCGCGGAATTCGAACCCGGGGACCAGGGCAACCTCCTCCTGGGGCTCCCGGACTTCCCGCCCGGGGAGCACGCCCTGCGCCGCGCCCTGGACTTCCTGGCTCCGGAGCTCCTGGCCCAGGCCGTGGCCCAGACGCACATCACGCACCGGCCCTCCATGTTCGACCTGGCCCTGCTCACCGTCGCCCTGATGCAGTGCGTGCCGGACCGCGAACTCTCCCTGGACGCCATCCGCGGGCGCCTGCAGTTCGAGGGCTGGGGCATGCAGGAGGTGGAGGACTTCAAGGAAGCCATCCAGTGGGAATGCCAGGGCACCGACACCAAGCTGCACATGAGCCTGGAGCGCCACGCCATCCACAAGCTGGACCCCCACCTCGTCATGACCCTGGGGCGCCAGCTCATCCGCGGCAAGCGCGTGGACGACATCCGCTCCATGCTCGCGCAGCTGGAGGAGGAGTTCAGCAGCCCCCAGGAATCCGTGCGCCGCCACGGCACCGAGATCCTGGCGAACCTCGCCGAGGGGCTCCCCGACACCGGGCTTCCCCTTGACCTGGAGAACCGCATGCTGGCTTCGGCCCGGTACCGCCTTTCGGCGGAGAACGACCAGCTCGTGGCCCAGTGGTGCGCCCAGACGATGGAGGCGATCCTCAACCGGTGGATCCCCGCCGGGAACTTCACGGCCCTGCACAACGAGATGCGCAACCTGGGCGACCTGGCCTACCCCAGCGTGGGCGCGGCGGCGTGGAAGCCCCAGCTCATGCGCGACCTCCTGGCGCGCCTGGGCAGCTCGTCCAACATCGCGCTGCTGGTGCCCCTGCTCTTCCAGAAGGGCGCGGGGCTGCCGATCCCCCAGGTGCACGCCATCCTCGCCCTCATCGGCACCCCCGCCGCGGCCCATCTCGCCGTGAGCCTGGAGATCGAGGAGGACCCCAGCCGCCGCACCCACCTCGTCGAGGCCCTGCGGGCCATCGGCAGACGCGCCGTGCCCGTGCTCCAGGAACAGCTGGCCTCCTCCCACTGGCACATGGTGGACGCGGCCCTCATGCTCCTGGCCCAGGCCGGGGACAAGGCCGTCCTGCCCGACATGCTCCTGGCCATCAGCCATCAGGACATGCGCGTTCGCCGCACCGCCGTCACCGCCGTGGCCGCCCTGGCCGGGAAGCCCGCGGCCGCCATGGCCCTGGCGGAGACCCTGGCGGACTCCGACGCGGCCGCGCAGCTGGAGACCCTCAATCTCCTCGGAGACCTGGGCGAGCCCGCCGCCCTCCCCGCCGTCCTGCGCCTTCTCGCCCCGGACAAGGCCGCCGGCGAGGACGTCCAGCGACTCCGCCTGCGGGTCGTGGAAACCCTGGGCCGCATTCCGGGAAGCGAATCCGTCAAGCCCCTCCAGGAGCTCTTCCAGAAGAAGGGCCTCTTCAAGGGCCGCGAGCCCGTGGGCATCCGCATCGCCGCGGCCAAGGCTCTGGCCGCCCTGAACACCCAGGAGGCCCGCGAGGCCATGGCCCTGGCCATGGAGAGCGAGCCCACCGAGGAGGTGAAGGCGGTGTTGAGGCAGCACCTCATCCG
>DBMS01000271.1 GCA_002297665.1 Holophagaceae bacterium UBA692 | reverse complement strand
AGGTGGGCCTCCCGCAGGGGTTTGAGGCGCGCCTCGGCCTCGGGCGCCGCGGGCGCCAGGGCCAGGTCCGCCAGTTCCGCCCGGCCCAGGAGCTTCAGGGCCTCGCGGGGGTCCACCGTGGCCCTGGGCGGACCGTAGAAGGCCGAATTGACCAGGTGCAGGGCCTTGGCCGCCAGGCCCGGATCCTGGCACACCAGGCCCTCGATGCCCGCGGNNGGGAGCGGAGGGATCATCCAGGAACATGCGGACCTTGTGGCTGGTGACGGGGCTTCCAGGAAGCTGGCCCATGCCGGCCACCACGGGAAGCAGGTCCATCGCCCCGCGGCCCAGGTCGCGCACCTCGGCCACCTGCACGAGGGCCGCCAGCAGGAGGCCGGGTTCGCTGGGCTTGGTGAGGAACCGGTGGGCCATGCGCGCCGCGCCGTGGAGCATGGCGGTGTCCTGGTGCCCCGACAGGACGATGCGCACCATGGCCGGCCGGTGCTCCAGGCACCACTCCATGAGCTGCACGCCGCTGTATCCCGGCATGTTCAGGTCGGTGACGAGCACGTCGAAGGGCTGGACCTCCAGGAGCTCCTGGGCCTTGCGGCCGGACTCCGCGGCGACGACCTCCCACAGGTTGCGCATGCGGCGCAGCATGCGTTCGAGCCCGAGCAGGACCAGCTGCTGGTCGTCCACCAGGAGGATGCGCAGCCTAGGCACGGGGCGCTCCTTCCCGCTCCCGGGCCACGGGGATCCGCAGGATGAACACCGAACCCGCCCCCGTCTCCGTCTCGAAGGCCACGGAGCCCTTGTGGCGCTCCACCACCACGGTGTGGACGATGGCCAGGCCCTGGCCCGTGCCCCGGCCCACCGTCTTGGTGGTGAAGAAGGGNNTCGAAGATCCTCGGCCTCACGTGCTCGGGGATGCCCGTGCCGGTGTCCCGCACCCGGATCTCGACCATGTCCGCGTCCAGGGCGGTGGATACGGTGATGGTCCCCTTGGCGTCGCTTTCGGACCCCCGCGCGTCGCCGATGGCGTGGGCGGCGTTGACCACGAGGTTGAGGACGGCCTGGTTGATCTCGTTGGGGAAGCACAGCACCGGCGGCAGGTGCGGAGCCAGCTCCAGCACGAGGTCGGCGACGTATTTCCACTCGTTGCGGGAGACGGTGATGGTGCTCTCGATGGACCGGTTGAGGTCCACCTCCACCGGGTCCTCGCTGCCGGGGTGGGAGAAGTCCTTCATGGCCTTGACGATCCGCGTGACCCGGGCGATGCCTTCCCGGGACTGCTCGATGGCCCTGGGGATCTCCTCCTTGAGGTAGGCCAGATCCACCTCCTCGATGATGCGGGCCAGCGGCTCCGGCGGCTGCGGCAGGGCCGCCTCCTGCGCCTCCACCACCCGGAGGAGGTCCTGGAAGGCCTCGGCCAGGAACCGGGTGTTGTCGCCCAGGTACTGGGTGGGGGTGTTGATCTCGTGGGCGATGCCCGCCGCCAGCTGCCCGATGGCCTCCAGCTTCTGGGCGTGGCGCAGCTGGACCTCCAGGGAGAGGCGCTCCTGTTCGATCCGGCGCTTCTCCGTGGTGTCCTCCATCAGCCACACCGATCCGTCGTGGGGCTTTTGCGGGTTCAGGGGCCTTCCGACCATCCGGCACCAGAAAAGGGACCCGTCGCCCCGCTGGAGCTGCCAGGTGATGTCGGCGCGCTCCCCGCGCACCATGGCGTCGTAGGTCTGGCGGCCCATCTCGGCATGGGAGGCGTCGTCGGGATAGAGCTGGCGGGTGGGCGCGCCCAGGAGCTGGGCCAGGGGCCGCCCCAGGATCTCCCCCACGCGGGAATTGGCCCATTCGAAGATCCGGTCGCGCACGAAGGCGATGCCCAGGGTTGAGTTCTCGAGGATGAGGTTCTTGATGGCGCTGGCCCTCACCAGCTCGGTGTCGGCCTTCACGCGTTCCGTAATGTCCCGGGAGACGATGATGGCCAGGTCCGCCGACGGCGATCCGCCGCGCACGATCTCCGCGCGCCCCTCGAAGTGGCGCCACGTCCCGTCCTTGTGCAGGAGCCGGAACACGGTCGTTCCGTTGCCCCCGTCCCGGAACAGGGCGGCCAGTTCGGCCTGGAGCCGGTCCCGGTCGTCGGGGTGGAACAGGAACATGGGGGGGAACTCGTTGAGCTCCTCCATGGTGAAGCCCAGCGTCCGGGCATGGGCGAAGTTCTGGTAGATCCTGCGGCCGCCGGGGCCCAGCAGGGCCACCAGGTCGCCGGCGTTCTCGCTGATGATGCGGAACATCTCCTCGTTGTCGTGCAGGCGCCGCTCCGATTCGCGCTGGCGCGCGTTGCGGACGAAGGCGTGGGCCAGGCAACTTGCCATGCGATCAGGCGAAAGGTCATTCCGCCCCAGGCAGTCCTGGGCCCCCATGCGGATGGCCAGGCTCGCCGTGGCCTCCACGTCATGCTTGGCCACCACCACGACGGGAAGGTCGCCGCCCGCTCGCCGGATCCTGTCCAGGGCCGGGAAGTCGGGACCGCCTCCCAGGCCCGCGCCCAGGACCACCAGGCCGATGCCGCCGCCCCGGAGCCTTCGCAGGCCTTCCCCCAGGGTCGCGGCCGTGGAGGCGCCGGCCCCCGGCAGGCCTTCCGAAGCGAGCCCGGCCAGCGCGTCGAGGAAGGCCGGATCGTCCTCGATGATCAGGACGGTCCGGAGCGGGAGCGTTTCCAGGGGGGGGTGGGGCATCGTCGGCGTACCTGCTAGAGGTATCGTCCACTTTTCCCAGGGCATGAAATTCAGTACCGGGGAATTCCGCACGATAAAGGGAGAGAGGTCCGCCAAGCCCCCATGCCCCCCACGACCCGCATCCTGTTCGTAGATGATGAACCGCTTGTATTGCAAGGGCTCCAGCGGCTCCTTCGCCCCATGCGGTCCGAGTGGGACATGGTCTTCGTCACCAGCGGGGCCGAGGGTCTGGCGGAACTGGCCCGGTCCCCCTTCGACGTGGTGGTCGCCGACATGCGCATGCCGGGCATGAACGGCGCGGAATTCCTCAACCGGGTCATGCGGCTCCACCCCGGCACGATCCGGCTGGTGCTCTCGGGGCAGGCCGACTCCGACCTGGTCCTCCAGGTGGAAGGCGCCGCCCACCAGTTCATCGCCAAGCCGTGCGACCCGGGGATCCTTCGCACCGTGATCCAGGCCGCCAGCGAGATCGGGGGCCGCATGCGCAGCGAGGAGATCCGCAGGGTCCTGGGCGGCATCGCGCACCTGCCGGTGCTCCCCGCGGCGTACCAGGAGATCGTGGCCCTCCTGGCCATCGAGGCCACCACCGTGGAGGACCTGGGGCGGGTGGTGCAGAAGGACCCGGGCATGACCGGCAATATCCTCAAGCTGGTCAACTCGGCCTACTTCGGCCTGCGCCAGCGGGTATCCGATCCGGCCGAGGCGGTGGCCTTCCTGGGGGTGGACACCCTCAAGGCGCTGGCCCTGGTCCACGGCGTCTTCAGCCAGATCCAGGCGGTGCCGGAAGGCTTCAACTGCGAGCACCTCTGGCGGCACAGCCTCCGCCTGGCCACGGCTTCCCGGGAGATCGCGAAGATGGAGGGGCTGGGCCGGGGCCTGGAATCGGACTGCTTCACCGGAGGCCTCCTCCACGACGTCGGCCTGCTCCTGCTGGCCTCCGGGTTTCCGGACGAATACCGGCGGATCGAGGAGCTCCTGGCCTCCAGTTCCCTGGAGATCCTCGACGCCGAGATGGAGGTCCTGGGGGTCCACCACGGCGAAGTGGGTGCGCACCTCCTGGGCCTGTGGGGGCTGCCCGGCACCGTGGTGGAGGCCGTGGCGCACCACCACTGCCCCCGTCAGTCCATCGGCGTTTCCCCCGAACGCATCGTCCATGTGGCCGAGGCCCTGTCCACCGCCGCGGGCGACTGCGGGGTGTTCGGGGTGGAGAGGCCCTTGGCCCCCGCGAGCCTCCGGGAGCCTCCGGGGCGGAGGCTGGAGGCCTGGAAGCTCGTCCTGGAGCGCCTGGACGAGGTGTAGGCGCGAGACGCCCACCGTCGTGTTGAGGTCCCCAACGGTGGCCGTTTCCCGCGAACCCGCGCCGGCAGCGTGCTAAGCTCCGGAACGCCCCGCATCATGTCACGCACCGTCGTCGCAGGGCCCTCCTTTTTGCAGACACCCTCCGAGAGGATGATCCATGGCCTCCATACTCCTGACCAAGGTGCTCACGGCTCCCGGAGCCGACGAGGCCTGGTTCGAAGGCCTGCTGCGATGGGTGATGGACGGGGACCCGGAGGGCGGCCTCACGTCGGAGCGGTTCCGCCGGCTGCAGGAACTCCAGGAGCATCTGGAGCTCCGGCCTTCGGGCCCGGNNCTGGAAGGCCCGCATCCAGGCCGTCTGGGGCCACACCAGCGCGGTGGGCCTCCTGGCCGACGCGGGGCTGCCCATGCACGGCTCCTTCCTGCGCGAGGCGATGGAACTGCTGGTGGACCGGTTCGTGCCGAGCCTGGACCCCGAGAACGACCTTTCCGCCCTGCTGCACCGCCTGGAGCTGAATGAAGCCGACGCGGACTGGATCGAGGCCCTGCCCGCCGGGGACGGGCTCTGGGACGAGCTCCTGGCGGTGCCCGCCGAGGCGCGGTGGGACGCGGTCCAGCTGCTGGCGCACCGGGCCGCGGCCCTGGGCCTGGCCCGGGACCTGCTGGGGCTGGGGCCCACGGAACGCGAACTGGACTCGCCCTTCGCGCGGCTCCCCGAGGCCGCCGCCGCCCTGCGCCGGGGCGAGGACCCCGGCTGGGAGCGGCTCCTGGACGCGTGCCGGGTGAAGCTCCGGGGCGCCCTGGCCCACCTGGAGGAGCACGGGATCAGCACCGAGCTGGTGTACCGCGTGGACCTGCTGGATGCGCACCTGGTGCGCATGGGAAAGGTGGTGGACGTCATCCAGGGCCGGCTCGAGGGCCGGGCCTTCGCGGCCGAACTGGTCCGCAGCAAGGCCCGGGCGCGGCGCCTGGGCACCCTCGTGAAGGGCAGCCTACGGCTCATGGCGCGCAAGGTCGTGGAGCACACCGGCCGCACCGGGGAGCACTACATCGCCGCGTCCCGCGAGGAGTGGGCGCGAACCTTCTGGTCCGCCGCCGGGGGCGGCGCGCTGACGGCCTTCACCGCCCTCTTCAAGTACGCCCTGGGCGCCGTCGCCCTGGCGCCCCTGGTGGGCGGGCTGGGGTTCGCGGCCAACTACACGGTCAGCTTCGTGGCCATGCAGTTCCTGGGCCTGACCCTGGCCTCCAAGCAGCCCGCCATGACCGCCGCGAGCCTCGCCGGCGCCCTGGAGGACAGCCGGTCCCGGGACCGCCTCGAGGACCTGGTGGCCGGCATCACCCGAAGCCAGGTCATGGCCACCGCGGGCAACGTCCTGGTGACCATCCCCGCCGCCCTGGCCCTGGCGCTGGCCTGGCGCTGGTTCGCGGGGCGTCCCTTCGTGGACCCCGCCACCGCGGCCCACAGCCTCCACGGCCTCCATCCCTTCCGCTCCTGGACCATCCCCTTCGCCGTCCTCACCGGGATCCTGCTGTGGATGTCCAGCCTCGCGGCGGGCTGGGCCGCCAACTGGAGCGCATACCGCCGCCTTCCCGAGGCCGTGGCGACGCACAGGCGCCTGCGGCACTGGCTGGGCCCCGCCGTCGCGGAAAGACTGGGCGGGCTGGTGGAACGGCATTTCAGCGGCGTGGCGGGGTACGTGGTCCTGGGCCTGCTCCTGGGCTTCCTCCCCGTGGCCTTCGCCTTCGCGGGCCTGCCGGTGGAGGTGCGCCACGTGACGCTGAACGCCGCGTCCCTGGCCCTTTGCGCCGCCCAGGACGTCCCGCCCTGGGCGGACATCGCCTGGGGCCTCGCCGGGATCCTCGTCATCGGCGTGTGCAACTTCGGCGTGTCGTTCCACCTGGCCCTGAAGACCGCCACCCGGGCCCGGGGCGTGGCCGGCGCCGAGCCGCTGATGGGGCTGGGGCGGGCCTTCCTGAAGGACCCCTGGCGTTTCCTGGGGCCTCCGCGCTAGCCGTGGATCTTGTAGAAGTACCAGCCTGTCAGGACGAATCCCACCCCGACCACGATGGCCCGCACCGTCCTGCGTCCCACCCGGTGGGCAAGGTGCGAGCCGAAGAATCCGCCGCCCATGGCCGCCACCGCCATGAGGCCGGCGGTGCCCCATTTGACGTTCCCGCCGTGGAAGAAGGCCTCGGCGCCCAGGAACAGCAGGATGGCCACGCCGTTGATGGACAGGGCCAGGAAGTTCTTGAGGCCATTCATCTGGTGGATGTCCGTGAGCCCGAGCAGGCTCAGGGCCGCCAGCATGAGGATCCCGATGCCCGCGCCGAAAAAGCCGCCGTAGATCCCCACCAGGAGCTGGAAGAGGATGGCGCCCGCCCACCAGGTCCGGCTGCGCTCGCCGCCGTGCACGTGGCCCAGGGCCCGGGAGATCGAGTCGTTGGCGGCCATGAGCAGCGTGGCGGTGAGGATGAGCCAGGGAATGAGCAGGTCGAAGGTCCTGGCGGGGGTGGCCAGCATGAGCCACGCGCCCGCCGCCGCGCCCAGCAGGGAAGGGGGCACCAGGCGCAGGGCGAAGGTGCGGGTTCCCTTGAGGTCCTCCCGGTGCCCCAGGAACCCGCCGATGGACCCCGGCCACAGGGCCAGGGTGCTGGTGACGTTGGCCTGCTGCCCCGTGAGGCCGATGCCCAGCAGGGCCGGGAAGGAGATGAGGGTTCCGCCCCCCGCGATGGAATTGATGGTGCCGGCGGCGAAGGCCGCGGCAAGAACGGTGAGTTCGCGCCAGACAGGGTTCATCCCAAGAGACTAGAGGCAGAAGCCCCCGCATTCCAGCGCGGTTCACTTTTTCGCCGAATCTTCCGACCCGCTAACGGACATTCCGGTTCGCAACTTTAATAAATCCTTTTTACATCCCCGTTCATCACCGTCCATCCCCGGCCATATCAAGCGTTGAATGCAACCGAGCCCTTCGTCCCGAAGCCAGCCCCCCGCCAAAACGCTTTTTCCTTCTCAATAATCTCCGCATCTCCGCGCCCCCGGCCCGTAGGGTCCGCAAGCTTGGACGCCCCTTAGGGCCGCCTCCGTGGGAAGATCGTCGATCGGGCCGATCCGCCCGGCCAAGGTCCGATTGCCCGAAAGGCCTTCGATGATCCCCCGCTTCGAGACCCTCAAAGAGCGACTGGTCCCGGTCCGCACCCAGGACCCGGAGCAGCGTTTCTTCCAGTGGCTCTGCCTCCTCGCCGCCGGGATCTCCACCTGCGTGGTCATCCCCCTGGACCTCCTCCAGGACCTGGGCCCGTGGGTGGACGCGGTGAGCCTGGCCTTCGGCCTGGCGTCCCTGGCCATCTACCTGGAGGCGCGCCAGGGACGGTACCTGAAGAAGACCCTGCTGTTCTCCTACATGGCCTGCCTCGATCTCCTGTGGTTCCCCAACGGCGGCTCCCAGGGCAGCGTGGGGCTCCATTTCTTCGAGGTGGGCCTGGGCCTCGTCCTGTTCTTCCGGGGAAGGTTCCGCGTGGCGGGCCTGGGCCTCCTGGTGGCCAACATCACGGCCCTGCTCCTGGCGGAGCGGGCCTGGCCGGACCTGGCCCACCCCTTCCGCTGGCCCTCGGGCAGGCTCCTGGACCTCTCCACGGGGTACGCCATCGCCATCGTCGTGTGCTGCCTCATGGTCTGGTACGTGGTGGGGGGCCTGGAACGGGAGCAGGCCCGGCTGCGCCGGGCCCTGGAAGAGGCCCGCGGGCCCGGAGGCGGCGCCCGGGTAAGGCTCCGGGTTCCGGACGCGAAGCCTGCCCCCCGGCCGGCCCTGTCGGTGCTGGTGGTGGACGACGACGAAGGGGTGAGGCGTTCCCTCCAGGCGATCCTGGAGGGCATGGGCCACGCGTGCGCCGTGGCGGAGGGAGGCGCGGCGGCCCTGGCCCGCATCGAAGGCGGGCTGCGCCCCGACATGGTCCTCCTGGACATGGACATGCCCGGCCTGGACGGGGGGGCCACCCTGCCGCGCCTGCGCCTCCTCGAACCCCGGGTTCCGGTCCTCCTGGTGACGGGCCGGGTCGACCAGGCCGCCCTGGACCTGGCGGCCTCGCATCCCGGCGTCTCGCTGCTGGGCAAACCGTTCAGCCTGAGGGAACTCGAGGCGCATCTGGATCCATGCCGCACTAAAATAGGTCAACTTCGAAAGGATCACGCGTGACCCGACCTTCCATTGTCCCCGCCGTTCTCGCCGTGGTGGCCGCCGGCCCCATGCTCCAGGCGCAGGCCCGCCCCGCCCAGGACCTTCTCAAGGAGGCCCAGGCCGCCGCGGCCGCTTCGGGCCGGACCGTCCTCGTGGCCTTCCACGCGTCCTGGTGCGGCTGGTGCCGGCGCCTGGAGGGCGTCCTGGCCCGGCCCGCGGTGAAGGCGGTCATGGACCGCCACTTCGTCACCCAGTGGCTCACCATCCAGGAGCGGGGGCCCCGGAAGGACCAGGACAACCCCGGCGCCGCCGAGCTGTACGCCGCCTGGACCGGCGGCGCGAAGACCGGAATCCCCTTCTACCTTGTGCTCGACGGCAAGGGCGGCCCGCGCGCCACCTCCATCCGCCCCGTCGCAGGCGGCCCCGCCGGGAACATCGGCTATCCCGGCAGCCCCGCCGAGATCCAGGCCTTCGTGGCGATGCTCAAGGAGGGCGCCCCCGGCCTGACCCGGGCCGAGATGGACGTCCTGGAGGCCGAGCTGGACGCGGCCCGGCCGGGGAAGTGATGCTCACCCTCCGCCCCGCGACGCCCTCCGACATCCCCCTGATCCTCGCCTACGTGGGCGAGCTGGCCCTCTACGAGAAGGCGCCCGAGAAGGCCGTGGCCACCGCGGACGACATGCGCCGCGCGATCTTCGGGGAGCCCCCCTGCGCCTGGGTGGTGCTGGCCGAGTGGGAGGGCCGCCCCGCGGGATTCGCCCTCTGGTTCTACGCCTTCAGCACCTGGGAGGGCAGGCCCGCCCTGTACCTCGAAGACCTGTTCGTGAGGCCGGAATTCCGCGGCCACGGCATCGGCAAGGCCCTCCTGAAGCGCCTGGCCGCCATCGCCGTGGAGAAGGGCTGCACGCGGTACACCTGGGCCGTCCTGGACTGGAACCAGCCCTCCATCGACTTCTACGAGCGCCTCGGCGCCAAGGTGATGCGGGAATGGCTGCATTGCCGGGTGGAAGGCGAAGCCCTGGCGAGGCTCGCCGAAGACTGAGCGGCTGCCGTTTGGAGCTTTTGGCCCGTTCCATCCGTCCCTGC
>DBMS01000236.1 GCA_002297665.1 Holophagaceae bacterium UBA692 | reverse complement strand
TCCCCGCTGGTCGCACGCAACTGATGCCCAAGCCCCGGGCCTACTCCCCCCTGCTGGACTCCCTCGGCCGGAGCCTGCGCTTCTTCTACCTGCTCTGGGGCGGAATGCTCCTGGCCACCCTGGCGGCCTACAACCGCGTGCGCCTTCCGTCCTTCGTGTGGGCGTGGCCCCGGTTCGCCAAATTCTGGTTCACGCCCCTGGGGCGCGGGCTGATGCTGGGCATCGGACTGGCCATGGCCATCGCCGCCCTCATCGAGGTGTGGGAACTGGTGGACCGGATCCTGGTGCGCTTCCTCCACGACCATGAGCGGGAGCGCCCGTGACTTCCTTCGAGGCCTTCGTCGCCGGCCGGTACCTCCACACCCGCAAGAAGGGCGCCTTCGTGCGCGTCATGGTGAGGTTCGCCCGGTGGGGCATCGCCCTGGGGGTGTTCGCCATGGTGGTGGCGCTGGCCATCGCCAACGGACTCATGGAGGAGATCCAGGCCAACCTGTTCTCGGCCACCGGGCACTTCACCGTGGCCCACCTGGAAGGGGACATCCCCGACACCCAGGCCGCCCTGGCCCGCATCCGGCGCACCCCCGGCGTGGTGGCGGCCAGCCCCATGCGCATGGACCACGGCCTCATCCGGCCCACCCATTCCGACGCCCCCCCTTCCCCGCTGCTGCTCAAGGGCGTGGATCCCGCCTCGGCCCACGGTACCTCGCGGATCTTCGACTCCCTGGAGCCCACGCCGGTGGAGAACCTCAAGGAGGGCGAGATCCTCCTGGGCGCCACCCTGGCCAAGGACCTGGGCATCCGCGTGGGCGACCCGGTGGCGGTGGTCTTCATGCGGCTGGACCTGGGCCTCGCGGGCCTCCAGCCCAAGATGGCCGCCTACAAGGTGGCGGGCATCTTCAACAGCCACATCGGCGAGTACGACAAGGCCTGGGGCTTCATCCACATCAACGACTCCATGCGCCTGGCCGGAAGCGAACAGGCCGAGTTCATCGAGGTGCGCGCCGCCAGCATCGACGCCATCGAGCGCACCAAGCCCGCGGTGTTGGGCGCCCTCAACGGGGGCGACAAGGGCCCCTGGCTCGCCCAGGACCTGCGGGACACCAACCGGGCCCTCTTCGCGGCGCTGAAGGTGGAGAAGTGGATGATGGCCGCGATCTTCTCGCTCATCGTGCTCATCGCCGTCTTCAACATCGTGGCCAGCCTGGTGCTCCTGGTGACGGAAAAGCGCCGGGACCTGGGCGTGCTGCTGGCCCTGGGCGCCACGCCCCGCCAGGTGCAGCGGCTCTTCGAGCTGCAGGGCGTCCGGATCGGGGCCGTGGGCACCGCGTGGGGCCTGGCGGTTTCGGTGCCCCTGTGCCTGGCGGCGGACCGCTGGAAGCTGATCAAGCTGCCCTCGGCGGTGTACGACTTCATCACCTACGTCCCCCTGCGCCTGAGCCTCCTGGACATCGCCCTGGTGGCGGTCTTCCCGCTGCTGGTGGCCTGGGTGGCCTCGAGGTTCCCCGCGCGGCGGGCCTCGGGCGTGGATCCCGTGGACGCGCTGCGGGCCGAGTGAGGAACCATGAGCCAATCGCTTCTCTTCATCGACACCGAGACCGGCGGCCTGGACCCCCGGAAGCACAGCCTGCTGAGCGTCGCGCTGGTGGTGGGCGACGCGGGCGGCGTCGCCCACAGCCTGGAGATCCTCATCCGCCACGAGCCCTACGTGGTCTCCGCCGGGGGGATGAAGGTCAACCGCATCGACCTGGTGCAGCACACCGCGGGCGCCCTGGAGCCGGACGTCGCCCTGGACGTGATGAACGTCTTCCTGGACCAGCACTTCCCCCACCGGTGCAAGCCCATCGTCCTGGCCGGCCACAACGTCGGCTTCGACCAGGCCTTCCTGGGCGCGTTCCTGGAAAGCCGGGGCCACGCGCTCGAGCCCCGCTTCAGCCACCGGGTGGTGGACACCCACGGCATGGCGGCGGCCCTGCGCGACGCCGGCAAGCTGCCCCTGGAGAACCTGAGCTCCACGGCCCTCTTCGAGCATTTCGGCATCGTGGTGCCCGAGGAGAAGCGCCACACCGCCCTGGGCGACGCCCTGGCCACCTTCGAGCTGTACTGGAAGCTCGTGGAACGCATGCGATGACGGGAATGGCCCTTTCCATCCGGGACCTGCGCAAGACCTACACGGGCGCCGAGCACCCCGTGTTCGACGGCTTCTCCCTGGAGGTCGGGCCCGGCGAGCTCTGCGCCGTGGTGGGGGTCTCGGGCGTGGGCAAGACCACCCTGCTCAACTGCGTGGCCGGGCTCGACCACTGGGAGGGCGGCACCATCGAGGCCGGCGGCCTCCGGGTGCCCATGGGCCAGCCCGAAGCCTCGGCCCTCTTCCGGCGCGCCCACGTGGGCCTGGCCTTCCAGCAGCCCCACCTGCTGCCGGAGTTCACGGTGGAGGAGAACCTCCTCATGCCCATCCGCATCGCCGGAGATGCCACCTCCGCCGACGTGGCCTGGGTGCGCGAGCTCCTGGCCACCGTGGGCCTGGCGGACCTGGGCGGGCGCCTGCCCGGAACCCTCTCCGGGGGCCAGGCGGCGCGGGTGGGCCTGGCCCGGGCCCTGGCGCGAAAGCCCGGCCTCTGGCTCCTGGACGAACCCACGGGGAACCTGGACCCGGCCACGGCCCTGGAGGTGTTCGAATTCCTCCTGCGGCTGCACCAGGAACTCAGGCCCACGACCCTGCTGGTCACCCACAACATGGCGCTGGCCGAAAGGTGCGCCCGGACGGTGCGCCTGGGTCCGCAGGGATGAACCGTTCCGTGGCCAAGGCCCTCCCGGGCTGACTACACTGCGCCATGCGCATCGCCAACCCCATCTATGATGTCGTCTTCAAGTACCTGCTCGACGATGAGAAGGTCGCCCGGATCCTGCTTTCGGCCCTGCTGGGCCGCGAGGTCCTGGAGCTGCAGTTCAGGCCCACGGAGGTCCAGCACGAGGCGGCCCGGCCCGACGGAACTCAGCTCCTGGTCCTGCGCATGGACTTCGCCGCCACCGTGCAGATGGAAGACGGCGGCCGCAAGCTGGTGCTGATCGAGATCCAGAAGGCCCGAACCGCCCGGGACGTCCAGAGATTCAGGCGCTACCCCGGCACGAACTACGCCAGCCCCGAGAACGTCTACCTGGACGCGGAGGGGAAACCGCAGTCGCTTCCCATCGTGACCATCTACTTCCTGGGCGAAGGCCTGGAGGGCGTCGACGTGCCGGTGCTCAAGATCAATCGCCACTACCTGGACGTCGCCACCGGCGAGGCGGTGCGCGTGACCGACCCCTTCGTGGAGGCCCTGACCCACGACGCCATCGTGGTCCAGATCAACCGCCTCAAGAACCGCCGGCGCACCGAGCTGGAGCGGCTGCTGGAGGTGTTCGACCAGGGCCNNTGCTGGACATCCTGGAGGAGAATTTTCCCGAGCGCCACCGGGAGGTCCTGCGGCGCCTGATGCGGGCCGGGGCCGAGGAGGAGCTCCGCGGGAAGATGGACGTCGAGGACGACGTCCTGGCCGCCTTCCAGGACCATGCCCGGGAAGCCTCGGACTTCCGGCAGGCGATCCAGGAGAAGGATCGGGTCATCGAGGAGAAGGATATGCTCCTCGAGGAGAAGGACCGGGTG
>DBMS01000118.1 GCA_002297665.1 Holophagaceae bacterium UBA692 | reverse complement strand
TGGTCTTGATGGCCACCTCCCGCCCGATCGCGGCCTGCCTGGCGAGGTACACCTCGCCCATGGCCCCGGAGCCGAGGGAGCGGATTATTTCATACTTGCCGATCGTCTTTGCCATGATTCGCCCACTGGAGGATCGAACCCATCATACATGGGTCCGCGTTTTCCGCCTTGTGGGTTAATGTGGGACAATCGGGTTCAAACCCACCCTGTCGCGAGGTCCGGAATGCCCCATTTCGAAACGTTCAGTCTCCTGAAAAGCCTTCACCTCATCACCCTCGCCGTGGGAGGCGGCGCCGCGGCGGTGGTCCTGCTCCTGGTGGGCTTCGAGGAGAGCCGCGAGGACCTCCAGGGCCTCACGTCCGTGCTGTGGAAGCGCACGGCGGCCTGGGGCTTCCGCCTGGCCTTCCTCCTGGGCCTCGTGCTCCTGGTGATGAAGTTCAAGGCCGGCGCCGAGCCCTTCCAGGCCCTCTACCTCCACTGGAAGCTGGTCCTGGTGTTCCTGATGGTGATGTTCTCCGAGATGAGCCCCAAGGCCCTGGCGGCCCGCAAGCGCGGCGCGCCCATGCTGGCCTTCGTGCTGTTCCTGCTGGCGGTGTTCGTGAGCGTGAACCACGACGCCTTCGGGTTCAAGGCGCCCAAGGCCAACCTCGGGTCCTATTCGGGCACGATGGAGAAGGGGAAGTAGGATCCCAGGAGGCCTTGCCGGTAAGCACAAATGATCTAAAATGTAAGACGAGGGTAAAGCCATGCGGCCCACCGTGTCTTACATTCCCCTGGCGGACGTAGAGGCCACCGTCAGCTCCAAAGGTCAGGTCACCCTCCCGAAGGCCCTTCGGGAGAGCCTTGGCATCCATACGGGAAGCCGGATCCGGTTCAGCCAGACGTCCCACGGCGGGTTCAGGGGGGAGCCGGTGCGCTTTGACATCCAGGACCTCTGGAAGATGGCCGACGCGGGTCCAAGGGTGACCCAGGTCATGACCTTCGAGGAGATGGACGCCGCCAAGGCCCGGAGGGTCTGGTGATGGTCGTCGCAGATACCAACGTATGGGCCAGGGCGCACCTGAACGATGACCCGCCCCAGGCGAGGAAGGCCCGGAAGGCGCTGGCGGAGGCACAAGGGGAGGGAGGGGTGTTCGTGCCGCTCCTGGTGATGGCCGAACTGGCCTGGGTTCTGCGCGGCAGGTGGGAACGGGAACGCGTGCTTACGGCCCTGGAAAATATGCTGCAGACCCGCGGTGTGCTGATCGAAGCGCCCGGGCTGGTTCGCGAAGCCATCGATGCCACCCGCGCGGGCGGGGGCGGCGGTTTCGCCGACAACCTCATCGCGCAGGTCGGTTTCGCCAACGGGGCCACCGGGGTCATCACCTTTGACAAGAAATACGGCCGGGCCGGAAACGTCCAGCGGCTCTAGAGGGTCTCCAGCCAGGGCTCCAGCCCCTCGATGACGTCGCGCACGCCCGGCCCGAAGCGCGCGTTGGACAGCCAGTGGATGCCCTGGGGCAGGCCCTCCAGCGCCCTGCGCACGCGGCCCCGGTGGCCCTTCTCGGCGCGGGGGATGGCGTTGGGGCTGACCTCCTCGCGGGTCTGGAAGGCCTCGGAAAGCTCGGGCACCCACCGGCGGAGCCTGCCGAAGGTCCAGGGCCAGTCCTTGGGCACGTCCGGCTCGGGGTCGCCCCACAGGGCGGAATCGCCGATGAAGCTGCGCAGCTGCATGCGGTCCTCGGGCGCGCACCCGGCGTCGATCCAGCTGGGCACCAGCGAACCCAGGTAGGGCCGGCCCTCCTTGGGGTGGATGAGGAAGCCGAAGCCGTCCTTGAAGGGGGCCAGGTTCGCGTGGCGGCTGTGCCAGAGCTTGACCGAGGTGTAGGGGATCTCGGCCAGGGCCCGGGCCGACGCCTCGGCGTGGGGCGCCAGGAGCCGCGCGGCGTCGAAGGCGGGCAGCGCGAGCACGACCCGGTCGGCCTCGCGCTCCAGGCCGTTGCCCTTCACCCGCCATTTGCCGTCATCGGTGCGCTCCAGGGACTCGGCCCNNAGCCCGGTCCTCACCGCCGCCAGGCGCGAGGCGACGCGCAGGGGAAGGCTTCCCATGCCGCCTTCGGGCACCTGCAGGTGGCTGACGCCCGACTTCATGATGCCCTGCAGGAGGCTGCCGTAGGACTCCCACTGGCGCAGCTTGGGGATCGCGTCCACGCTGAGCAGCTCGGCGGGCGACGCCAGGATGCCCGCCACCATGGGCGGCAGGAGCTCGGTGGCGATGCCCGGGCCCGCGCGGCGGGCCATGAACTCGGCCAGGCCCTCCTCGGGCTCCTCGGGGCCCACGGGCATGAAGGGTTCGAAGCACATGCGGAACTTGGTGGACCAGGACATGAGGGGGGTGCCGAACAGGCCCACGGGATGCGCGGGCACGGGCACCAGCCGGCCCCCCGTGCCCACCCAGCGCGCGCCCTTGCCGGGGCTCTTGAGGGGCAGGTCCAGGGCCTTGAAGAGGAGGTCGGTGCGGCTTCCCGGGGTCACCAGGACGCCCTGGGGGCCGCGCTCGATGCGGCCGGGACGGCCGCCCTCGTCGGTCCACGGCAGGGTCTTCACCCAGCCGCCCACGGCCTCCTCGGCCTCCCAGACCTCCGAGGCCTCGCCCCGCTCCTGCAGGTAGTAGGCCGCCAGCAGTCCGGTGATGCCTCCGCCGAGAATCAAGGTGGTCATGACGTCCTCGCTTTCACAGTACCGACAGGGTGCGCCGCGCCAGGCAGCGGACGTAGGCGGGATCCGCGGCGGGGGCCGGAAGGCGCCGGTAGCTGCGCACGCCCGCATCCCTTGCCACGTCCCTGAAAAGGATATCCAGTTCGTGGAGGGTCTCGATGTGCTCGGTGACGAAGCTCACAGGGAGGACGATCACGTCCCTGCCCCCGAGGGTCGCGAGCACCGATCCCAGTTCGGGCTCCAGCCACTTGATGGGGCCGACCTTGCTCTGGTACGCGAGCCTGAAGCCGCCGGGGATGTCGCCCACCCGGGCCTTGAGGGCCTCCACGGTGGCCTCGATCTCCCGCTGGTAGGCGTCGCCCCGCTCGATCTGCCTCAAAGGCAGGCTGTGGGCGGAAAAGACCACCGTGGCGCCGGGGACCTCGCGCAGCGCGGCCTCCAGGGGCCCCGCGAGGCTCTCCAGGTAATCGGGGTCGGTGGCGTAGTGCAGGACGCCGGGCAGGACCTCCAGGCCCAGGCTCCGGGCCTCGCGTTCCAGCTCCACGAGGCTGGAGCCGGTGGTGGCCCGGCAGTCGTGGGGGTAGAGGGTGACGGGGACGATGCGGCGCACGCCCTGCCCCTTCAGCGAGCGCAGCACGCCCGCGGCCCGGGGCGAGGTGTAGCGGAAGGCGATCTTCACGGGCTCCAGGCGCCCGGCCTCCCGCAGGGCGGCGCGCAGCGCCGCGGCCTG
>DBMS01000064.1:7962-8100 GCA_002297665.1 Holophagaceae bacterium UBA692 | reverse complement strand
ACCAGCACGGCGGCACCCAGGGGGACCAGGCCCAGGATCCACCAGGGGCGCCCCTTGCGCCGGGGCAGGTCGGCGGTGGGCGCCACGGCCTCCAGGGCCCGGCGCCGCAGGGGGAACGCTCCCGCCACCTCCAGGGGG
>DBMS01000064.1:0-7930 GCA_002297665.1 Holophagaceae bacterium UBA692 | reverse complement strand
TCCTCCCAGCGCCGGTCCCGCTCCCGGGCCAGGCTGCGCATGATCACCGCGCCCAGGGCGGGGTGGAGGCCCGGACAGAGCACGTCCAGGGGAGGCGCCTCCTCCTTCAGCCGGAGCAGGAGGGTCTGCAGCACCTGGTCGGATCGGAAGGGAAGGTGGCCCGACAGGGCCCGGTAGAGGGTGACCCCCAGNNGAATAGAGGTCGGCCCTGGCGTCGACCTCCTCGCCCAGGGCCTGCTCGGGGGCCACGTAGGCCGGCGTGCCCAGCATGTGGCCCGTGCGGGTCTCCAGGGGGTTCTCCACCGCCTTGGCGATGCCGAAGTCNNGTTGGCGGGCTTGATGTCGCGGTGGATCACGCCGTGGGCGTGGCTGAAGGCCAGGGCCTCCAGCACGGGCACCGCGAGCTGGGCGGCCATGGGCCCGTCCAGGGTGGTCCCCCCGTCCAGGATGGCGGCGAGGGAAGGCCCGTCCACCAGCTGCATGGAGTACCACGGAACCCCGCCGTCCTGCCCGTAGGCGTGGATGCCGACGATGTGGGGGTGCCGCAGGGAGGCCGCGATGCGGGCCTCCACCGAGAAGCGCTCCTGCGCGTCGGGGCCCGTGAAGGGATTCGTGAGGATCTTCAGGGCTTCCAGCCGGCCCAGGGCGAGGTTCTCCACCTCGTAGACCGTGCCGGCGCCGCCTTCGCCCAGCAGCGTGCGGAACGCGTAGCGGTCCGCGAGGCGCTCCATGACCAGGGCGGTCCTGCTGTCGGTGGCCACGCGATCCTCTCCCTCCTGCCGGGTGCTCGTATCATAGTCGCATGAACCGGTTCACCCTCCACGCGCCCGGGCACCTCCCCATGGTGCTGGGCAGGGACCGCACGGAACTGGTGCTGGGCAGGGCGCCCGGGGTGGACCTCCAGCTGGAGGACGCCGCCATCAGCCGGCGCCACGCGCGGTTCGCGTGGCGGGAGGACGGGGTCTGGCTGGAGGACCTGGGGTCCCGCCACGGCAGCTTCCGCAACGGCGCGCGGGTCAAGGCCCCGGTGCGCGTGGTGCCAGGGGACCGCATCACCCTGGGCCCCGTGGAGCTCACCCTGGAGCCCGCGCCGCCGCCGGCCCTGGAGGAGACCTCCCTGGCCCTGGAGGACGTGCGGCTCTGGGCCGGCACCCAGGAGGGGCCCCTGGACTGGCGCGAGGCCCTGGAAATCCTCCACGAGCTGAGCCTGGCGATGCTCAAGGACGTGGAGGCCGCGAGCCTCCTGGGGGACCTGCTGGACCGGCTCTTCCGGTTCCTGGGCGCCTCCCGGGGCGCGGTGCTCCTCAAGGACGCCGGCGGCGCCCTGGTGCCCCTGGCGGTGCGTGCCCAGGACCCGGACAGCCCCCTGGGGCTGCCCCACGCCACCCTGGAGGCCACCATCTCCCGGCGCGCCGCCAGGCTCTTCCGGGAGCCGGGCGCCCCGGACGGACTCATCGCCGAGTCCCGCACGACCTCCGCCATGGCGGTGCCCCTGGAATTCGGCGGCCAGACCCTGGGCCTTTTCTACTTCGACTCCACGCGGGCGCGCGGCCCCTTCACCGAGCTGGACCTGCGGTTCGTGGCCTCCCTGAGCAACCTGGCCGCGGCCAAGCTCCTGCAGCAGACCCTGGCCGCCGAACTGCGCGACCGGGAGGAAAGGGAGCGGGAACTGCGGGAGCGGGAGGCCCAGGCCCAGGCCCGGAGCGAATTCCTGGCCCGCGTGAGCCACGAGATCCGCACCCCCATGAACGCGGTGCTGGGCTTCACCCGCCTGGCCCTGGCCGAGGCCCTGCCGCCCCGGGCCGAGGACTGCCTGCGCAAGATCGACCTTTCGGGCCGGTCCCTCATGGCCGTGGTGGACGAGGTGCTGGACTTCTCGAAGATGGAAGCGGGGAAGGCGGCCCTGGAGGCCCTGCCCTTCCACGTCCGGGACGTGCTGTCGGGCATCCGCGACCTCTTCTCCCAGGCCGCCCGGGAGAAGGGCCTCGCCCTGGAGATCGCGGACGCGGACCTTCCCCCGGTCGTGGGGGACGCCCACCGCCTGACCCGGGTGCTGGCCAACCTGGTGGGCAACGCCATCAAGTTCACGGCCGCGGGCCGGGTGGAGGTGCGGGTGCAGCCCGGCGCCGGAACCCTGCGCTTCGAAGTGGCCGACACGGGCATCGGCATCGCCCCGGACCAGGTCGAGCGGATCTTCTCCCCCTACGCCCAGGCCGACGAGAGCATCGCCCGGCGCTACGGGGGGACCGGCCTGGGCCTGTCCATCGCGAGCCGCCTGGTGGAGCTCATGGGCGGTGCCCTGGCCGTGGCGTCGAGGCCCGGCGAAGGCAGCACCTTTTCCTTCTCCCTGCCCCTGGCGCCTGCGGAGGCCGCGGACCTGCGCGGCCGGCGGGTGCTGCTGGTGGAGGACAACGCCCTGAACCGCGAGCTGGCCGAAGGTCTCCTGCGGGAGGCCGGCGCCGCGGTGGACACCGCCGGATCCGGGGAGGAAGCCCTCGCGCGGGCCCGGGAGGCGCCCTACGACGCCGTGCTCCTGGATCTCCACCTGCCCGGGATGGACGGCTTCGAGACCGCGCGGCGCCTTTGCGCCCTGGGGCTGGGCCTGCCCATCCTGGCCATGACCGCCGAGGCCGGCGCGGGTCGGCGGTGCCTGGAGGCGGGCATGGCCGCATGCCTTCCCAAGCCCGTCGAGACCCGGCTCCTCATCATGACCCTGGCCCGCGCCGGCGGCAGGCGGGATCTCCTGGCGAAGCTCCTGAAGGGCTTCCTGGACGCGCCCATCCTTCCCGCCCGCATCCGGGAGGCCGCGGGCCGGGGGGACCTGGCCGCCGCCCGCGGCCTGGCCCATGACCTCAAGGGGCTGGCGGGCAACCTCGGCCTGGACGCCGCGGGCGAGGCCGCCGGGGACCTGGAGGCCCGGCTGGACGGGGACGGGCGTGAATGGGAGGAGGCCTGCGTCCGCCTCCAGGACGCCCTGGCCCCGTTCCTGGACCGGGGCCCCCGGGCCTTCCATCGAGGAGAACCATGACCGTCCGCACCTGGCTGCCCATCACCCTGCTGGTGGTGTCCAACATCTTCATGACCTTCGCCTGGTACGGCCACCTCAAGTCCCAGCGCGACGCGCCGGTCCTGGCGGCCATCCTCACCAGCTGGGGCATCGCCTTCTTCGAATACTCGCTCATGGTGCCCGCCAACCGCCTGGGCTACGGGCGCTACACCCTGCCCCAGCTCAAGGTGATCCAGGAGGTGGTCACCCTCTGCGTGTTCGGGGTCTTCGCGGTGCTTTACATGCGCGAGCGGCTCACCGTCAACCACGCCTGGGCCGCGCTGTGCCTGGTGGGGGCGGTGTTCTTCACTTTCCGGAAGTAGCCCTTTCGGTGGCGCAGGCCACGGGCTCGCTCCAGGCGCTGCTGCCGCCGTCGTTCACCGCCCGCACCCGGTAGGCGTGGGTGGAGCCCGGCGCCAGCCCCCGGTGCACGTGGGGGCTCCCCGCCCCGCGCACCACCGTCCCGTCCACCAGGAGGTCGTAGCTGGAGGCGCCCGGCACGAGGCTCCAGCTGACCACGATGCGCCCGGGCCCGTCGGCCACGGCAGCCAGGCCCTGGGGCACCGCGGGGGCCGCCGTCTCCTGGCCGGAGAAGACGCGCCAGAGGGTGGGCGCCGCCGGGGGCTCCTGCCCCGCCCGGGAGGTGTGCGCCTGGAGGCAGACGTAGTCCACCCCCAGGTAGCTGACCAGGTTCTTGACCTGGTAGGCGACCCCCGGGGCCCACGGCGGATGGACGCTCTGGGCGGGAGCGACGAGAACTGCCAGCAGGAGGGTGTGGGCGAGCATGGGGACCTCCGGAGCCGGGTCCACTATGCGCCTCCAACCGGGTGGAACGCAATGCCGGAAAGGCCCCCGGGCCCAACGGAAAGGCGCCCGCACGCGCTCCGCGCGGGGCCCCGGGCACCTCCCTCGGGGATGGGACACCTCAGATGCAGGCCCGGATTTCCGGGCCGTCCGGTGCCGCCGGCATCGGCTTCCACCTTGAGGAGGCTCCCATGAAAAACCTGCCCGATCCCGTTCAGAGGCTGGATGCCGCCCTGGCCTCGGCCGGGGAGCCCCGCTTCCTCCTGGATCTCCGGAAGATCCCGAAGGCGGGACGGGTCCGGCGCTGGCTGGGCGAACCCCAGGGCACGTGGTTCATCAACCTGGAATTCGATCCGGCCCACCCCGGGGAATCCCTATGGACGGATCCCGTGGCGGGCCGGTACGACGCCCTGGCGTTTTTCGCGGAGACGACGGCCTGTCAGTACTGAACGATGGGGTACGAACCCTTTTCGATGAGCTGGGCGGCGATGGCGCCGCGGAGCTTCGAGCTGGAGGCGGGCACGAAGCCGGCGAAGGTCTCCAGGTCGCCCAGGGCCTTGTCCAGGCTTTCACCTTCGAGCACCTCGGCCAGGAGCATGCGGGCGTTGACCTGCACCTTGTGCCAGTTCTCGTTCACGTAGAGGTCGGCGAACTGCCTGGCCAGGCCGGCCCAGCGGTGGCCGGCCTCCGTCATCTTCGCGGCGCGCACCACGGCGCTCTCCATGGCGTAGATCTCGGTGAGCATGTCGGCGACGCGGGCGGAGGCCTCCTGGTTCTCGATGAGCTTCTGGCCGCAGGCCTCCAGGGCCGCGGCCGAGGCGTAGACGCACAGGCGCTTGGCCAGTTCC
Organism: Holophagaceae bacterium UBA692; assembly: GCA_002297665.1. Classification (GTDB taxonomy): domain Bacteria; phylum Acidobacteriota; class Holophagae; order Holophagales; family Holophagaceae; genus Mesoterricola. The sequence continues at coordinate 3,232 of DBMS01000064.1, read as the reverse complement.
ACCGCGTGCATGGAGCGGCCCATGGGGCCCTCGGGAGCCGCGGGGACGTCGGCCAGGGATCGGTCCAGGGGCAGGCTGCCGTTGCTGGCGCGCTTGAACAGGGCGCCGGCGATGATGAGGCGGTTGATCTCGTTGGTGCCTTCGAAGATGCGGTTGATGCGGTTGTCGCGGTAGATCTTCTCGGGGGGGTATTCGCTGGAGAAGCCGTAGCCGCCGAAGGCCTGCACCGCGTCGTCCGCGGACAGGAAGAGGGCTTCGGAGCCCCACACCTTGGCGATGGAGGCCTCCATGGCGTACTCGTCCATGATGTCGAGCTTGGCCTTGGCGGCGCCTTCCTGGTCCCAGCCGATGGCGTGCATGCGCTCGTCCACGTAGCCGATGGTGCGGAAGTTCATGGCCTCGCCCACGAAGATCCGGGTGCCGATGTCGGCCAGCTTGGCCTGGATGAGGCCGAAGGCGTGCAGGGGCTTGCCGAACTGCTGGCGCTCGCCGGTGTACTTGATGGTGTATTCCAGCACCACCTTCGCGGTGCCGGTGCAGCCCGCGCCCAGCTTGAAGCGCCCGATGTTCAGGATGCCGAAGGCGATGCGGTGCCCGCGCCCCACCTCGCCCAGGAGGCGGTCCTTGGGAATGCGGCAGTTCTCCATGATGAGGGCGCGGGTGGAGGAACCCTTGATGCCCAGCTTGTGCTCCTCGAGGCCGGTGGAGAACCCGGGGTCCTCCTTCTCGACGATGAAGGCGCTGAACTTTCGGCCGTCGACCTTGGCGAAGACCACGAAGACGTCGGCGAAGCCGGCGTTGGTGATCCACATCTTGCCGCCGTTGAGCACCCAGTGGTCGCCGTCCAGCACCGCGGTGGTCTTGGCGTTCATGGCGTCCGAGCCCGAGCCGGCCTCGGTGAGGGCGTAGGCGGCCAGCTTCTCGCCGGAGGCCAGCAGCGGCAGGTACTTGGCCTTCTGCTCGGGCGAGCCGAAGTAGACGATGGGCAGGGTGCCGATGCCGGTGTGGGCGCCGTAGCTCACGGAGAAGGAGGCCTGCTTGCCGACCTCCTCCAGGAGCACCAGGCCGGTCTTCTTGTCGAGATCCATGCCGTCGTAGGCCTCGGGGATCTCCAGGCTGAGCAGGCCCAGTTCGCCGGCCTTGCGCAGCAGCTCCCGGCTCAGGTCCAGGTCCACCTGGTCCAGGGCCGCGTCCTGGGGCAGCACCTCCCCCTCCATGAAGTCCCGGGCGGCTTCCCCGATGGCCTTGGTCTCGTCGCTCAGCTCCTCGGGGGTGAACTGGGGCTGGGAACCGATGGCCGAAAGGAGGAAACTGCCTCCGAAGAGCTTCTCGCTGGTACTGACTTCCATGAATCCTCCAAGGGGGGGATGGGCATAACCCGGACTTGTTAAGTTCACAGTTTAACCGGATGGGCTGACACAAGGGTCCCGGACCGTAGATCATGTGATGGAGGAGACACGCATGCCAGAGGGAAGTAAAGTCCAGGCCATGTTTTCCGGCATAGCCGGTAAATATGACCTGCTCAATCATGTACTGTCCCTGGGCACGGATTTCTACTGGTGGCGGCGCATGGCGAGGACCTCCGGGGCCGCCCCGGGCCGGCGCTACCTGGACGTGGCCGCGGGCACGGGGGACTCCTCCCTGGCCCTGGCCCGGCGCGGCGCGGAGGTGATCTCCACCGACTTCACCCAGGAGATGCTGCGCCTGGGCCCGGGCAAATTCCGCCGGAAGGGGCGGGATCGCCTGATCTGGGCCTCCGTGGGCGCCGACGCCCAGCACCTGCCCTTCGGGGCGGATACGTTCGACGGCGTCACCATCTGCTACGGCATCCGCAACGTGGAAGACCGCGCGCTGGCCTACGGGGAGTTCCGCCGGGTGCTGCGTCCCGGGGGAAGGCTCACCATCCTGGAGTTCAGCCGCCCCCGCTTCGCCTGGCTGCGGGCCTTCTACGACCTGTACAGCCTGCGGATCCTCCCCAAGGTGGGCGGCTGGATCAGCGGCGACCCAGGGGCCTACACCTACCTGCCCGAGAGCATCCGCTCCTTCCCCGACCAGCCCAGCCTGGCCCGGGAGCTCACGGAGGCCGGGTTCCGGGAGGTGGGGTGGACCGACCTCACGGGCGGCATCGTGGCCCTGCACACGGGCGTGAAATAGGGGCGGGACAGGGGTGCTACACTGGGATCCGGGCCCCGGCCCCCCCAACCCGATCCTTCAAAAGCGAGGTTCCGCCGTGTCCAAACCCGATCCTTCCATCACCGCCGACCTCCTGAGCAAGCTCCCCGCCAAGAAGGCCGAGACGCACGCCGAGAGCGCCGTTCCGGCCCTGAAGAAGGGCACGGGCATGGGCCCCCGGGGCACCAAGCCCAACGCCCGCTCCGCCGAGAAGGGCACCGTCCAGGGCCACACCCGCTCCTCGAACCGCGGCAAGTAGCGCCCGCCCTGAACCTTCCCGGGCCCCCCCGGCCGCGCCGGAGGGGGGCCCGCGCTCCGGACGAACCATGCCAGGCACGCTTTACCTCACCTTCTTCACCTTCCTCGCCCTGTTCCCCATCCTGAACCCGCCGGCCATGGCGCCGGTCTTCCTGCAGCTCACCGCCGAGGTGCCGGATGGGGAGCGGAACCGGCTGGCCCGGCTCATCGGGACCTACACCTTCGTGTTCCTCACCTGCCTGCTCTTCATCGGGGGCTGGGCGCTCAAGCTCCTCGGCATCTCCATCCCCGTCATCAGCGTGGCCGGGGGCCTGCTGCTCTTCCACTCCGCCTGGCACATGCTCAACCGGGACCCCCGGATGAGCGAATCGGAAAAGGCCGAGATCCAGGTGAGCATGAAGGACAAGGCGTTCTTCCCCCTGACGCTGCCCGTCACGGCCGGCCCCGGCGCCATCGCGGTGACCCTCAGCCTCGTGCCCGCGGGCAACGTCCTCGAGCCGCCGGTGCTGCTGCGCTACGCCGCCGTGGCCGGGGGCATCGCCCTGGCGGCGCTGGCCGTCTTCGTCTTCTACCGGTTCTCCGGCGCGGTGATCCGGAAGATGGGGGCCACGGGAGCGGCCACGGTGAGCCAGATCTCGGCCTTCGTGCTGCTGGCCATCGGCGTGCAGATCGTCTGGAACGGGCTCAGGGAGCTGATCCGCACGGTCTAGCCTTGGTCGACCGGAATGGCGGAACCGTCTTCCCTCATTTCGAGGTTTCGGCGTATTTGGGTAAAGAACTCGTACGCCGAGCACGCCGAGAC
>DBMS01000105.1 GCA_002297665.1 Holophagaceae bacterium UBA692 | reverse complement strand
CGCCACCCCCGCCCAGGCCCAGGCCGCGGGCCTGGCGGCGGGGCTTGGCACCGCCCACTTCCCCTCCAACTCCTACCTGAAGGGTTCCTCCGCCTACATCGCCCTGCGCGTCGGCGGCGCCATCCAGGTCAACCCGAAGTTCTCGGTGGCCGCGGCGGGGCGGTTCGTGACGTCCCAGCAGGCCACGGTGGGCAGCGTGGACGGCTACTGCACCTACAACCAGTTCAACCACGACCTGAGGACCCACAACCGCCTGGTCATCGACAAGGTGGACAAGGCCACGGGGTTCTCGGCCGAGTTCGGCTTCAACTACTACCCCAACGACAAGGCCGTGCTGAACCTCACCTACGAGATGGGCACCTCGCTCAACTTCAAGACCACCGTGCACGACGGCAAGGACGGCGGCGGCCTCTTCAAGGACGGCGCCAAGGCCCACCTGGACCTGCCCCAAGTGGTGCGCCTGGGCTTCGGCTACCAGCTGACGCCGGCCCTGCGGCTCTCCATGGGGGCCAACGCCTACCTGGAGAAGAACGTCGACTTCAGCGCGCTCGACAACGCGCAGTTCGGCGTCAAGGCCTCCCAGGCCTACCGGAACACCTACGAGGAGTCGGCGGCCTTCGAGTACCAGGTCAACGACCGGTGGCTGGTGAGCTTCGGGATCAACCTGAACCAGATCGGCCAGCGCCAGGCCTCCACCATGGACATCAGCGTGCCGGGGGCGCACGCCAACTACATGTCCGAGGGCCTCGGGTTCCAGTACGCCGCCACGAAGCGCATGAAGGTCAACGTGGGCCTGGCCCACACGGCCTTCCAGAACAAGTACACCAACGCGGACGCCGGGGACCGGCAGCTGGCGGCCTCCTACGCCGCGCAGGGCGTCACCATCGCGCCGACCAAGGAATACAACAAGTCCTACTTCATCCTCGCCATCGGCGTGGACTACCACTTCTAACGGACAGGAGCCATCCATGCCAAGGAATGCCGTTTCGCTGGCCGCCGGGAGCATCCTCACCGTACTGCTCGTGGGCTGCTCGCTTTCCTCCCCCGAGAAGATGCCGCCGCCCGATACCCTGGCCGCGGATGCCAAGGTCATCATCCTTCAGACCACGGACGTCCATGACCATGCCAACGGCCTGGGACCCGTGTCGGCCACCAGCCCGGGCCCCGTGGGCTCGTACGCGCGGGTGGCGAGCTACGTGAACTCCGTGAGGGCAGGGGCCCCCTCCGGCACCTCCGTGGTGCTGGTGGATTCGGGCGACTGGAGCATGGGCACGCTCTACGACCTCACCCTGGGCGCCCAGCCCCTGGCCACCTTCTTCATCGACACGCTGCGCTACGACTGCGTGACGCTGGGCAACCACGAGTTCGACTACACCCCCCTGGGCCTGGCCACCACCCTCGCCCAGTCCCAGGCCAAGTTCGGCTACCACACCCCCATCGTCGCCTCCAACACCGTGCTCAACGGCAACAAGGACCTGGCACCCTTCATGGGCACGGCCATCACGCCCACCTACACCAAGACCTACCCCTCGGGGCTCAAGGTCGGCTTCATCGGCCTCATGGGCGCCGAGGCGGCCGCCGCGGCCCCCGCCTCGGCCCCGGTGACCTTCACCGACTACGGCAGGAACTACGCCCCGGTGCAGGCCCTGGTGGACGACCTGCGCAACGCCCAGGGCTGCCACGTGGTCGTGGCCCTCAGCCATGCCGGAACCGATTCCGCCAACATCGACGCCGTCACCGGCGAGGACGTGAACCTGGCCAGGAACACCACCGGCATCGACGTCATCGCCTCCGGCCACACCCACAACGCCTTCCCGGACGCCAAGGCCAGCTTCGCCCAGAAGTCCGCGGTGGCGGGCAAGACGTGGACCACGCAGATCATCTGCGCCGGCGCCTACTCCACCAACGTCGCGCGCATCGACCTCACCTACAACTTCGCCACCAAGACCACCACCGTCGTCTCGGCCTCCAACAAGGCCATGACCGACGCGAACCTCGCGGCCCTGGGCGTCAACCCCGTGCGCGACCCGGCCCAGACGGTCTTCGTGGCCCAGGCGGACGCGCAGCTCAACTACGGGCTGGGCTCCCTGTTCACGACGATGTTCGGCTCGCAGCCGGGCTACGCGTTCAATCCCACCGACCTGTCCACGGGCATCTACAAGGTCGTGGGCACCACCCCCCAGGACATGCGCTCCAACGACCAGAACCCCGTGCGCTGCCCCAACGGCCTGGGCGACCTCGCCGCGGATTCGGTGCGCAACGTTCCCAACGCCATCGTCTCCGCCGCCATCGCGGGAACGATGACGAAGTACTCCATGACCCAGGCCGAGGCCGTCGCGGCCCTCCAGGCCGGGGGCTACGACCCCACCCCCTACACCGCCGGGGTGGTGGCCTCGGGCGTCATCCGGGACCACCTGGCCGCCGGGCCCATCACCTTCGCCAACGCCTACAACGTGCTCCCCCTGGGCATCTCGCCGGACACCACCCAGGCCATCCCGGTGGGCTACCCCCTCATGTCCATCTACCTGACCACCGAGGACCTCCGGAAGGTTTGCGCCCTCCAGCTCCTCAGCCAGTGCAACCTCACCCCCTCGGACTACTACCTGAACCTCTCGGGCCTGGGCTACGCCCTGGACGGCCCCGGATCCTATCTCTACTTCAAGTACGCCACCGCCGCCGCGGTGCTCTCGGTGGTCCAGGCCAAGGCCGCCGCCGTTCCCGCCGCGGGCGCCGCCTACCAGGCCCTGGCCGCCCTTGGCTCCACCGGCGATCCCACCGCGCTGCTCACCGCCATGGCCGGGGGCAATGTATACGCCACGGCCATGGCCGCCCTGAACGACCCCGCGGCGACCCTCACCCAGGCCCAGATCGGCGCGAACCTCCAGGTGCTCGGCGACGTCGCCGCCAAGGGCGCCGCCGACGCCGCCACGGGCGGCATCACCCTCAACACGAAGATCTTCGACATGGCCATCGGCGCCATCGGTTCCACCTCGGCCTTCGCCGCCGCCGACGCCACCTGCACGGGCCCCACCGCCTTCGACCTGGCCGCGGGCACCCGGTACCGGGTGGCCGGGGACCTCTACGCCGTGCTGATGATGGGCGCGGCGAAGTCCAAGTTCGGGGTGGACATCACCGCCTACGCCAAGGGGGCCGCCGGGGACGCCACCACGGTCTCCTCCGCGGACCTCGCGGCGGCCCTGAACTACCGGATCAACGCGGGCGGGCCCGTGACGCCCCTGGTCGAGCTCAAGGAATGGATGGCCCTGGTGCAGTACATCGGCGCCCTGGGCGGCGCCGTCCCGCCCCACTACCTTTCCACCGTGGACTTCTCGGACTTCGCCGTGCCCGGGCGCTGGGGCGCGGCCGTCACGGTGCGGAACCAGTCCTACCCCATCGGATCCATCGCCGCGATGATGACGACCCTCGCGGGTCTCTGACCGGCCACGGGGCCGGGGGGCCCAGGCTCCCCCG
>DBMS01000065.1 GCA_002297665.1 Holophagaceae bacterium UBA692 | reverse complement strand
AACGCCAGGGGGCGGTTCTCCGGCGCGAAGCCGTTGGACACGGCCTTCTCGAAGAACATCGCCAGGCTATCCCGCTCGGCCTCGCCCAGGCTGTAGGAGATGTTCTGGGTGAGGTACTCGCGCAATTCCGGCTTGGTCCAGCCGATGGTGCGCCAGGCCTCGTCCACGATGGCGGCGAGGTTGTCCCGGCCCATCTCGAGGCTCCTGTGGAAGAAGGGGCCCACGCCCCCGGGGACCTCCAGGGCCGGGGCGTCCTCCCGCACCTGCCACAGCGCGAACACGAAGGGCAGGCCCGTCCACGCGTGCCATTCCTCGGCCAGGTCCAGGACGTAGAGGCCTTCGCGCCGCGTGCGCATGGCCACGTCGCCGATGAGCAGCGCGGCGTCGCACTGCGCGAGCATCGCGCCCTGGTCGGGCGCCATGTCCACGGCCCGCGCGTCCACGCCGAAGCGCTCGCGGAGGAGGATCTGGGCCAGCACCACCGAGGTGCGGCTGGAGGTGTCCAGGGCGAGGGTGCGGATCTGCTCGGGCGGGACCTTGGAGAGGATCACCACCGAGCCCACGCGCTTGGGGGAGGCGATGCAAAGCCCCGGTACGATTTTCAATTTGGGGATGCGAAGGTATTCAATTGAGCTGATGAGACCTGCATCCACTTCGCCCGATTTCAGCTGGTTCGCGCACAGGGAAGGCACGTGGAACTTCAGGTGGAAGTGCTCGTAACCCAGGCCGTGCTTGAATCCATAATTCAAGGGCGCCGCGTTGAGGTAGTCGATGATCGAGATGCGGAACGGATTTGCGCTTGCCATTTTTCCATTTTATCTAGACTTGGGGGATGGACCAGCCCACAGGAAAGATCGGCCAGGACAATCCGGACCGGACGCTTCTGGAAAAGCTCATTTCCAAGGTGCGCGCGAGCCCGGGCGAATATCGCACCGTCGCCGCCATGGCCGCTTCGGCGGGCGTGGGCCTGGGCCGGCTGGAGGAGCTCTTCCGGCTCCACGCGCACCGGTCGCCCGGGACCTTCCTGGACCAGGCGCGGGTGGCCCATGCCTGCAAACGGCTGCTGAACCACTTCGGCCCGACGCTCCAGGCGGGGGAAAGCTGCGGGTTTTCCAGTCCCGCCACCTTCCAGGCCTGCTTCCACCGCCTCACGGGGATGACGCCGGGCCGGTACCAGGCCCTGGGCCGCGAAGGGGCTTCCTTCACCGTGGACCTGCCCGAGGGCTACCGGCAGGATGACGTCCTCGCCTACCATGGGCGCGATCCCCAAAGCCTCTCCGAGCGGGTGGAGGGCGCGACCCTCTTCAAGGCCCTGCGGGTGGAGGACACCGACGCGCTCCTCGAACTGGCGTTCCGTCCCGGGGCGGTGAAGGTGCGGGTCCGCCCCGCGGAAAAGGCCGACCCCGTCTTCATGGGCAAGGTCCACCACCGCGTGGTGCGCATGCTGGGGCTGGGCACGGACCCCGCCCCCTTCGAGGGCAGCATGGCGGTCGATCCGGCCTTCCGGGCCCTGGTGGAGGCCCGGCGGGGCCTGCGCATCCCCCTCACGGCGGATGTCTGGGAATCCCTGGTGTGGGCCATCCTGGGCCAGCAGGTGAACCTCGCCTTCGCCTACACCCTGCGCCGGCGCCTGACGGACCTGAGCGGCGGCGCGGTGTCCGGAGGCCTGAAGGCCCATCCCACGGCCGGGGCGGTGGCGGCCCTGGACCCCGCGGACCTCGCCCCCCTGCAATTCAGCCGCAGCAAGGCGGACTACCTGGTGGAGGCGGCCCGGGCCGTGGCCGCGGGCGAACTCCCGGTGGAGGCCCTGCCCGCGGGGGCCGCGACCACCGCCGAGGCCAGGCTCTCCGCGCGCCGGGGCATCGGCCCCTGGACGACCCACTACGTGATGATGCGGGGCTGCGGCTTCGGGGACTGCGTGCCCCTGGGCGACGCGGGGCTCACGGCGGCCCTGCAGCGCCACTACGGCCTGGACCACCGCCCCGACGCGAAGGAGACTGCGCGGCTCATGGCGCCCTTCGCCCCCCACCGCAGCCTGGCCACCTTCCACTTCTGGGCGAGCCTGAAGGGCGTGCCCGCGTGAGGACCTGGGCCAGCCCCCTGGGGCCCCTGGCCCTGGCCGTCGACGCCCGGGGGGCCCTGGTGTACCTGGGTTTCGCGGACCGCGAACCCCGCCGGCGCCTTCTCGAACGCGTGGCCTTGGCCCAGGCCCCCGCCGGCGTCCCGGAGGCCTTCGCCCGGGTGGAGCGCCAACTGGAGGCGTATTTCAGCGGCGCAAGCATCCCCTTCGACCTCCCCCTGGCCCCCCGCGGCACCCCTTTCCAGCTTCGGGTGTGGGCGGAGCTGCGGCGCATCCCCCACGGTCGGACCCTCACCTACGGCGAGCTGGCCCTGCGCCTGGGGGACCCGCGCCTGGCCCGCGCCGTGGGCGCGGCCAACGGCGCCAACCCCATTTCCATCATCATCCCCTGCCACCGGCTCGTGGGCGCCGGGGGCGCCCTCACGGGCTTCGCGGGCGGCCTGGACCGGAAGCGGGCCCTGCTGGACCATGAGTCCGCCGCCCGGCCGGGATGGCGCCCCTGATCCGCCCTCAGGCCCGCTGGAACCAGCCCACGCACTCCACGTGGCCGGTCAACGGGAACAGGTCCGCCACGGCCAGGCCCGCCAGGTTCCAGGCCGGCTCCAGGCGCTTGACGTCCCGGCAGAAGGCGGCCCCGTCGCAGCCCACCAGGACCAGGTCCCGGGCGCCGGCGGTCTGGAGCTTCCCGCACAGCTCGGGCGCCAGGCCCGTGCGGGGCGGGTCCAGCAGGATGAGGTCCCCGGGCTTGCCCAGCCCCTCGGGCACCCATTCGGCGGCATCGGCCTGGACGCATTGCGTTTCCGGGAGGTTCCGCGCGGCCCAGGCCACGGCCGGGGCGTCGAACTCCACCAGGACGCTGCGGCCGCCGGCCCCCAGGAGCGCCGTGAAGAAACCCACCCCCCCGTAGAGGTCGTAGAGCGTGCCGGTGGGCAGTTCCCAACCCCCCAGGATCTCGCCGAAGGCCCGCCAGGCCCAGGGCGGGCACACCTGGAAGAAGCCCCCGGGACGATGGGAGAGCGAGACGTCCCCGAAGCGGTGCCGGATGCCGCCGGCGTGGGGCTTCCAGCCGTCGGGCTCCAGGACCCAGGTGCGGCCCTGCTCGTCGGTGGCGTACACGTCGCCCGCGGGCGTGCCGGTGGCCAGTTCCCACCGCTGGGGCCGGGTGGGCAGCATGCGCCCCTCCAGGGCGTCCAGGAACCGGGGAATGGCCTGGGACAGGGCGGGGGCGGCCGCGGGGCAGGCCGATACCGGAACCAGGGCGTGGCTGTTGCGGCGATGGTAGCCCAGTTCGCGCCCGGTCCAGTGGAGCTGGATGCGGTGGCGGCGCGCGTCGGCGGGGGCCTCCAGCCAGCGCCAGTCCGGGGCCCCGGGCAGCGCGCGGCCCAGGAGGTCCTCCACCATGGCGCGCTTGAGAGCCGCGGTCTCGCGCCCGGCCTCCCACAGGTCGCAGCCGCCGCAGGTGGCCGCAACCGGGCAACCGGCCTGGGCCCGGCGGGGATCCCGGCGCACCCAGCGGGTGACCTCCCCTTCGCCGTGGCGTGGCTTCCAGCGTACGTCGGCCTCCACCTGCTCCCCGGGGAACAGGGCCAGGGGCGCCGAAAGCAGGACGACCCGGCCGTCCTCGGCCCGGGCCACGCCCTTGCCGCCCCAGGCCAGCCGCTCGACGGTGAGGATCGATTTCACTGCGGGCACGGCCGGCTTCCGGTACACTTCAGCCTGACCTTTTGCCTTCATTGGTGGTTGTACATTGCGTCTCACGGTCGCCATCCCTCCCATGCACCGTAGCAGCCTCGAGGCGTCCCTGGGCCGAGAGGTTCGAAAAGTCCTGGAATGGACCGAAGGGGGACCCTCGGACGTGGTCCTGGGGATGGAAGGGGAGGGGCTCCTGGCCCAGTGCGCCGCCTGGCCCGGGGACGAGGCCGCCCTGGCCCTGGTGAACGTGGGCTACGAGCGCCTCCTGGACCGCAGGAACATGGAGCGGCTCCACGAGGTGGGCAAGGCCCTGGCCTCCGAGCAGGACCTGGACCGGCTCCTGGACCAGATCCTCACCCACGGCCGCAACCTGCTCCAGGCGGAGGCGGGGTCCATCTACCTGGTGGTCCAGGAGCACGAACTGCTGTTCGCCCACACCCAGAACGCGGCGGTGAACCTGCCGTACACGCGCTTCCAGATGCCCATCACCGGCCAGTCCATGGCCGGCTTCGCGGCGCTCACCGGCGAGACCCTGAACCTGGAGGACGTGTACCGGGTGCCCCCCGAGGCGCCTTACCGCTTCAACGAAAGCTACGACAAGCAGGCCGGTTACCATTCCACCTCCATGCTGGTGGTGCCCATCCGGGACACCCGGGGCGAGATCCTCGGGGTGCTCCAGTTCATCAACCGGCTTTCGGAGGAGGGCACCGTCCCCTTCCGTCCGGGGGACGTGCACCTGGCCCAGAGCCTGGCGGGGCAGGCGGGTGTGGCCATCAAGAACGCCAACCTGCGCAAGGACATCGAGATCCTCTTCGAGCGTTTCGTGGACGCGTCGGTCAAGGCCATCGAGCAGCGCGACCCCGTCACCCGGGGCCATTCCGGGCGCGTGGCCTCCCTCACCGAGGGCCTGGCCCAGGCCGTGAACCTCACGCACCACGGCCCCTTCGGGGGCGTGTTCTTCAGCGACTCCCAGCTGCGGGAGATCCGGTACGCCAGCCTCCTGCACGACTTCGGCAAGGTGGGCGTGCGCGAGTCGGTGCTGGTGAAGTCCAAGAAGCTGGGCCCCAACCGCCTGGAGATCCTCCTCCAGCGGCTGCGCCAGCGCCAGCAGGAGGAGATGCTGGCCCTCCTGCGCGCCGACTGGGAATCGGGCCGGCCCTTCGAACCCGGCCACTGGACCGCCCTCCAGGCCCGCCACCAGGCCGAGGCCGACGCCCTCATCTCCCTGCTCATCCGCAGCAACGAGCCCACCGTCCTGGCCCAGGACGCCCAGGACGGCCTGGGCCGCCTGGAGAACCTCCTGTTCACCAGCTGGGACGGCGCCACCGCCGCGGTCCTGGAGCCCGCCGACCTGGACTGCCTGAGCATCCGCCGGGGCAGCCTCTCGGACGCCGAGCGCCTGGAGATCGAGAGCCACGTCACCCACACCTACGAGTTCCTCCAGAAGATCCCCTGGACGCCCGACCTGGCCATGGTCCCGGCCATCGCCTACGCCCACCACGAGCGCCTGGACGGCCGGGGCTACCCCCGCCGGCTCACGGCCCCGGAGATCCCCCTGCAGAGCAAGGCCATGGCCATCTCCGACATCTTCGACGCCCTCACCGCCCAGGACCGCCCCTACAAGTCCGCGGTGCCCCTGGAGCGCAGCCTGGACATCCTGCGCCAGGACGCCGCCGACGGCCACGTGGACGCGGATCTGCTCGACCTCTTCATCGGGGCGAAGGTCTATGAAAGGACCGTGGCCGGCCGGCCCTGAGCCAACTTTGGGTTCGGGACGCGGGCGGGCTATGCCAAAATGGACGTTTGGAGTCCCCATGTCCGAAAGCCCCGAGCGCACGCCCAGAACCTTCGACGTTCTCGCCATCCAGGACCTGCTTCCCCACAGGTACCCCATCCTCCTGGTGGACCGGATCCTGGACTACGAGCCCGGCGAGTGGATCCGCGGCGTCAAGAACGTCACCATCGGCGAGCAGATCTTCCTGGGGCATTTTCCCAAGAACCCCGTCTTCCCCGGCGTCCTCATCGTGGAGGCCATGGCCCAGACCGGCGGCTGCCTCGTGCTCCAGACGCTTCCGGACCGTCATGACAAGCTCATTTATTTCATGGCCATCGACAACGTCAAGTTCCGCAAGCCCGTGGTCCCCGGCGACCAGCTCGTCATGGAGGTCAAGGTGCTGACCAACCGCGGCAAGGTGGCCAAGCTCCGCGGGGAGGCCTTCGTCGACGGCCAGAAGGTGGCCGAGGCCGAATTCATGTCCATGCTGGTAGATGCCCCGAAAAGTGAGGCCAAATGAGCGCGCAGATCCATCCCCTGTCCGTCGTCAGCCCTGAAGCCGTCCTGGGGGACGGCGTCGTCGTCGGGCCGTTCTGCGTGGTGGAGGGCGGCTCCCGCATCGGCGCCCGCACCGTCCTGCGCAGCCACGTGGTGATCGGCCCCTTCACGGAGATCGGCGAGGACAACGACATCTACCCCCACTGCACCCTCGGCATGGGCCCCCAGGACCTGAAGTTCAAGGGCGCCCCCACCCGCCTGAAGGTGGGCGACCGCAACGTCTTCCGGGAGAGCTGCACGCTGCACCGCGGCACCGAGGGCGGCGGCGGGCTCACCACCGTGGGCGACGGCAACTTCATGATGACCGGCTCCCACGTGGCCCACGACTGCCACGTGGGCTCCAACTGCATCTTCGCCAACAGCGCCACCCTCGCCGGGCACGTGGAGGTGGGCGACTTCAGCAACATCGGCGCCTTCTCCGCCGTGCACCAGTTCTGCCGGGTGGGCCCCCACGCCTTCATGGGCGGGTTCACCGTGGCCACCATGGACGTGCTGCCCTACATGAAGACCGCCGGCGCCCGCGACACCAAGAGCTACGGCGTCAACACCATCGGCCTGCGGCGCAAGGGCTTTCCCGACGCCGCCGTGGAGGCCCTGGTCAAGGCCCACCGCATCCTCTTCCATTCGGGGCTGCTCCGGGAGGAGGCCCTGGCCAAGGTGGAGCAGGAGTTCAAGGGCGTCCCCGAGGTGGAGGTCCTTACCCGCTTCATCCGCGAAAGCAAGCGGGGCATCCATCGTGGTTGAGGCCCCCCGCTCGGCCACCGTGGCCCTGGTGGGCCTGCCCAACTCCGGCAAGTCGACCCTGCTCAACACCCTCGTCGGCGAGAAGCTGGCGGCCGTGAGCCAGATGCCCCAGACCACCCGGGGCCGGATCACCGGCATCGTCAACCGGGGCAACGCCCAGCTCGCCTTCCTGGACACCCCCGGGGTGCACCTGGCCCGGCACGCCCTCAACCAGCGCATGCTCCACTACGTGGACATGGCCCTGGACGAGGCGGACCTGCTGCTGTGGGTGGTGGACGCCAGCGGCTTCCTGGGCCCCGGCGAACGGGAGCTGGCCAACCGCCTCAAGGGGGCCCGCCAGCCCGTGTACCTCGTCCTCAACAAGCTGGACCTGGTCTCCAAGGGAACCCTGCTGGCGAAGATCGCCGAATACAAGGACCTGCTGGAATTCCGGGAGATCATCCCCGTGGGCGCCAAGCTGGCCCAGAACCTCGACCCCCTGTGGGCGGTCCTGGAGCGGGACGCGCCGGGCCACGAATGGACCTACGGCGACGAGACGTTCACCGACCAGACCGAGCGCACCATGGCCGCGGAGTTCATCCGCGAGAAGATCCTGCGCAAGACCCGCGAGGAGGTGCCCCACGGCGTCGCCGTCTCCATCCAGGCCTGGATCGAGGCCGGCGAGGCCGACTACCCCGAGGACGCCCCGGCTGATGGCACCTACATCGAGGCCCAGATCCTCGTGGAGCGCGCCGGCCACCGCAAGATCCTCCTGGGTTCGGGCGGCGAGATGATCAAGGACATCCGCCAGAGCGCCCAGCGCGAGCTCAAGAAGCTCCTCCAGCGCCCCGTGCGGCTGGCCCTGCACATCAAGGTGGCCGAGGGCTGGCGGGACCGGCCGGACCAGCTGGACAAGCTGAACCTGTAGATTTCATCACATCCCGCCGGGACCGGCGGTTCCCGCGGCCCGGGCCGGTAGAATGGGACCCAACCCATCCGTCGTCCGGTGCAGGAGAATGCATGCGTCCATCCGTCAGAGCCGCCTTCGGGCTCGTCCTTTTCGCCGGTTCCCTCGGCGCGGCCACGCCCGGGGTCGACCCCGCCCTCATGGACCGCACGGTCGCCCCCACCCGCGACTTCTACCGCTTCGCCAACGGCGCCTTCGACGCCCAGCCCATCCCCCCCGAGCGCTCCTCCAGCGGCGTGAACCTGGAGATCGACAACCGGAACCGGGCCATCCTCAAGGAGATCGCCGAAACCTGCGCCCGGGAGGCCGCGGCCGAGGGCACCCCCGCCCAGCGCATCCGCGACTTCTACCTGAGCGGCATGGACCAGGCGGCCATTGACAAGGCGGGCGTGGAGCCGTTGGCCCCCACCCTCAAGGCCATCGCCGCCGCCCGAACCCCCGCGGACCTGGCCGTCCTCATGGGCCGCCTGAGCCGCATGGGCGTCACCGCGGGCTTCGCCTTCGGCGTGGAGCAGGACCCCAAGTCCAGCCGCACCCACCTGCCCGCCGTGTCCCAGGGCGGCCTGGGGCTGCCCGAGCGGGAATTCTACTTCCGCCAGGACCCCACCACCCGGGATCAGCGGGCCGCCTACGTCAAGCACATCGCCCGCATGTTCGAGCTGGCCGGCGTGCGCCCCGGCCCCGCGGCCCGGGTGCTGGCCCTGGAGACCCGCCTGGCCCGGGTGAGCCGCAAGCTGGTGGACCTGCGCGACCCGGAGGCCAACTACCACAAGCTGGACCGGGCGGCCGTGGCCGCCGCGGCCCCCGGGTTCCCCTGGGCCGCCTGGTACCGGGCCGTGGAACTGCCCGCCACCGAGCCATACCTCGACCTGGGCCAGCCCGAGTATGTGCGGGGGTTGGGGCGCCTCCTGCACCAGGTCCCCGTGGCCGACTGGAAGGCCTACCTCACCTACCGGCTCCTTAGCACCCTGGCCCCCTATCTGGGTTCCGGCCTGGAGGCCGAGGACTTCGCGTTCTACGGGAAGAAGCTCACCGGTTCCCAGGAGATGCGCCCCCGGTGGGAGCGGGTCCTGGGGGTGGTGGACGCGGGCATCGGCGAGGACCTGGGCCAGCTGTACGTGCAGCGCGCCTTCTCCCCCCAGGCCAAGGCCAAGGTGCAGGAAATGGTCAAGTTCCACCTGGAGGCCCTGCGCGCCAGCATTCGCCGGGCCACCTGGATGGGCGAGGCCACCAAGCTGCAGGCCTTGAAGAAGCTGGATTCGCTGAACGCCAAGGTCGGCTACCCCGACGCCTGGCGGGACTACCGCACCATGGGGCTCAAGGCCCAGCCCTTCGTCCTGAACGTCCTGGCCGCCCGGGCCTTCGAGACCCGGCGCGCCCTGGCCAAGCTGGGCCGGCCCGTGGATCCGGGCGACTGGGAAATGAGCCCCCAGACCAACAACGCCTACTACAACCCCTGCCTCAACGAGATCGTGCTGCCCGCCGGCATCCTCCAGCCCCCCTTCTTCGACGAGCGGGCCGATGACGCCAGCAACTACGGGGAACTGGCCTCCACCATCGGCCACGAACTGCTCCACGGCTTCGACGACCAGGGCAGCCAGTTCGACGCCGAGGGCAACATGCGGAACTGGTGGACCCCCGAGGACCGCAAGGCCTACGAGGCCCAGACCGAGGCCGTGGTGCGGCAGTACGAAGCCTATGAACCCTTCCCGGGCGTCCACGTGCAGGGCCGCCAGACCCTGGGCGAGAACCTGGCCGACATCGGCGGCCTCAAGATCTCCCTGGAAGCCTGGAAGCTGGCCTCCGCCGGGAAACCCCAGGCCACGGTGGACGGCCTCACGCCCGAACAGCGGTTCTTCGTGGGGTTCGCCCAGAGCTGGCGCACCAACATGCGGCCCGAGCTGGAGCGCACCATCCTCCAGTCGGACGTCCACTGTCCCCCCCGGCTGCGGGTGACCGGACCCGTGGCGGCCCTTCCGGAGTTCCGGGCCGCCTTCCCCGGCGCCCCCGCCGACCGAAAGGCCTCGGACGCCCAGTTCACCCTCTGGTAGGGGTACCCGTGAAGCGAACCACCGATTCCGCAATGAAATACATGGATTTCATCAAGCGGTTTCCCGCGCTCGGGCAAGCCTGGGAAACCATGCACCGGGAGGAGGCCCAGGGCCCCCTGGACCCTCGCACCCAGCGCCTGGTGAAGCTGGCCGTGGCCGTGGGCGCCTTCCGGGAAGGGGCTGTGCACTCCGCCGTGCGCAAGGCCCTCAAGGCCGGCATCACCCGGGAGGAGTTGGAGCAGGTGGTGGCCCTGGGGGCCTCCACCCTGGGCATGCCCTCCTCCGTGGCCGTCTACACCTGGGTCCAGGACGTCCTGGACAAGACCGGGGGAAGGGCCGAGTGAAGGCCGGCCTGCTGCTTCTCACCGGAGGCCGGGGCCGCCGCTTCG
>DBMS01000154.1 GCA_002297665.1 Holophagaceae bacterium UBA692 | reverse complement strand
TACGTGGACAGCCTCCTAGAGGCAAAGCCCTGCCCGCCCGGGCCGGGGGTTCGGGGTGGCCAGCCAATCCGAATCATGCATAATGGGGCACCAACCCGTTCGACGACCAAGAAGGACCTGAGGCAAGGAGAGCCATGTTCCCCATTGGGGCACAGAAGCAGGAGAACCGGTCCGGGACCCCGCACCTCGACTATTCACTCATCCTGGATGCCTTGCCGGACGCGGTCCTCGTCCACGACGCCAAGACCGGCCGGATCCTGGAAGTGAACCGGGCCTGCCTGGAGATGTTCGGCTATTCCACCGAGGCCCTGGCGGACCTGGACCTGGAGCTGCTCTGCGCCGGGGAGGAGGGCTACACCCTGGCCGATGCCCGGGCCCGGATCCAGAGCCTGGGCGACAACGGCAGCGTGGAGTTCCCCTGGCGTTCGCGCAGGTCGGACGGATCCCTCTTCTGGAGCGAGGTGCGGCTCACCCGGGCCGGCGGATGCGTGATCGGCGTGGTGAGGGACGTGACCGCGGCGGCCCAGGCCGAGGAGGCCCTGAGGCTGGCCGAGGACAAGTTCGAGCGGATCTTCCGGTCGAACCCCTCCAGCATCGTCCTGGGGCGGTTCCCCGGCGGCGAGATCGAGGAGGTCAACGACACCCTGCTCACCCTCACGGGCTACACCCGGGGGGAGTTGGCCGGGCGTTCGGCGGCGGACTTCTGGGTGTCCCAGGAGGCCCGGGGGGCCTACCTGGAGCAGCTGCGCACCGAGGGCCGGGTGGAGGGCCTGGAGGCCCGCTTCCGCACCAAGGACGGGGCGGAGATGGTGGGCCGGGTTTCGGCCGACCTGCTGGACCTGGAGGGCGGCCTGCGGATCCTCACGGTGATCGAGGACATCACCGCCCGCAAGGCCGGCGAGGAGGCCCTGGGCCGCGCCAACCGGCTCTACGCGGCCCTGAGCCAGGTGAACCAGTCCATCGTCCGCGTGCAGTCGCCGGCGGAGCTCTACCGGCGCATCTGCCGGGACCTGGTGGAGGGAGGCGGCTTCTGGGGGGCGTGGATCGCCGTGCCCGACCCGGAGACCGGCCGCTTCCAGGCCCTGGCCAGCCATGGCGCCCCCGAGGGCTGGGTGGATTCCCTGGAGGTCTACGCCACCGGGGACCGCCCCGAGGGCCGGGGCACCCTGGGGCGGGCCTACCGGGAAGGACGCCCCGTCCTGGCCTACGATTTCCACGAGGACCCCCACACCGCGCCCTGGAGGCGCGAGGGGCTGGAGCTGGGCTTCCGGGCCGCGGGGGCCTTCCCCCTGCGCAAGGGCGACGGGGCGGTCTTCGGCGTCCTGGCCATCTACGCGGAGGAGGCGGGCTTCTTCGGCGCCCAGGAAATCGCCCTCCTGGAGGAGGTGTGCGAGGACATCACCTTCGCCCTGGAGGACCTGGACAAGGAGGACCGGCGCCGGCGCGCCGAGGCCGAACAGGAGCGGTTGCGCGAACTCCTGCAGTCCATCATCGACTCCACCCCCGACTTCATCTACGCCAAGGACCTCGAGGGCGTCTACCTCCTGGTCAACCGGGCCCTGGCCGGGTTCATCGGGCAGGAACCCTCGGGCATCATCGGCCGCACCACCTCGGACTTCCTGCCGGGGCCGCCTTCCGCGACGCGCCTGGCGATCCTCAAGGCCGAGGAGGACGCCCTCGGCGGCGAGGTGGTGACCCGGGAAGCGACCCTGCATTCCCCGCAGGACGGCGAGACGCGGGTCCTGGACCTCCTCCACGCGCCGCTGCGGGACGCCCGGGGGCGCATCGAGGGCGTGCTGGGCTACGCCCGGGACATCACCCGCCTGCGCCGGCAGGAGGAGCAGCAGCGCGACCTCGAGCTGCGCCTGCAGCAGTCCCGGAGGCTCGAGAGCCTGGGCAACCTCGCCGGCGGCGTGGCCCATGACCTGAACAACGTGCTGGGCGCCATCCTGGGCCTGGCCTCCCTGGAGACGGAGCGGGACCCCGGGAACCGGTCCATGGAGACCATCCGCCAGGCCTGCCTGCGGGGGCGCGGGGTGGTGCAGGGCCTGCTGTGCTTCGCCAGGAGGGACCTGGGCGAGATCGTCCCCGTGGACCTCAACCGCCAGGTGGAGGAAGTGGTCGGCCTCCTGGGCCGCACCACGCTGCAGAAGGTGCGGTTCGTAACCGAGCTCGACCCCGGCCTGCGCGCGGTGGAAGGCGACCCCGGGGCCCTCAACCACGCCGTCATGAACATCTGCGTCAACAGCGTGGACGCCCTTCCCCAGGGGGGGACCGTCACCCTGCGCACCGCCAACGGCCCCGGGGGGGAGGTGCTCCTGGAGGTGGAAGACGACGGCGTGGGCATGCCCGAGGAGGTCGTCCAGCGCGCCACGGAGCCGTTCTTCACCACCAAGCCCGCCGGCAAGGGCACCGGCCTGGGCCTGGCCATGGTGTACGGCACCGTGCAGGCCCACCGGGGAACCCTGGCCATCGCCAGCCGCCCGGGTGAGGGCACCCGGGTGCGCCTGGCCTTCCCCGGTTCGGAGAACCGGCCCGAGGAGCCCAAGGTGGTGGCCGAGGGGCCCGCGGTGCGGGGCCTGCGGATCCTGGTGGTGGATGACGACGAGCTGCTGCGCGAGTCCGTCACCGACGTCCTGCACTGGCAGGGCCACCAGGTGACGTGCGTGGACGGCGGCGCGGCGGCCCTGGACCTGCTCGCGGGCCCGGAGGCCTTCGACCTGGTGATCCTCGACCTCAACATGCCCGGCATGACCGGCGACGAGGTGCTCGTGCGGATCCTGGAGCTGCGCCCCGCCCAGAAGATCCTGGTGTCCTCGGGCTACGTGGACGCCGCGTCCCGCGCGCTGGTGGAGGGCCGGCCCACGGTGGGGCTTCTCCACAAGCCGTTCTCCGTGCGCGAGCTGGCCAGGAAGATCCGCGAACTGGCCTAGAATGAACAGGGAGGACCCGATGCTGACGCGTGAAGAGGCCTGGACCCTGGTTTGCGAATGGACGCCTTCCGAGCGGCTGCGCATCCACGCGCGGGGCGTGGAGCTGGTGATGGAGGACCTGGCCCGGCGCCTGGGCCAGGACCCGCGGCCCTTCGCCCTTGCCGGCCTGCTCCACGACGCCGACTACGACCGCTGGCCCGAGGAGCATCCCGCGCGCATCGTCGCGTGGCTGGAGGCCCGCGGCGAGACGGCCCTGGCCCGGGCCGTGGCCGCCCACGCCTGGGAGCGCACCGGCATCCGCCCCGAGGACCTCCTGGAGCGGGCCCTGGTGGCCTCGGACGAGGTCACCGGCTTCGTCACCGCCTGCGCCCTGGTGCGCCCCCAGCGCACCGAGGGGCTCGAGCCCAGGAGCATCCGCAAGAAGATGAAGACCCCCGCCTTCGCCGCGGGCGTGAACCGGGAGGAGATGCTCGAAGGCTTCCGGCGGCTCTCCGAGCGCATCGGCGGCACCGAGGACGAGCATTTCCAGCGGGTGGTGGACGTCCTGCACGCCAACGCGGCGGAACTGGGGCTGGCTCCCCAGTGAATTCTGCGTGCGGGGCGGGTTCCAGGGTATAAAGGAACATCGCAATCACCCGACCCCGGCGGTCACCCATGAAGCCCCCCTGGCACGTTCCCTGGAAACGTCTTCCGCCCCTGCATCTGGCGGGGCTGGCCGCCGCCTATTTCGTCCTGGCCGCCCTGGGACTCGCCCTGGCGCTGCCGGGCTCCAACGCCACGGCCGTGTGGATCCCCACGGGGCTGGCCATCGCCGCCCGGTTGCGGTACGGCCCCGGCATCTGGCCGGCCGTGCTCCTGGGGGCCTTCCTGGCCAACGGCCTGATCCTGGGCCGCCTCGGCCTGCCCCCCGCCCTCGCGGCGGGCGCCTCCCTGGCCACGGCCCTGGGCAATGCCGCCGAAGCCCTCCTGGCCGGTTACCTTATCGAGCGGTTCACGGGCACCCGCCATCCCTTCAACCGCGTGGCCCATGTCCTCCAGTTCATCCTGGCGGGCGCGGTGCTGGCGACCCTCGCCAGCGCCCTGGTGGGGACCCTGGCCTTCTGCGCGGCCACGGGCCGCTGGTCCCTGTTCCAGGCCGTGGGCGCGTCGTGGTGGCTGGGCGACGCAGCGGGCGCCCTGGTCCTGACCCCCATGCTGCTGACCTTCCGGAAGCGGCAGCTGGCCGCCCTGCCCAGGAAGGTCCACCGGGACGGCCTGCTGGCGGCCGGGTTGATCCTGGCCTTCTGGTTCGGGGTCTGCCCCTTCCTGCCGCCCCTCGCCTTCTTCTTCTTCCCCCTGCTGGTCCTGAGCACCTCCCGGCTGGGATCCTTCTACGCGTCGAGCCTGGTGGCCCTCCTGGCCCTCCTGGCCACCACGTCCACGGTGCTGGGCGCGGGGCCCTTCCTGCTCCCCGGCCCCCTGCACGGGTCGCTCCTCCTGCAGCAGGGCTTCATCTGCACGCTGGCCATCACCACCCTCGTGCTGGGCTCCGCGCTGCAGGAGCGCCAGCGGCTGGAGGATCTCCTGCGCATCCAGAACCGCCTCTACCGGACGCTCTCGGAAGTGAACCAGGCGATCGTCCATTCCGAGGACCGCCCCACGCTCCTGCGGGAAACCTGCCGCCTCCTGGTGGAAATGGGCGGGTTCCAATTGGCCTGGCTGGGGTTCAAGGATGAGGCCACGGGGTGCGTGGTGCCGGGGACCGCCTTCGGACACCTGGGCGGCCTGGAGATCCCCGCTTCCGGAATGCCCGCCGGACCGGGCGTCGTCTTTCCGCCCTGCCTGAACGATCCGTCCTTCGCCCCCTGGCGGGACCAGGCCCTGGCCCTGGGGTACCAGGCCCACTGCGCCTTCCCGATCCTCCAGGCCGGGAAGGCCGTGGGCGCCCTCATGGCCGCCTACGGGGAACCTGCCCCCCTGGGCGCCGAGGAGGGCCGGTTGCTGGGAGAGCTGGCGGGGGACCTGGGCTACGCGCTGGCGGCCATGGAGACCCGCATGGACCTGGCCGAATCCGAACGCCGGTTCCGGGCGACCCTGGAAACGGTGAAGCTCGTGGCCGTATCCCTGGACGCCCAGGCCACCATCACCTTCTGCAACGATCACCTGCTCCACCTCACCGGCCGGTCCCGGGAGGAGGTGCTGGGCCGGGACTGGTTCGCCGTGTTCGTGCCGCCGGAGGACCGGGCCCGGGTGGGGGCGGCCCTGGACGCCTCCCTGCACAAGGGGGAGATCCAGATCCACAACGAGAACGAGATCCTCACCCGCGACGGCGGGCGCAGGCTCATCCGCTGGAACAACACGATCCTCCGGGACCGGGCGGGAACCATCATCGGCACCATCAGCCTGGGCGAGGACATCACGGACCAGAGGCTGGCGGAGGCGGCGCTCCTCCGGCGGGCCGCCCAGCTCTCGGCCATGAACGATCTGGGCAGCCGCCTCACCACGACGCTGGACGTGGCCGCCTGCTCCCAGGCCGCCCTCCAGGGCACCCTGGCGGCCACGGGGTCCGACCTGGCGGCGCTCTACCTGCGGGAGGGGGCCGCGCTCCAGCTCCTGGACAGCGTCCAGGCCCCGGGCGCGGCGCCGCTGGACGAGACCGGGGATCTGGGCACCGGAGCCCTGGGCCCCCTGGACGGCCGGCCCGTCTACGTGGAGGACGCCGCGGGGGACCCGCGGTTCAAGGCCCCGGGCCTGGCGTCCCTGGCCATCCTCCCCCTGATGAAGGCGGGCCAGGACCTCGGCCGGCTCGTCCTGGGCTCGGGCAGCCCGCGGGCGTACGGGGCCGAGGCCACGTTCCTGGAGACGCTGGCGGCGCAGGTGTCCACGGGCCTCCAGAACGCGCTCCTCCATGAGCGCCTGAAGGCCCATGCCGCCGGGCTGGAGCGCAGCGTCGAGGAGCGCACGGCCCTCCTGCGGGAGGCCAACGAGGACCTGGCCCTGGCCGTGGAGCGCGCCCAGGCCGCGGACCGCGCCAAGTCCGCCTTCCTGTCGGCCATGTCCCACGAGTTGCGCACGCCGCTCAATTCCGTCATCGGCTTCACGGGCGTCCTGCTGGGGGGCATGGCCGGTCCCCTGCAGCCCCAGCAGGAGGAACCCCTGCGGATCGTCCAGCGCAACGGCCGGCATCTGCTGGACCTCATCAACGACGTCCTGGACCTCTCCAAGATCGAGGCTTCGGAAATGCGCCTGGCCTCCCAGCCCTACGACCTGGTGCAGACGCTGCGGGAGTCCATGGAGACCCTGGCCCCCGCCGCCGCGTCCAAGGGCCTGGACCTGGTCCGGGACGCCTTTCCGGAGGCGCTGCCCATGACCGGCGACCGCCGGCGGGTGTCGCAGATCTTCCTGAACCTGCTTTCCAACGCCGTGAAATTCACGGAAGCCGGACGCGTCACCGTGGGCATCCGTCTCCGGGAGGCCGGCGTGGACGTGCGGGTCCAGGACACGGGGCCCGGCATCGCCGCCCAGGACCTCCACCGCCTGTTCCGGGAATTCGAGCAGCTGGACGAGGGATTGGCCCGGCGCAACGAGGGCACCGGCCTGGGCCTGGCCCTCAGCCGGCGACTGGCCCGCCTCATGAACGGCGATATCCTGGCCGAAAGCGAGGCCGGCCGGGGCGCCACCTTCACGCTGTCCCTGCCGCTCTAGGAGGCTGTCCATGTATT
>DBMS01000197.1:7253-7865 GCA_002297665.1 Holophagaceae bacterium UBA692 | reverse complement strand
GAACCCCGCGCTTCCCGCCGGAATCTGGTGCGCGCTGCTTCTGGGCGCGCAGGTGCTGCGGGCCCGGGCCCGCGGGCGCAGGCCGCTGTTCGCGCCGGCCGCGGGGGATCCCGCCGCCGGCGTGCGCTACGCCTTCACGGGGGCCATGCTGCCCTGGGCGAAGGAGAGCGTGCGCATGAACCCGGCCTCCTACGCCGCCGGCATCGCCTACCATCTCGGAATCGCCGCCGCCTTCGCCCGGGTNNTTCATCGCGTCCCGCGCCCTCTCGGCCCTGGCCCTCCTGGGGGCGCTCGCGGGCTGCGCCCTGCTGGCCAAGCGGATCGCCAGGCCCCACCTGCGCGGGCTCTCCAACGCCGACGACTTCGTGTCCAACGCCCTGGCGACGGGCTTCGCCGCCCTGGCCGCGGGCGCTCCCGCCACGTCGCGGGTCCTGCCCTGGGCCCTGGCGGCCCTGCTCGCGTACATCCCCCTGNNGCAAGATCCGCCACTGCGTCTTCTTCTTCCTCAGCCGCTACCATCTCGGGGCCTTCTTCGGGCGCCGGGGCACCTTCCCCCCCGCGGGCCAGGAGCGCGTCCATGGGTGAATCCATCGATTTCAGCAAGGGCCTTGA
>DBMS01000197.1:0-7233 GCA_002297665.1 Holophagaceae bacterium UBA692 | reverse complement strand
TGCGGCCTCTGCGCCCAGAGCTGCCACTACTACCGCATGGACCCGCAACTGGAGAACGTCCCGGCCCGCAAGCTGGACCTCGTCGCCCAGGTGTTCCGGCGGCATTCCACCGTGCTGGGCAAGCTGGGCCTCCAGGGCGCGGCCCTGGACGACGCCATGGCCAAGGCCTGGCTGGACGCGGTCTACGGGCGCTGCTCCCTGTGCGGGCGCTGCTCCCTGAACTGCACGGTGGGCATCAACCTGCCGCGGGTGTTCAAGGCGGCCCGGGCGGCCCTGACGGCCATGGGCCTGGTGCCCGCGGACCTGCAGGCCACCGTGGACAACTCGCTGCGCCACGGGAACAACATGGCCATCACCCGGGAGGACTGGGTGGAGACCGTGGATTGGCTGCAGGACGAACTGCGCGCCGAGACCGGCGATCCCCTGGCCGAAATGCCCATGGACCGCCAGGGCGCCAAGATCCTGTTCACGGTGAACCCCCGCGAGCCCAAGTTCTTCCCCCTTTCCCTCCAGGCCAGCGCCAAGGTGTTCTGGGCCGCCCGGGAGGACTGGACGCTGGCCTCGGAAGGATGGGACCTGACCAACTATGGCCTGTTCAACTGCAACGACAAGGAAGCGGGCACGATCACCCGGAGCCTGGTGGACGCCATGGAGCGCCTGGGCTGCGAGACGCTGGTGATCGGCGAGTGCGGGCACGGCTTCGCCAGCGCGAGGTGGGAAGGGCC
Organism: Holophagaceae bacterium UBA692; assembly: GCA_002297665.1. Lineage (GTDB taxonomy): Bacteria > Acidobacteriota > Holophagae > Holophagales > Holophagaceae > Mesoterricola. Next base: position 6,508 of record DBMS01000197.1, on the reverse strand, counting down.
CGAATGGCTCCAGGGGACCTACCCCTTCAAGGTCCGCAGCTTCCTCGAGGTCATGGACGAGTACCTGGAGCAGGGGCGGATCCGGGTGGACCCGGGGGTGCACGGCGACCGCGTCACCCTGCACGATCCCTGCAACCTCGTGCGCCACGGCGGCATCTCGGAGCCGCAGCGGCGCATCCTGGGCCGCACCGTCTCGAGCTTCCGGGAGATGACCCCGAACCGCGCGGAGAACTTCTGCTGCGGCGGCGGCGGCGGGCAGCTGGCCATGGGCGCCTACAAGGAGCGCAGGATCCGCTCGGGCGGCATGAAGGCCCAGCAGATCCGCGACTCGGGCGCCAAGGTCGTGGTGGCGCCTTGCCACAACTGCATCGACCAGCTCTCGGAGCTGAACAAGGAATACAAGCTGAACGTCCAGATCAAGACGGTCGCCGAGATGGTGGCCGACGCCCTGGTGACCGAACCCCTTACAGGTGAGCCATGACCCAGACCGAACCCCTTTCCCCCTTCCAGGCCCAATCCCCCGCGGGGGGGCTGATGTACCTCGACAACGGGGCCACGTCCTTCCCCAAGCCGCCGGAAGTCTACGAATTCATGGACTCGTTCTACCGCACCTACGGCGTCAACCCGGGCCGCAGCGGCTTCGACCTGTGCATCGAGGCCGGAACCCTGCTCGACACCACGCGCAAGCTGCTCACCGCCTTCTTCGGCGGGACCGATCCCAACCGCCTGGTCTTCGGCTACAACTCCACCGACGCCCTCAACCTGGCGATCTTCGGCACCCTGGGCGAAGGCGACCACGTCATCACCACCCACCTGGAGCACAACGCCACCCTGCGTCCCCTCTGGCACCTCCAGGAGGCCGGCACCCAGGTGGACTGGGTGGATTTCGAGGATGACGGCTACGTGGATCCCGACCGGATCATCGCCCGCATGATGAAGGGCACCCGCGCGGTGGTCATGAACCACGGCAGCAACGTGCTGGGCACGGTGCAGGACGCCGCGGCCGTGGGGCGCGCCTGCAAGGAGCGGGGCATCCTCTTCATCCTGGACGTGAGCCAGACCGCGGGCATGGTGCCGGTGAAAATGGACGACCTGGGCGCGGACATCATCTGCTTCACGGGCCACAAGAGCCTCATGGGCCCCATGGGCATCGGCGGCATGTACGTGCGCGAGGGCGTCGAGGTCCGCCACACCCGCGCCGGGGGCACCGGCGTCCGCAGCGCCCAGCGCCACCACCTGGACGAGTATCCCTACCGCCTGGAGTACGGCACCCCCAACCTCCCCGGCATCGCGGGCCTCAACGCGGGGGTCAACTGGGTGAACCGCCATGGGCTGGGGGCGATCCACCACCACGAGATGGAGCTGTGGCGCCAGCTGCGGGACGGCCTCAAGGCCATCGAGGGCGTGACGCTCTACTGCCAGGAGGATGCCGGCAAGGAGCGCATCAGCGTCCTCACCTTCAACGTGGACGGCCTGGAGGCCGCCGACACCGGCACGATGCTGGACGTCGACTACAACATCGCCTGCCGCACGGGCCTGCACTGCACGCCCATGGTCCACGAGCACCTGGGCACCGACAAGCTCCACGGCGCCGCGCGCTTCGGCATCGGCCCCTTCAACACGCCCGAGCACATCAAGGCCGCGGTCTCGGCCGTGGGCGAGATCGCCGCGATGCAGAGGAAGCGCCGGTAGTATCAGGCCAGGGCGCCGGGGGCCGGTTCCAGGTGCACCATGACCCTGCGGAGGGCCTCGCGGATCGTGAAATCGTCACGGTCCGCGGGGTCGGCGGGGTCCCACAGGGCCGTGCCCACGGGAACCGGGCCGAACCGGGCGCGCACCCTCTGCACCAGGAATTCCGCGCCGTCCAGCGACGTGCGGGGCAGGAGGAGCAGGAAGGTGTCCTTGCCCATGTCCACGAGCAGGTCCTCGCCCCGGGCCTGGTCGGAGATCTCGCGGAGGGCCTTGCGGGAATCGCGGTTCAGGGGGGTCTTCCAGGCCACCAGGGCCATGGGCTCGGACCGCCTGCGGGCCATGTAGAGGTAGGCCTTGAGCCAGATGTCGAGGTAGCGCCGGCTGGGAAGGCGCGTGGCCTGGGCCTCCAGGGCGCTGTCCTCCACCACGGACATCGTGAGGTCCAGGGCCTCCCGGGTCATGTGGAGCTCCTGCTTGAGGAGCTCGATCTCCATGGCGCTTCCCATGAGGTTGGCCACCATGCTCACGAAGACGATGTCGGCGCGGGTGTACTCCCTGGGAGCGGAACTCTGCACGCTCAGCACCCCGATGACCTGGTCGGCCTTGCGAAGCGGCACGCCGATGTAGGAGCGCACGGCCATGTCCTGGAAGGCGGTGTGGGTCTCCAGTTCCGAGTCCTCCTTGGCGTCCCGGATGACGAGGGTGCGAGGAGCGTGTTCCAGCACCTGGGGGCAGAAGTTCTTGTTGGGGTCGAAGGTGGACAGGTCCAGGTCCGAGCCGTCCTTCGTCGCCCACCAGAGGGTCTCGTAGCCCAGGTCGGTGATCCGCACGATGACGGCGCGGTCCACCAGCAGCTGGGACACCAGCAGCTTGAGGCCCTTCTCGAAAAGCTCGGTGGCGTCGGGAAAGCCGGGCTCCACCAGCTCCTGCAGGGCGTCCAGGTGCATGGGGCGCCGGGATCTTGCGCCTGCTTTGGCGGCGGAGGCGATTTTCCTCGACTTGGTCATGCCGTGATTATATCCGCCCGGGAGGGAGGTCCGCCTCACCGATCTAGAATTCGGGCGGAGTCAAGGTCCTGAGGTATTCGGTAAGCAGCCGGTGGCGCTCCAGAGCCGCCCGGCGCTTCTTCTGGTAGATGAAGAACCGGTCCTCCCGGGGCCGGACGCCGGGGAGCACGGCCCGGAGCGCGCCCCGCTCCAGTTCGCCCAGCACGCTGTAGGTGGGGGCGAGCAGCACCCCCAGGCCCTCCACGGCGGCGTTGATCATGGCCCGGATGTGGTTGACCTCGATGATCCGGTGGAACTCGGGCCGGTCCGCCTCGGGGAGGGCCAGGAGGAACCGGTGCCACCAGGCGCCCGCCTTGTCCAGGGACAGCACCGGCCGGGCCTCCAGGTCCGCGGGGCGGGCGACGCCCCCCGAAGCCAGGAAGGAAGGGGCGGCGGCGACGACGTAGGTCTCGATGAACCAGGGGACCTTCTCCAGGTCGGGCAGGAGGTGCTCCCGGCAGTCGATGGCGATGTCCAGGTCGTCCCGGAGCAGGGGGGTGAGGAGGTCGTGGGCCAGGGTGAAGTCGATTTCCAGGTCGGGGTGGTCCGCCAGGAAGGGGCCCATGTGGCGCATGAGGATGCTGCTGCCGAACTCGACCGTGGCCCCCAGGCGCAGGCGCCCGCCGGCCTTGGCCAGGCCCAGGTCCTCGGCGGCGGCCTCCAGGGTGGCGAAGACCTCCTCGCACGCCTGGAAGAGGCGCCGGCCCTCCTCGGTCAGGCGCGGCTCCCGGCCCCGGCGTTCCACCAGGAGGGCCCCGGCGCCGGCCTCGAGCTTGGCGACCGCGTGGCTGACGGCGGACTGGGTGAGGTTCAGCTTCCGGGCGGCCCGGGTGAACGTCCCCGTGGTGCCCAGGGCGTGGAAGGCGCGCAATTGATACAGGTCAAGCGGATGGGTCATATCCATGAATTGTACTCATAGTTGGGGTGAAAAGTATGATTTTGAGAGTCAGTTTCAAAGGGCGTATATATCTTGGCCAGAGGAGAACCACATGCAGGCAGTCATGGAGAAGGTCCTGGCGAAACTCGGCATCGCGGAACACAACCTGGGCGGGTTCCACGGGCAATGGATCGGCAGCGGCCGAAACCAGGACGTCGTCTCCCCCGTGGACGGCGCCGTGCTGGCCACCGTCGCCAACATCACCCAGGACGAGTTCGAGGCGGTGCTCGCCCGCAGCTTCGAGGCCTGGAAGTCCTGGCGCCTGGTGCCCGCCCCCAAGCGGGGCGAGGTGGTCAAGGAGCTGGGCGACGAATTGCGCCGCAACAAGGAGACGCTGGCCGAACTGGTCACGCTGGAGATGGGCAAGACCCTGCGCGAGGGCCTGGGCGAGGTCCAGGAGATGATCGACATCTGCGACCTGGCGGTGGGCCTGTCCCGGCAGCTCTACGGCCTGACCATGCCCAGCGAGCGCCGCATGCACCGCCTCCAGGAGCAGTGGCACCCGCTGGGGGTCGTGGGCGTGATCACCGCCTTCAACTTCCCCGTGGCCGTGTGGAGCTGGAACACCGCCCTCGCCCTGGTGTGCGGCGACACGGTGCTGTGGAAGCCCTCCAGCAAGACGCCCCTGACCGCCATCGCCTGCACCCGCATCGCCGAGCGCGTGCTGCGCAAGTTCGGCTTTGATCCCGCCATCTGCAGCCTGGCCATCGGCAGGGGCAGCGACATCGGCGACCTCATCAACACGGACCCCCGGGTGGCCCTGGTTTCCTACACGGGGTCGGTCCCCGGCGGGCGCCACGTGGGCAGGCTGGTCCAGGAGCGCTTCGGGCGGCACATCCTGGAACTGGGCGGCAACGGCGCCGTGATCGTCAGCGAGAAGGGGGACCTGGAAACGGCCCTCACCTCCGTCTATTTCGGGGCCATCGGCACCTCGGGCCAGCGCTGCACCTCCACCCGGCGCGTGATCATCCACGACTCCATCTACGACACGTTCGTGGCCAGGCTCAAGGGGATGTATGCCAAGACCCGCATCGGCGACCCCCGGGACGAGGCCAATCTCATGGGGCCCCTGGTGGACGGCGGCGCCGTCGCCACCATGCTGGAGGCCATCGGGACCATCAAGGCCCAGGGCGGCACCATCCTGGCTGGCGGCGAGCGGCTGCCCCTGCCCGGGGGCTGCTACGTCACCCCGTGCCTGGCCGAGGTGCCCGCGGGGCTGCCCATGACGCGGGAGGAGACCTTCGCGCCGGTGCTCTACCTCACCCGCTACGCCACGATCGAGGAGGCCATCGCCATCCAGAACGACGTGCCCCAGGGCCTCTCCAGCGCCATCATCACCAACGACATGCGGGAATCCGAGCTCTTCCTCTCCGCGGCCGGCAGCGACTGCGGCATCGCCAACGTGAACACCGGCACCAGCGGCGCCGAGATCGGNNGAGAAGGAGACCGGGGGCGGCCGGGAGAGCGGTTCCGACGCCTGGAAGGCCTACATGCGCAGGCAGACGAGCGCCATCAACTTCAGCGGGAAGGTGGAGCTGGCCCAGGGCATCACCCTGGAGATCTGAACCCCTGGCGGGTGGCGCGGCAATGCGCGTATCATTGGTTTCTTCAACCAACCACCGAGCCCCATGCGAATCCTGATCGTCGACGATGAGCCCATCCTGCTCCTGGCCCTCCAGCGCTCCTTCAGGCTGGAGAAGCCGGAGTGGGAGGTGGTCATGGCCCGGTCCGGGGAGGAGGCCCTGGAGCAGCTGAGGCTCCAGGCCTTCGACGTGCTCGTCACGGACATCCGCATGCCCGGCATGGACGGCATGGCCCTGCTGGCCGAGGTGCGGGCCGATCCCCTCCTGACGGACACCACGGTGATCTTCATGACCTCGCTGGACGACCGCGAGAGCATGCGGGCAGGCATGATCGCCGGCGCCGACGACTACCTCACCAAGCCCTTCACGCCTGCCGAACTGCTCGCCGCCATCGGCGGCCGGCTCCGGCGCAAGGAGATGGTCCCGCTCCTGTCCCGGGAGGCCCAGGTGTCCCGGGAGCAGCTGGCGGGCCTCCTGACCGTGCGCGAGACCGAGGTGCTGGTGAACATCGGCCGGGGCCTGGTCACCAAGGAGATCGCCGCCGAACTGGGCATCAGCCCCCGCACCGTGGACGTGCACCGCACCAACCTGATGCGCAAGCTGGATCTGCACAACGCCACGGCCCTGGCGCGGCTGGCCATCAAGGCCCACCTGGTGTAGGTAATCCACCCTATGGCCGGCTCCGGTCCGGAGGCGTAGCTTCTCTCCAAGGACGGGACCCGCCGGGTCCGGCACCCGGAGGCGCATGGCCCAGCAGGAACGACCCACCCCCAAGGACTCCCCCGAGCCGGGGCCGCACCTGATGGGGGCGTTCATCGGCGAGATGAGCACCCCCGTCCAGTACCTGGGCCTCAACCTGAGCTTCCTCCGCCATGGCTGCCATCGCCTCCTCCGGGTTCTGGAGGCCCATCACGCGGCGATGGGCGACTACCCTCCGGAGGTGGCGGAGCGCCTTCTCCGGGTGGAGGGCGAACTGGACCTGCCCTTCCTGAGCGACGAGCTTCCCAAGGTCCTGGCCGAGTCCGTGGAGGGCCTGGCCATCGTCTCCCGCATTCTCGAGGCCATGCACCGGGCGAATGAAGGCTAGGAAACCCGGGCCTGGACCACGACCGCCAGGGTGTTGAAGGCGGCGTGCAGGACGACGGCGGGCACGAGGCTGGCATGGCGGATCGAAAGCCACGACAGGACGAGTCCGAGCAGGAAGACAAGCGCATTGACGGGATTCCGGGGAGGCGCCGGAATCCGGCGCC
>DBMS01000078.1 GCA_002297665.1 Holophagaceae bacterium UBA692 | reverse complement strand
CTGGCCTGGGCCCTGGGCCCGGCCATCCTGAAGTGCCACTTCGAGGTGGGCGAGGAGGTGCTGGACGCCGCGTTCCGGGACCCCGCCTGGAACGACGCCCTGGCCGCCCCGGGCCCCCGCGGCAAGCCCCACCTGGACCTCCACGGCTTCCTGCGGGCGCAGGCCCTGGATCTGGGAATGGACGGGGCGAAGGACGGGTCCGTGGCCCGGTGCACGTACTGCGAGCCCGACCTTCTCTATTCCTACCGCCGCGGCGACCTGGAGGGCCGCCAGTGGGGGTGGGCGCGCATCCTGCCGCAGGACTGACGCGCACCGGGCCGCGCCCCCCGGCGTGCTAGAATCGCCCGATGACGGAAGCGGCGCCCCTGCGGACACGGCTCCTGGACCCCCTGGCGTCCCGGATCTTCACCCTGGTCTGGATCGCCAACATGGCCTCCAACGTGGGCACCCAGATCCAGAGCGTGGGCGAGAAGTGGCAGATGGCCCAGCTCACCTCCTCGCCCCTGCTGGTGGCCCTCATCGAGACGGGGACGACCCTGCCGGTGCTGCTGCTGGGGCTCTCGGCCGGGGCCCTCGCGGACATCGTCGACCGCCGCAAGCTGCTCCTGGGCACCCAGGTCTTCATGTTGGGGTGCGCGGCGATCCTGTCGGGCCTGACCTTCCTGCACCAGATCACGCCCCCGGTGCTTCTGGTCATGTCCTTCCTCATCGGCATCGGGTCGGCGCTGAGCATGCCGGCCTTCCAGGCCATCGTGCCCGAACTGCTGAGCCGGGAGCACCTGGCCGGGGGCGTGGCCCTCAACAGCGCTGGGTTCAACGTGAGCCGGGCCCTGGGACCCGCCGTGGGCGGGCTGGTGGTGGGGCTCCTGGGCGCGGGGTGGGCCTTCGCGCTCAACGCGGTCAGCTTCCTGGCCGTGGTGGCGGTGCTGGCGTCCTGGGAGCGCCGGCCGCCCACCTCCAGCCTCCCCGGCGAGCGCTTCCTGGGGGCCCTGAAGGTGGGCTTCCGGTACGCCCGCCACAGCCGGCCCTTCCAGATCATCCTGCTGCGCGCCCTGGGCTATTCCTGGTTCGCGGGGGTGATCTTCTCCCTGCTGCCTTCCTTGGCCATCCTGCACCTGCACCTGGGTTCCGAGGCCTTCGGCGCCCTCATGGGCTGCGTGGGGGCCGGGGCCGTGGCCGGCGTCTTCTTCCTGGGGCCGCTGCGGGACCGGTTCGACACCAGCACGATCCTGGCGGGCTACTCGCTGCTGGCGGCCCTGTGCCAGGGCGTCATGGCCTACGTCCCCCACACGCCCACCGTGGCCCTGTGCCTGTTCTTCTCGGGCATGAGCTGGCTGGGGATCCTTTCCACCATCAACACCGCCATCCAGCTTTCCGTGCCGCCCTGGGTGAAGGCCCGGGCCTTCGGCACCTACCACACGGTCTGGGGCGGGGCCATGGCCCTGGGCGCGGCCTTCTGGGGCGTGGTGGCCCAGCACACCGGGATCCGCGCGGCCATGGGGCTTTCGGCGCTGGGCATGCTCGCGGCCCTGGTCCTGCTGCACCGGCTGCGCATCACCGCCTTCGACGAGGTGCTGGACCTGGGGCCCCACCACGACCCGCCCCACGCCCCCACCTCCATCCCCCCCGAGGCCGGTCCCATCCTGGTGCAGATGGAGTACCGCGTCGTGCCGGAGCGCAGGACCGCGTTCCTGGCCGCCATGGAGGCCGTGCGGCGCCTGCGGCTGCGGGACGGCGCCCTGCGCTGGGCCCTTTTCGAAGAGCCGGACCGGGCAGGGACGCCCCGGTTCCAGGAGACCTACCTGAGTTCCACCATGGGCGAGCACCTGCGCCAGCACCACCGCGCCACCGCCCAGGACCGGGCCGTGCTGGCCGCGGCCTACGAGCACGCCGAAGGGGGCCGGCCGGAGACGCGCCACCTGGTGATCGTGGAGGACCACGACTCGAGCCTCCTGCAAAGGATCTGGCAGGGGTGGGCGGGGGAATGACGGGGATCTAGTGTAGGTCGATCAAATCAACGGAACCGAATTGCTCCAATCCTTCGTGTCGGCAGGGGCAAGTAAGAAACCCGTACGCCGAGTGCGCTGAGACGCCGAGTTGCGCGGAGGCGGCTTCGCGTTCCATCGCGCCGACCCACACCGCCCAGGCCCTGGCCCGCTGACGCGGGCCGCGATGCTGGCGCATCGCGCGGCTGGGGGCGCAGGGCCTTCCGCATGCAAGCCCGTGGTTGCCCTGCGCCCCCAACCTTGGACGGGCCTGGGCTCAGCCTCCTCGCCAAACCTCGGTTTCGGGAACACTCACCGGTTTTCAGGAATCCCATCGGCAGGAGACCCCTCGTGCCCCAATTCGCGCCCGACGACCGCCCTCATAGTGACCTGACCCGCTCCATTCTCGAATCCGCCATGCACGTCCAGAACAGCCTTGGGGTCGGTCTCTACGAAAAACCCTACAAGGTCTGTCTGGCCCATGCCCTGCGCCAGAAAGGACACCGGGTCCTGCTGGAAGTTCACCTGGACATCACCTTCGAGGGGCTCCTGATTCCGGATTCCTACCTGATCGATCTCCTGGTCAATGACGCGGTGGTCGTGGAAGCAAAAGCACTGGAGCGACTGACCCCAATCCATCAGGCTCAGATCCTCACCTATCTGCGCCTTTCCGGCAAGGAGGTGGGGCTGCTTCTCAACTTCTGGGCCTGCCCCCTCAAGGACGGGGGAATCCAGCGGCTGGTCCTGAGTCGGAACCGCGCCGAAGCCGGCCGCGCCTGAATCAACGTGCAGGTTGGCCGAGCAGGGAGGCTTTGGCTTTGGCAACCTTGCCCAGGATGTCGGCATGGGTTGCCTTCCATACGAAAGGCTTGGGATGGGCATTGTGCTGGGCGAGATACGCGTGGATGCGGTCTCCAATTCCTCCACGCTGTGGAAAACACCACGGCGGATCCGGTTCTCGGTGATTTCCCGGAACAGCCGTTCCACCATGTTGAGCCAGGAAGCACTGGTCGGCGTGAAGTGGACGTGGACCCGCTTGTGCTTGCCCAGCCAAGCCTGGACTTCCGGAGTCTTGTGCGTGACGTAGTTGTCGCAAATGATGTGGATGTCCTTGTCCCTGGGCACTAGCCGGTATATCTGTTTGAGGAACTTCAGCCATTCCTGGTGCCGGTGCTTGGGCATGGTGTCGCCGATCACCGTCCCGTCCAGCGTGTTCAGCGCCGCAAACAGCGTGGTGGTGCCATGCCGCTTGTAGTCGTGGGTCATCGTCCCGCAACGGCCCTTTTTCAGAGGCAACCCCGGTTGGGTCCGGTCCAGGGCCTGGATCTGGGTTTTCTCGTCCACCGAAAACACCACCGCGTGCTCCGGTGGATTGAGGTAGAGGCCGACAACGTCTTCCACTTTCTCGGCAAACTGGGGGTCCCTGCTCACCTTGAAGGTCCGGACCAGGTGAGGCTTGAGGCCGTTGGCCTTCCAGATCTTCCACACCGCGAAGGTGCTCAAGCCCGAGGCTTTGGCCATCCGGTGCAAGGACCAGTGCGTGGCATTGTCAGGCTGCTCCTGAGTGGTCATCCGCACGATCTCGGCCTTCCGCTCCGCCGTAATGGAGGGCTTGCGTCCTCGCCCAGGGGCATCATGGTCGATGCCCTGGCATCCCGCCTCCAGGAACCGGTCCCGCCAACGCCGGACGGTGTTGTATCCCACCTGGAGCTGCTCGGCTGTGGGCCGGATCCCGGTCCCATCTGCGAGTAGAAGCAGGATCCGGGATCGCTCCACAACCCGAGCCGAGAGCGTCTTGCTGCGGGCCCATGCCTCCAGCTGCCTGCGGTCGTCAGGCGTCAACGGCAAGGCTTCGGCTTTCTCCATGACAGCCTCCAGCATAGAGGATGTCGGGAGGACCCAAATGGTTCCGTTAAATCGAAAAAGCAGAAGCGGGATTTTGGAAGCGGAACCTCGAGCCCAGGCCCGTCAAAGGCTGGGGGCGCAGGGCAACCACAGGCTTGCATGCGGAAGGCCCTGCGCCCCCAGCCGCGCGATGCGCCAGCATCGCGGCCCGCGCCAGCGGGCCAGGGCCTGGGCGGTGTGGGTCGGGGTGGTGGATCGCGAAGCAGCCTCTGCGCAACTCGGCGTCTCAGCGCACTCGGCGTACGAGTTTTTTACTTGCCCCTGCCTGCACGAAAAATCGGAACAATGCGGTTCCGGTGATTTGATATACCTACACTAGCGCTTTCTCGCCAGGGTCAGCCCGTCGCCGATGGGCACCATGGACAGGTCCACCCGCCCGTCGCCCAGGAGCCGGGCGTTGAGCCGCTGGATGGCCGAGGTGTCGGGGTCCGTGGCGGGGTGGGCGACCCGGCCGCTCCAGAGGACGTTGTCGATGGCGATGAGGCCCCCCGGGCGCAGCAGGGCCAGGCAGGCTTCGTAGTAGGCCTCGTAGGCGGTCTTGTCGGCGTCGATGAAGGCGAAGTCGTAGGTGCCGCCCTGCCCCGCCGCCAGGCGCGCGTCCAGGGTTTCCAGGGCCGGGCCCAGGGCCAGTTCGATGATCCCGGCCACCCCGGCCCGCTCCCAGTGGGGCCGGCCCACGGACGCGTAGTCCTCGCTCAGGTCGCAGGCCAGGAGGTGGCCGTAGGGCGGCAGGGCCAGGGCCACGGAGAGGGCGCTGTAGCCCGTGAACACCCCGATCTCCAGGGCCCGCCTCGCCCCCAGGAGCCTGACCAGAAGCTGCATGAACTGGGCCTGCTCCGGCGCGATCTGCATGTGGGCCCCGGACAGCCCGCGGGTGGCCCGGCGCAGGGCGGCCTGCTCCGGGTGCTCCCGCAGGGAGGCGGCGAGAAGATAGTGGTAGGTGGCGTCGTCGAGGGGCAGGGTGCGGTTGCTCATGGGGGCCTCGGGGACGGAGAGGATACCAACGGCGGCCCGGCTTTTGGTAGTCTGGAGCCATGGAACCAAACGTCGACCGCGTGCCGGAGCGGAGCAAGGGTCTGGCCTACCTGGTCGCGGCCTCGCTGCTGTGGAGCTCCAGCGGGATCTTCATCAAGGTCCTGACCCTCTCCGCCTTCCACATCGCCTGCTACCGGTCCCTGGTGTCGGCCCTGGCCATCATGGCCATCCTGGCCCTGCGGGGGCGGCCGTGGTCCCTGCCCCGGGACCCCCTCAGCCTGGCGGGTTCCTGCATCTACGCCCTGGTGCTGGTGCTCTTCGTGGTGGCCACCAAGCTCACCACCGCGGCCAACGCCATCTTCCTCCAGTACGCCGCGCCCATCTACCTGCTGTTCCTGGAGCCCTGGATCTTCCGGCGGCCCTTCGCGCGCCGGGACTTCTGGGCCGTGGCGGCCTGCCTCGGGGGCATGGCGCTCTTCTTCGCGGGCCACCTGGAGAAGGGGGGGCTGGCCGGCAACGTGCTGGCCCTGGTCTCCGGCTTCCTCCTGGCCCTGTTCTCCCTTCTGCTCAAATGGAAGCGCGAGACCCGGCCGGGCCACGACCCCATCGGCATGGTGGTGTTGGGCAACCTGGTGGTGGCCCTCATCTGCCTGCCCAAGGTCCTGCCCTCCCCCCAGGTGACCCTGAACCAGGGCCTCATGCTGCTCTACCTGGGCATTTTCCAGCTGGGCATCGCCTACATGTTCTTCACGGCGGGCATGCGCTACCTGTCGGCCACCGCCGCGCTCATCACCTGCATGCTGGAGGCGGTGTTCAACCCGGTGTGGGTGTTCATCGGGGTGGGAGAGCGGCCCTCGCCCTACGCCCTGCTGGGGGGGACCGTCATCCTCTCGGTGATCCTCTGGTACAACCTCCGCAAGGCCCCCGTGCCCGAACCGGTGGATTGACCCAAGGCAGGGCCCGGTCTCCCGGGCCTTGCCCTGCTGCTGCGGTTTGGACATTTCGAGCCTTCCAGGCAGTCCCCGCCGGGGGCCTCGGGTTGCATCGGAGAGGTTCCTTCGGATGAAGGCGACCCACCTGGGTCCCAAC
>DBMS01000040.1 GCA_002297665.1 Holophagaceae bacterium UBA692 | reverse complement strand
CCTTCCGCCCAGGGCCCCGCGCCGGCGCCGGCCCCGGTCCCCGCCAAGCCCGCCGAAGCCCCCAAGGAGGCCGCGCCGGCCCCCATGGCCGACGCCACGTCCTCCCTGGTGTTCTTCATGTCGCCGCTCTCCACCGAGGCCGCCAAGGGCCAGCGCCTTTCGCTGAACCTTTTCGCCAGCGGCGCCCAGGGACTCACCTCCGGAACCATGACCCTCCAGGTGGATCCGCGCCTCAAGGTGCTCTCCGTGAACGCCGGGGACTTCCTCACCGGCGAGGGCGGCGCCCTCTCGCAGGGCGCGTCCAAGGACGGCGTCCTCCTGCTCACCTTCAACCGCGCCACGGGCGCCACGGACAGCGGCACCTTCGCGGTGATCGAGCTGGAGGCCCTGGAACCCGGCAAGGCCACGGTGATGATCCAGGACGGCAAGTACCTGGTGGGCGCCAACCCCATCCCGGCGCGCTACGTGAACTCCCTGGTGACCATCCAATGACCCTGCGCCAGCGCGGCTTCACGCTCCTGGAGATGCTGGTGACCGCCACGGTCCTGGTGATCCTCGCCTCGGCGGTGGTCCCCATGGCGCGCAACGGCGTGCGCCGGCAGCGGGAGCTGGAGCTGCGCCGCGACCTGCGCGAGATGCGCCTGGCCATCGACGCCTACAAGGCCGCCGCCGACGGCAACAAGATCAAGTCGCCGCCCCCCGAGAACAACGGGTATCCGGAAACCCTGGAGAGCCTCGTGGAGGGCGTTCCCGTCACCGGCAAGATCGGCAAGACCCGCTTCCTGCGCCGCATCCCCGTGGATCCCTTCACGGGCAAGGCCGAGTGGGGCATGCGCTCCATCGCCGACGACGCCACCAGCTCCAGCTGGGGCGGCGGGAACGTTTACGACGTCTACAGCCTGGCCCCGGGAACCGGGTCGAACGGGGTCCCGTACCGGCAGTGGTGAACCCGGGGGTGAAATTGGTGCTTGATCCCGGCACTGACCCAGGCTACGATTATGTTTCGCGCACAAATGGACTCTCGAGGGGGGACAGCGCAGAATTGCGGATATGGCGGAATTGGTAGACGCGCTAGCTTCAGGTGCTAGTGATCGCAAGGTCGTGGGGGTTCGAGTCCCTTTATCCGCACCAATCTTGACACCGTCCGGGGATCTCCGGACTCGACCGTGGAGCCGGCTCGGGGCTGGTCCACAGGTGACGGGAACTCACCCCAAAAGGAGCCGACGATGGCCCTGAACGTGGAACAGAAGAAGATCATCATCGAGGATTACAAGCAGCACGACACCGACACCGGTTCGCCCGAGGTCCAGGTGGCCATCCTCACCAAGCGCATCAACGACCTGACCGAGCACTTCAAGGTGCACGCCAAGGACTACCACAGCCGCCGCGGCCTCATGATCATGGTCGGCCAGCGCCGCCGCCTGCTGGACTACCTCCGCCGCAAGGACAAGGCCCGCTACAGCTCGCTCATCGAGCGCCTGGGCCTGCGCCGCTAGTCCTGACTGATCCGACCACGCACAAGCGCCCGCTCCCGCAGCGGGCGCTTGTTCATTCAGGGAACCCCGTGAGCCTCCCGCCCCTTCCCGTCCCCGCCGACCCCAATCCGTACCGCGTGACGGACCGCAAGCTCCTCTACGACTCCCCCTGGATCCGGCTGCGGGAGGACCGGGCCGAGCACCGCTCCGGCGGCCGTTGCCGTTACGCCGTCTGCGGCTTCCGGCGCACCGCCTGCGGCGTCCTGGCCCTGGACGACCAGGACCGCGTCGTCCTGGTGGGCCAGTGGCGCTACCCCCTGGAAACCTACACCTGGGAGCTGCCCGAAGGCGGCGGCGAGGCCCACGAGAGCCCCTTCGAGACCATCCGCCGGGAGCTGGCGGAGGAGGCCGGCCTGGAGGCGGCCGAATGGCAGCCCCTGGCCTTCTTCCACACCAGCAACTCCAGCACCGACGAGGAGACCTTCCTTTTCGTCGCCCGGGACCTGGCCCCCGCAGGCGGCGCCCACGGCCCCGAGGACACCGAGGAGCTCACCTGCCTCAGGGAACCCTTCGAAAGCTGCGTCCAGCGCGTCCTAACCGGCGAGATCACCGACAGCCTCACCGTGGTGGCCCTCCTCGCCCTCAAGGCCCGCCGCGACGGCGCCGCGGGGGAGCTGGACCCGGCCCTGGCCGAGCGGTTCTTCCAGCGCCCCGATCGCCATCCCAGCGCGGGACGGGCCCGTTGGGATAACCTGGAACCATCATGATCCTCTCCCTCCACCCCCAGAATCCCCAGCAGCGCCACATGGACCAGGTGGCCGAGGTCCTCTCCCGGGACGGCGTCATCGCGTACCCCACCGACACGCTGTACGGCCTGGGCTGCCTGGTGTCGCGCAAGAAGGCCGTGGACCGCATCCAGTCCATGAAGGGCCGCGACCCCAGGAAGCCCATGTCCATCCTCTGCTCGGACATGGAGATGCTCTGCCGGTACACCCGCCACCTGGACACGCCCACCTTCCGCATCCTCAAGCAGATGTTCCCGGGCCCCTACACCGCCGTGCTGCCCTGCAGCCACGAGGTGCCGCGCTACCTCCAGAGCAAGCGCACCGTGGGCCTGCGCATCCCGGACCACACCTTCTGCCGCGCCATCACGCGCCTGGTGGGCGAACCCATCATCACGACGAGCTGCAACGTCTCCGGCGAAGAGCCGCTGACGACCTCCTGGGAGATCCAGGAGGCCCTGGGGTACCTTCTGGACCTGGTGGTGGACTGCGGCGATCCCGCGGGCCTGGCCTCCACCGTCGTGGACCTCACCGGGGACGAACCCGTGCTCCTGCGCCAGGGGGCGGGCCCCTGGCCCCTGTGACCATGCGTTTCCCCCTCCCCGCCCTGATCGCCTTCGCCGTGCTGCACGGGGGCGCCCCGAAGGTGCAGGAGGCCCCCATCCGCGCCCACCTGGCCTTCCTGGCCGACGACCTCCTGGAGGGCCGCGGCACCGGCCAGCGCGGCGGCGACCTGGCCGTGGCGTACCTGGAGGCGCAGGTGCGCGCCCTGGGCCTGGCCCCCGCCAACGGCGACAGCTACCGCCAGCGCGTCGACGTGCTGGGCGCGAAGACGCTCCCGGCCAGGAGCGCCATCACCTTCCGCGTCCCCGGCGGCGAGCTCTCCCCGGCGTTCTTCCGGGACGTGGTGGCCACCACCGGCCAGGGCGTCCCCGAGACCGCCTTCGAGGCCCCCGTGCTCTTCGTGGGCTTCGGCATCGACGCCCCCGGGGAGCGTTGGGACGACTACAAGGGCGTGGACTGCCGCGGCAAGCTCCTGCTCATGCTCGTGAACGAGCCGCCCCCCACCGCCGCCGAGCCGGACCGCTTCGAGGGCGAGAGCCTCAGCCGCCACGGCCGCTGGACGACGAAATTCGAGGAGGCCGCGCGCAAGGGCGCCGCCGGCGTCCTCCTGGTGCACACCGACGCCTCGGCCACCTATTCCTGGTCCGTGGTGACCGCGGGCTTCCAGGGCGAGAAGTTCATGGTGGCGGAGGGTCCCCGCCTGGCGCCCCTGGAGGGCTGGGTCACCGAGGCCTTCGCCCGGCGCCTGGCCCAGGCCGGGGGCCAGGACCTGGACGCCCTGCGCCAATCCGCCGCCACCCGCGACTTCCGCCCCGTGCCCCTGGAGCTCGCCGCCAAGGTCCGCCTGGAATGCGCCGTGCGCACCTTCCCCCAGTACAACGTCGCCGCCCTCCTTCCCGGCACCGACCTCAAGGACGAGGCCGTGGTCTTCTCCGCCCACTGGGACCACCTGGGCATCCAGGACGGCCGCATCTACAACGGCGCCGTGGACAACGCCTCCGCCGTGGCGTCCCTGCTGGCCCTGGCCCAGGCCTCCGTGGGCCGCCCCACGCGGCGCACCCAGCTCTACCTGTTCACCTGCGGCGAGGAGCAGGGCCTCCTGGGCGCCGAGGGCTACGTGCGCCGGCCCCTGTGGCCCCTGGCGAAGACGGTGGCCTGCCTGAATTTCGAGAGCCTCAACTGGGTGGGCCCCAGCCGCGACATCGAGTTCCTGGGCGGCGAGCGCAGCACCCTCATCGACCTGGGCCGCACCGTCGCGGCATCCATGGGCATGACCCTCCGCAAGCCCGAACCCGACACCCAGGGCCTCTACTTCCGCAGCGACCACTACCCCTTCGCCAAGGCCGGCATCCCCGCCCTGAGCCCCGGCTTCAGCCTCGCCGGCCAGCGGGACTACCTGGAGAACCCCGAGGCCTCCCGGGCCAAGGGCCTCTCCTACCTGGGCGTCTACCACCGCGCCACGGACCGGTTCGACCCCGCCTGGGACCTGCGGGGCATGGTGCAGCAGGCGCAGTTCATCCTGGAACTGGGCCGGGCGGTGGCGGATGCCGAGGCGCGGCCGGCGTGGAAGCGGAACCCCTGAGGCGCGGGAGGGCCGCTAGCTTTCGGCCTTGAGCCGGTCCCGGTGGGCCTTGTAGTCGGGCACCAGGCGCGTGTACCCCTCGGTCATCAGCGGCGAGCTGATGATGAAGTCCGCCGAGCAGCGGTTGCAGGCCACCGGGATGTTCCACACCGCCGCGATGCGCAGCAGCGCCTTGACGTCGGGATCGTGGGGCGCGGGCTCCAGGGGGTCCCAGAAGAAGATCAGCAGGTCGATCTCGCCCTCGGCGATCTTGGCGCCGATCTGCAGGTCGCCCCCCAGGGGGCCGCTGAAGAGCTTGGTGATGTCCGGCCCAAGGATCTGCTCCAGGAGCGTCCCGGTGGTGCCGGTGGCGTAGATCTCGTGCTCGAGCAGCAGGGCCTTGTTGAACTGCACCCACTCGAGCAGTTCGGGCTTCTTGTGGTCGTGGGCGACCAGGGCGATCCGCTTGCGGCTGGACAGGGGGATCTCGATCTGGGCCATGCGTTCCTCCGGCGGGTGCACGTTCAGCCTCCCATGACGGAGGACGTCCGTCCAATCCCGGGACGGACGTTCATCGAGGTCGACTGGGCCATCCGTGGCGAAGCTGCCGCCAAGCGAGTCCAGGTTCCAATGTAATGAATCATGAATTAGTCCCGGGCCTTCGCAGGAACCAAGGCCCGCCAACCTTCACTCCTCTCATTCGAGGGGCGGCCGTGTCCCTTCCATCCGCAGGCCCGCCGCCCGGCCTGGAAATCCACCGTACCCGGTCGGCGCCCGCGCTAGACCTGACCAGCCCCTGGAGCACCGCCTTGCGCATTCACGCCCTGTTTCCCCTGGCCGTCCTGACCCGCATCGTCTCGGCCCAATCGGCGGAGGAGCCCTGCGACACCGCCGAGGACGCCCGCGCCCTCGCCGAATCCGAAACCCTGGGCGAGGCCGTGACCACGCGCAGGATCATCCAGACCGACGGCACCAAGGGCTGGGAGGTGCTGGTGCACATGCCGGGCCTGGCCAAGGGCTGGCGCGTCATCATCGACAGGGACCTGGCCAAGGTGCGCTGGAAGGAAGCCATCTGGAACCCGCCTTCCCGGCGGGTCGTGGTCACCGCCAGGTAGAGCTCCCCCGCGCAACGGATCGAAAGGGGAATCGTTTCGTCAGAGCAGCAGGGCGAACAGCGCCACCGCGGCCGAGAACCGGAGCATCCGTCCCAGCCAGGGAGCGCGGTCCATCACCGCGTTCCAGAGCATCACCGCTCCGAAGGTGGTGCCGCCCACCAGCAGGACGTAGAGCCAGCCCTCCACCAGGGAGAGCTGATGGAACCGCTCGGTGGCCAAGCCGGCGGTCCAGGGCAGGCCGAACAGCAGGATCAGGTGCCCCAGGTACACCGGCAGCGACTTCCGGCCCAGCGGGGCCACCGCCGCCACCAGGCGCGGCCAGGCTTCCGCCACCCAGGCCATCAGGCCCAGGATCAGCAGGGCGAAGCCCGCCCGAAGGCAGGTGTAGGCGTAGCCCGCCTGATGGGGCTCGTGGGCGGGGAACAGGTGACGGGGCAGGCCTTCGGCGGCCATGCCCAGCAGAAGGAACACCAGGCATGCGGTCAGGCAGGTCAGGCGGAAGCGGCGGAGGCGGAGCTCCGGCGGGGATTCCATCAACACGGCGCCGAGCCCGACCCCCAGGAACATGAACGCGCTGGCGGGGAACAACGGAAAGCCGGAGCCGTGCCGGTGGGACAGGAATGCGGCCAGCCCCTCGGGCAGCCAGCGAAACCAGTCCACCGCGAACACCCAGGGGCTCGCCAGCACCACCACCAGGCCCAGGCCAAGACTCCAGGCGGCGTAGCGGCGAGGGGTCCGGACGCAGGCCAGCAGCGCGGTGAGCAGCAGCAGGGTGGCGCCGTTGGCCTGGAGGATGTTCACCTGCAGGAAACCCTGCCAGACCTCCCGGGAAACCCACCGCAGGTCGGCGATCCGGGCCGCGGGGAACACCATCAGGTAGCCCAGGGCCATCACCTTCACGGCGGTCCACACCCGGTGCCGCAGCACCCCCCGGGCCAGCCGGCCGTCCGCCTCGTAGCGCAGGCCCAGGACGGTGGCCGCCCCGGACACCATCAGGAACAACGGGGCCGTGAGGCCGCGCAGGTGCACCCAGGTGCGCCAGTGGAAGGTCTCCGGGTCGAGCCAGCGGGGGTCCACCAGGGCGTCCAGGGTGTGTCCCTGGATCATCAGCGCCAGGGCCACCAGCCGCGTGAAATCCAGCACCTGCACCCGTGGACGGGCGGCGGCCTGCGCTTGGACGGAACGGGGCATGGGGCCTCGGAAACGGGTGGATGACGGGCCGGAAGGCCAGCGCCTCCCCAACCTGAAGAAGGACCCAGGATACCAAGAACCGGTTTAGCCCCGAAACGGGAGCCGGGCCAAGTAATCGTATGTGTCCCGGACCTCCGCGCCGCAGGGTTCGTTGGCGCAAGTCTGGAACACGTGCGATTGCTTGGCTTCTCTCCTAGCGCCGGCCCCCCGGAGCCGGGGCGTCCTGGAGGTTGGCCAGGAAGTCGTCGTTGTTCTTGGACTTGCCGAGGCGGTCCAGGAGCAGTTCCATGCTCTCCACGGGGCCGCTGGAGCTGAGGATCTTGCGCAGCACCCAGATCTTGGCCAGGCGGGCGGCCTCGATGAGGAGGTCCTCCTTGCGGGTGCCGGACTTCTGGATGTCCATGGCCGGGAAGATGCGCTTGTCGCTGAGCTTGCGGTCCAGGACGATCTCGCTGTTGCCGGTGCCCTTGAACTCCTCGAAGATCACGTCGTCCATGCGCGAGCCGGTCTCGATCAGCGCGGTGGCGATGATGGTGAGGGAACCGCCCCCCTCGATGTTGCGCGCCGCGCCGAAGAAGCGCTTGGGGCGCTGGAGGGCGTTGGAGTCCACGCCCCCCGAGAGGACCTTGCCGGAAAGCGGCACCACCGTGTTGTACGCCCGCGCCAGGCGCGTGATGGAGTCCAGCAGGATCACCACGTCCTTCTTGTGCTCCACCAGGCGCTTGGCCTTCTCGATGACCATCTCGGCCACCTGGACGTGGCGCGTGGCGGGCTCGTCGAAGGTGCTGGAGACCACCTCGCCCTTCACGTTGCGCTCCATGTCCGTGACTTCCTCGGGGCGCTCGTCGATGAGCAGGACGATGAGGAACACTTCCGGGTGGTTCAGGGTGATGCTGTTGGCGATGTTCTGCATGAGCACCGTCTTGCCGGTGCGGGGGGGGGCGACGATGAGGGCGCGCTGGCCCTTGCCCAGGGGCGTCATGAGGTCCATGACGCGCGTGCTCAGCTCCTGCGGGTCCCGTTCCATCTTCAGCATCTGGGTGGGGTACAGGGGGATCAGGTTGTCGAAATGGACGCGCTCCTTGGCGGCCCCGGGCGGGTCGAAGTTGATGGCGTCGATGCGCATGATCGCGAAGAACTTCTCGTCGCCGCGCGGGGGCCGGATCATGCCCGAGAGCGTGTCGCCCGAACGCAATCCGAACTTGCGGATCTGGCTGGGCGAGACGTAGATGTCGTCGGAACCCGCCAGGTAGTTGTGCTCGGGGGCACGGAGGAACCCGAAGCCTTCGGGCAGCACCTCCAGGACGCCCTCGGCGAAGAACAGGCCTTCGCGCTGGGCCTGGGCTTCCAGGAGCCGGAAGATCAGCTCCTGCTTGCGCATGCCCAGGGGATTCTCGATCTCGTAGGCCTTGCCCATTTCGGCCAGGCGGCCGATGGACTGCTCCTTCAGATCCTGGAGGCTCAGGACCGCAGGGGCTTGGGTTTCAATGGGCATGGATTCCCCCTTTGGGGACAGGTCGGGACGTGACGAGGTTGGGATCGAGAATCATAACCCATCAACGCGGAATGACAAAATACACTTGCGGGGTACGTTAATAAGAAGATATGTAGGTCGTGATTTTTTCACAATAGCGATGGGGATCCTCCACGGGAAAAGCGTGTCCAATGCCGGGGACCAGTTCGAAGCGGCTGGAAGGCAGGGCCTTTGCCACTTCCAGGCACTTCCAAGGGGGCGTAAGCAGATCCTCGGCGCCGGCCAGGCATAGAACCGGCTCCTGGATGGCCATCAGCCGCGACCGAATGTCCCATTGGAGAGCACCAGCTATTTGGTGTCGGAAACCGTGAAAAGGTTTGCCGTCTTCCTTTTTTGATTCATGGTACGCCTTCAGGACCTGGTACCGGGCCTCCAGGAAACGGTCGCCCCACAGGTAGGGGGCCACCGCGTCGAACTGGAGGCCGGGCCCGCCCAGGTCCAGGCAGTGCAGCCAGTGCTCCAGGCGCAGGCGCATCGTGAAGTCCGTGCGGGCCATGGCGCTGGTGAGCACCGCCCCGGGGAACGCGCCCGGGTGGGCGGCCAGGAGCTCCAGGGCCACGGAACTGCCGTTGGAGAGGCCCCCGAGCCACGGATCCCGGATGTCCAGGTGCTCCAGGAGCTCCCAGGCGTCCTGGGCCATCTGCGGGGCCGTGTAGGGCCCTTCCAGGGGCGCGTCGGAGCGGCCCTGCCCCCGGCAGTCGAAGGTGAGCACCCGGAACCGCGGCGTGAGCCCGGGCAGCACGCCGGCCCACATGGTGGTGTCCGACAGCAGCCCGTTGATGAGCACCAGCCACGGCGCCCCGGGCTGGCCCTGGACGCGGTAGTGGAGGGTGACGCCCCCCGGAAGGGCCGCGAGCTGTCCCGCCGTCCTCAAGCGTCTCCCCGCAGTTCCGCGGGCGTGAAGTGCGCCGCCAGGGAGAAGCGCACGCCGTCCCAGTGCAGGACGGCGCAGCTGGCCTTCTTGAAGTCGAGGCTCTTGCGCGTGAGGTGGTGGACCAGGTCCGAACACAGGGGCTGGTGGCTCACCAGCGCGATGACCTCGAAGGGCCGCGCCTGACCCACGATCAGGTCGAGCCATTCCCGCACGGCGCCCGCGGACCCCGAGGGCTCCAGCCCTTCCCAGCAGCCCACGGGAAAGCCTTCCGCGGTGGCCTCCTTGAGGCACACCATCGTCTCGGCGGCGCGGCGGAAGGGGCTCGAGATTCCCCGCGCCGGCGCGTAGCCCCGGCGCACGAGGCCCTTCATGGCGGCCCGGGTCTTCTCCCACCCCTCGGCCGTGAGGCCCCGGTCGGAGTCCCTGAGGCCGTGTGCGGGATCCTCGGCGATCCCGTGGCGGATGAGAAGGATTGTGATCATGGCGGTATTATCCCATGGGTTGGCCCGGGACAATACTCCTGGTGTTTCAAGGCGTTTCGTGGGATGCTATCCGTTTGGGCCAGGTCCGGCAGGCGCAGTTCAGCTCCGATGTTCCCGGCGACGCCCCGGGAGACAACTTGACCACCGAGACCTTCGCAGCCCTGGGCTGCTCCGAGCCCTTTCTGTCGGCGTTGAGCCGCAGGGGCTTCACCACCCCCACCCTCGTCCAGCAGGAGACGTTCCAGCCCGGGCTCGAAGGGCGCGACCTGCTCGTGCAGAGCCGCACCGGTTCGGGCAAGACGCTGGCCTTCGGCCTGCCCCTGCTCCACCGCCTCAAGGACGAGCGCAAGCCGCAGGCCATCGTCCTGTGCCCCACCCGCGAGCTGGCGCAGCAGGTGGCCGAGGAGCTCCAGAGCGTCATGCCCAGGCTGGACGTGGCCCTGCTGGTGGGCGGCCTGAGCTACGTGCCCCAGCTCAAGGCCCTGAAATACGGCGCCCAGGTCGTGGTCGGCACCCCCGGCCGGGTCCAGGACCACCTCACCCGCCAGACCCTCGACCTCTCCTCCATCTCCATGGTCGTGCTGGACGAGTGCGACGAGATGCTGAACATGGGCTTCCTGGAGGACGTGGAGAAGATCCTTTCCGGCGTGCCCTCCGACCCCCAGACCTACCTGTTCTCGGCCACCCTGCCCGCCCCCATCGCGAGCCTGGCCAAGCGGTTCCTCAAGAACCCCTTCCGCATCAACCACGCCCAGGCCGAGGGCAGCAGCCAGCACGCCGACATCGACCACACCCCCTGCATCATGGCCGAGCACCTGCAGACCAAGGCCCTGGTGAACTTCCTCCTGGCCGACGAGCCCAGCGCCGCGCTGATATTCACCAAGATGAAGGTGCAGACCGAAGAGGTCGCCCAATCCCTGCGGGACGCCGGCCTCATCGCGGACTGCCTCCACGGGGACCTGGGCCAGCAGGCCCGCAACCGCATCATGTCGAACTTCAAGGAAGGCAAGCTGCGCTACCTCGTGGCCACCGACGTGGCCGCCCGGGGCATCGACGTGGAGGGCATGCCCCTGGTGGTCCACATGGGCATCCCCACGCAGATGGAGAGCTACATCCACCGGTCGGGCCGCACGGGCCGTGCCGGATCCAAGGGCGCCTCCCTCGCGCTGGTGAGCTTCAAGGAATCCCGCATCCTCCTGGCCTGGGCCCGCCGCGGCGGCCTCAAGCTCGAATGGCGCGCCGTGCCCACCCAGGCCGAGATCAAGGAGCTGCGCACCCGCCGCCTCGCGGACAAGCTCAAGGCCATCGAGTCCCCGGCCCTCCTGGACGCGGCGCGGCGCATGCTGGAAGGCCGCGACCCGGCCTCCCTGGTGGCCGCCCTCCTGTCCATGGTCGAAGGGCCCGAACACGACGGCTTCGACATTCCCGACGCGCCCCGGCAGGACTACTCCGCGGAGAAGCGCCCCTTCAAGCCCCGGCCCGGGGAAAAGCCCGGCTGGACCCCCGGCCAGAAGCCCGCCCACGCCGCCAAGAAGCCCTACGCCAAGCCCTCGTGGAAGAACGGCAAGCCCGGCGACTTCCCCAAGAAGCGCCGCGATTAGGTAATCTGGAGCACGGAGGAATCGCGTGCCCGATAGACCGGCCCTACTGTTCGACCTCGGCGGAGTCCTCATCGACTGGAATCCCAGGCACCTCTACCGGCAGGTCTACGGGGACGCGGAAACGGAATTCTTCCTGAAGAACGTCTGCACCCCGGAGTGGAACCTCGCCCTGGACGGCGGAAGGCCCTTCTCCGAGGCGATCCGGGAAAAGCAGGCCTCCTGGCCCGAATACCGGGACGCCATCGACTGGTGGTGGAGCCGCTGGGAGGAGATGCTCAACGGCGCCATCCCGGGCACCGTGGAGCTCCTGGCGGAACTCAAGGCCCTGGGCCACCCCCTCTACGCCCTCACCAACTGGTCGGCCGAGACCTTCCCCATGGCCCGGAAGCATTACGCGTTCCTGGACTGGTTCCGGGAGATCGTGGTGTCCGGGCGCGAGGGACTGGTCAAGCCCGACCCCGCCATCTACCGGCTGGCCGCGGAGCGCTGCGGCATCCCCATGGCCGGAACGGTCTTCATCGACGACGGGTTGGCCAACGTGAACGCCGCGAAAGCCCTGGGCTTCGACGCCATCCGTTTCACCGGGGCGGTGGCGCTGCGCCGGGAACTGGCGGGGCGGGGCTACCTGCCGGGCCGGATGGAGCCTCCTCCAGGGTGGTCCTGACCGCCGCGGCCGCGGGCAGGCCCGCGGCAACGGCCCGGTCCAGCCACAGGCGCGAGGCGGCCCGTTCCGCGGGAACGCCGGTTCCGTGGTGGAGCCGCACGCCCATTTCCAGCATCGCCAGGGGGTCGCCCCGTTCCGCCGCCTTCCTGAACCAGGCGCAGGCCTCGGCCTGGGCCGCATCGCCCATGCCCCCAAGGCGCCGGGCCACCGCCAGGATCTCTGGAATGCCGCCGGCCGCGGCCCGGCTTCGCAGGCCGGCCAGTTCCTCCTGGAAAGCCGCGGACCGGAATTCCCGCTCCGCGTCGGCGCGGAAAGCCTCGTAGCCGTTGGGAGCGGCATGGGCCGTTCCCGGCCGCACCTCGAAGATGCCGCCGGTGGCGAGGTCGATGGAAAGGGCCTGGCCGCCCCGGGTCTCGGCCCAGAGGACGTCCCCGGTGAAGGCGGCCCAGGCCGGCGGGGCCGGGTCGCTCCAGGGGCGCCAGCCC
>DBMS01000257.1:2318-2738 GCA_002297665.1 Holophagaceae bacterium UBA692 | reverse complement strand
CCGAAGCCCGGGCGAAGTACCTCCTGTTCGTGCCCACCCGCGCCGGACGTCCCTTCGCGGTACCCGTGCCCGCGGGCTTTGCCGCCACCGGCCGCGGCGCCCAACTGCTCGCGGACGGACGCCGCATCCTGGCCCACCTGGCCTGGGGACCGGTGGGCTGGGTCCTGCTGGACCGCGCCGGGGGGCCGCCCGTCATCCTGACCCCCGCGGGCCTGGGCGGCGCCTTCCCGGGCGGCCCCCAGGTCTCCCCGGACGGCACCCGCTGTCTGGTGTCCGGCAACGGCCGCGACTGGTTCATCCTTCCCATGGCGGGGGGCGAACCGCAGCCCATCCCAGGCCTGGCCCAGGGCGAGCGGCCCGTGGCCTGGGACGCCGGGGGCCGCTCGCTGATCATCCGCGGCGGGCAGGACCGCGCCGTGC
>DBMS01000257.1:0-2285 GCA_002297665.1 Holophagaceae bacterium UBA692 | reverse complement strand
TGCCCGGCCATGGGCGTACCGCAACCCTCCTCGCGGATCCCCGGGGCGGAACCTTCGTGCTCGGCTGCGAAAGCCGGTTCAGCGAACTCTACGTGGTGGACGGCCTCCGGCCCTGAACCGGGCCCCCTACGGCTTGCAGACCTTGCAGGGCTTGAAGCCGCCCTTGTCCGCNNTCGGCCTTGGTGGCCAGGGTGACCTTGTTCTCCGCCTTGATCTTGGCGCCCACGGCGCAGTCGGCCTTGTGGTAGACCATGGACGCCTTGTTGGCCACGAAGCCGGTGGCGGCCGCGGGCTTGGCTTCGGCCTTGGGAGCCGGGGCGGGGGCGGGCTTCTTGGCGGCGGGGGCCTGGGCGAAGGCCGAGGCGGTGACGAGCAGGAGGGCGGCAGCGAAGCGCTTCATGGGCATTCTCCTTGAAGGTGGTTTGCGGCGCCCATGATGCCCCCCTTCGCCGGGAATTGCCACCCAAAGGATCAAGCCCCCACCGGTCAGACCGCCAGGGCCAGGTCCCGCTTCAGCTTCTCCCAGCCCGTCCCCCCCAGCGCCGGGCGCACCAGGTCCAGCACCTTCAGGAAGGCCGGCTCCGGCGCCCCGGCCCGGATCCCGGAGAGCTTGGCGGCGCGCTCGCGGGGGGTGAGCGCGGGGATCATCCAGGTGAGGGCCAGGGCCATTTCATCGGGTTTCACGGACGCCACCAGGGCCTTCTCGATGGCGATCAGCTCCTCGTCCGTGTAGGCGGCCCAGAGCACGGCGTTGTTCTCGACCTCCTCCCGGTCCATGTGCTCCAGGTTCTCCGCCACGAAGACCGCCAGGCCCCGGTAGAGCCGGGCTGCCGCCCCCTCGCCGCCCTTGGCCGCGGCGGCCAGGTCGTCCTCGAGCTCGCGGATGGAGCGTTCGTGATGCTCGTGGTCCTCGGCGAACGACCGGGTGGATCCCGGCGCGCGGGCCTCCATGGCGGTGTGGATGAAATCGTTCTCGTGCTCCAGGTGGGTGCGGCACAGCCGCAGGAGGCCGGCGACCTGGCCCAGGACGGCGGCGGACTCGGCCGGATCCTCGGGATCCAGGCTTCCCACCTTGGCGAGGGTGTCGCCCATGAAGGCCCGCAGGGCCTTGTGGATGTCCGCGTAGCCGTCGAACCGGCCCCCGGGATTTGGGTTGGCGTTGCTGTTCATGACTGCCTCCGATGGGTGATGGATGTCCCACATCCAAGCTACGGCGTGGAGGCACTTGGAAAAACAGAAGAATAGGTTCACGTCTTATTAAAAATTTCTTACTCGTAGGCGAAAAGCACCGGATAGGTGCCGCGGTAGCTGCCCGGCGCCTGCCCGGCTTTCACCCGCAGCGTCGCCCCCACCGCCACCCTGGCCGTTCCACCCGGCAGCACCAGGGGGCCCGGACCGATCCGGAAGTCCGCCAGTTCGAGGGCCTCCCCCGGACCCGTCAACCACGCACGCCCGGGCAGGACCACCCGGAAGGTGGCGCCGGGCTCGCCGCTCACCGCGAACCGGGCGGCGCTCCCGCCCCCGGGCCCCAGGAAGACGCGCCCCTGGGGTGCCAGGCGGCCATCCGGTTCCAGGCGCACCGAGGCGGCCTCCCCGGGGGCCAGGATCCGCCCGAAGTCCATGGCGCGCTCCTCGGTGATCCTGAGCGCGGGCACGAACCGGGCGTGCACGGCCAGGGCCGCGCTCACCGGTGGTCTCCCGGCCGCCTCCACCGTCACCCACACGAAGGCCGCCGGGAGCACGCCCGAAGCGTCCGCCTGCGCCCGCAGGGTCGCCCCCACCTGGATTTCGGCGTGACCGGTATCGTCCAGCACCCAGCCCCCGGCGGCGCATCTGGCCACGAAGGCCGACAGGCCTGCCCCGGGGAACCGCAGGGAAGCGGGCGTGAACCGCACCGTGAAGGCCGCGCCGGGCGGCCCGGCGACGGCCAGCCTGCCGGCTCCGGCGCCGGCGGGGTCCACGGTCAGGCTGAACGTCCCATCCACCGCCAGACATCGCCCGAAGTTCAGGGGGGCCTGGGATTCCACCCGAAGGTCCGCGGCCAGCGGCATCCAGGCCAGGGACACCCCGGCCAGGGCCAGGAACCATGCTTTCATCGGGCACCTCCGGATCCGCCCTTCCCCTTGAAGAGCCGCTGGAAGACGGCGAACCCGAAGGGGATCGCCAGGACGGGAAACCAGAACAGCCGGACCCGGTTCACCGGGGCCGCTTCCGTCCTGGGCGCCGGGGCCCGAACCGGCGGCGGCTTGCGGATTGCCGCGGCAGCGGGCGCCGAGCGCCTCCCG
>DBMS01000301.1:10677-10797 GCA_002297665.1 Holophagaceae bacterium UBA692 | reverse complement strand
AGATCGCCGAGGAGGGCGTGGTCCAGGTGTTCTGGCCCCGGGGCGGCGCGCCCCTGCCCATCCTGGGCGCGGTGGGCCGCCTGCAGTTCGACGTGCTCCAGCACCGCCTCAAGACC
Source organism: Holophagaceae bacterium UBA692 (assembly GCA_002297665.1). Lineage (GTDB taxonomy): Bacteria > Acidobacteriota > Holophagae > Holophagales > Holophagaceae > Mesoterricola. The sequence continues at coordinate 10,681 of DBMS01000301.1, read as the reverse complement.
GAGT
>DBMS01000301.1:9871-10613 GCA_002297665.1 Holophagaceae bacterium UBA692 | reverse complement strand
CATCCTGTTCGAGAATGACTGGCAGCGCCGCACCACGGCTGAGAAGAATCCGGGCCTGACCTTCCTGGACCATGCCCAGTAGCCATTTATTCTTGTTGAAGCCTTCGCGATTTACGCTTAGCTTGAACCCAAGCCCAGCCGATAGCAGGGTAGGAGACTCAGGCATGCGACAGGAGATCAAGCCGGAAGACCTGATCGTCACGGAGAACGACGGCACGCGCCGCATCAACCACGATGTCCTGGAATCGTACGGCCTCTTCAACCTCCCCAAGTCCATCATGCGAAGCGCCCTGATGGTCTACTACGACAACGCGGCCCGCCAGGGCCGGGTGGCCGCCCAGACCGTGCGCACCTTCATCAGCCTCGCCAGTTCCATCACGCGCTTCCCCAAGCCCGTGGCCATCAACTTCACCCGGGGCGCGGCCTACCGGCGGAACATGCGGATGCTCCGGCGCTACAGCCGCTGAAGGCCTGGACGATGATGGTCCGGCTGGTCCTGCCCCTGGTCTGCGCGGCCCTGCTCCTGGCCTGCGCCCGGGAAACGCCCTACGCCTTCGACCAGCCGAACCTGCAGGTTCACGCCACCTTCCCGGGGGAGCCCCGGCAGGCGGTCTACCCCGAGGACACGCCCTTCGGTTCCATCCAGTGGCACAGCTTCGCCTATACCCCTCCCGGGCGCATGGACCTGAATTTCCGGGTGGACGTGGGCAACCTCCCCCCCGGCACCCAGGGCGGCGACACC
>DBMS01000301.1:9676-9801 GCA_002297665.1 Holophagaceae bacterium UBA692 | reverse complement strand
GTGGAGGGCATCGTCATCCTCAAGCGCGGCCGCCTGCACCACGCCCAGGCCACGGTGGAACGGGCGGATGACCCGCGTCTCCGGGCCTTCCTGGATTCGTTCCGGGTCGACTAGGCCGGAGGATC
>DBMS01000301.1:8857-9660 GCA_002297665.1 Holophagaceae bacterium UBA692 | reverse complement strand
TAGTTCTGCAATAATGTTCCGCCTTGACATTCAATAATTTATTAATTACCTTCAGGGTGAATTTCCGGCCAATCCTGGCCACCCTGGAGTCAACACCATGAAGTCTCTCCTTCTTCCGACCCTCATCCTCTGCGCCTCCGCCCTTTCCGCAGCGGATTTCACCGGTGGCGTGCAACTCGGGCCCGCCTTCCCGCAGGGGGACATGAAGGCCCTGACGGATGGCAGCGCGGGCGCCCAATTGGTGTTCTTCGGACGCTGGGACCTGGGCAACGGGCACGCCGTCCGCGCGCGGCTGGACGGCACCGCCGCAAAGGGCACCCCGGGTTCCTTCAATACCCCCTTCGGGAAGGTGGACAACGGCTCGAAGGCCAGCCTTGCCGCGTCGCTCGGCACCCTCGGGGCGGACTACCTGTACCACTTCGACGGGACGCCCGCCCATGGCGTCTACGCGGGCGCCGGCCTGGCCTTTGGCAACAACCACCTGGAACTGCAACTTCCCAAGGCCAATGGCGGCTACAGCAAGGAGGAGCATTCCGCGGGAGCCCTGGCCCACGGCCTCTACGTCGGCTACCAGTTCAACCCCCACTGGAGCGTGGAGCTGACCTACCGCGCCTCGACCTTCAAGAAGGACATTNNCGGTCAGCGACACCGTCGGCACCTTCAAGTACGACATGCGGACGCTGGCCCTGGTGGCCGGCTACACGTTCTAGGCCCCTTCGCTTCGCCTTGCTCCCGCCCCGTCCGGGGCGGGATTTTTTCCGGCGCTGGGGGCACGCAACGACCAGGAGGCTCCGTGGGATCCT
>DBMS01000301.1:0-8836 GCA_002297665.1 Holophagaceae bacterium UBA692 | reverse complement strand
CTGGTCGCCATGCTCGCGGGCCTGGACGGCGACGACGGGGACGAAGGGGACGATTTCCAGGTGCTCAGCGTCCAGGGCCTTTCGTCGTTCTTCCTGATGTTCGGGCTGGTGGGGATCGCCCTGGACCGGCAGACGGGGGCGGGGGCGGTGGCGTCCCTCCTGGGCGGATTCCTGGCGGGGGCGGCCGCGGTGTGGGTCCTGGCCCGGATCTTCCGCGTGGCCCTGGGCCTGCAGTCCAGCGGGACGATCCCCTCCCAGGCCGCCGTCGGGTGCCTGGGCACGGTCCACCAGCGGATCCCCGAAAGGGGAACCGGCCGCGTGAACATCCGCATCGGCCAGCGCATCCGGGAAATGGACGCCGTGGAGGCCTCCGGCGCCGGCCTGCCCACCGGCACCCCCATCCGCGTGGTGCGGGTGGAGCGCTCCCTCGCCATCGTGCAACCTTTTTCTCCGGAGGCGTAATGCCTGAATCGATCAACCTCTGGGTGTTCCCGGTCCTCGGGTTCGCCCTGCTCCTCCTCATCACCCTCGTCTTCCTGGCCTCGCGGTACAAGCGCTGCCCGTCCGACAAGATCCTCGTGGTCTTCGGCAAGGTGGGCGCCGGGCAGTCGGCGCGATGCATCCACGGCGGCGGCGTCCTGGTGCTGCCCCTGATCCAGGGTTCGGCCTTCATGAGCCTGACGCCCATGACCATCAGCATTCCGTTACAAAAAGCCCTTTCAATGCAGAACATACGAATCAATGTTCCATCGACTTTCACGGTGGGCGTCTCCACGGAACCGGAGATCATGACCGCAGCGGCCGAAAGGCTGCTCAACCTCAGCCCCTCGCACATCGAGGAGATGGCCAAGGAGATCATCTTCGGCCAGCTGCGCCTGACGGTGGCCAGCCTGACCATCGAGCAGATCAACCAGGACCGGGAGAGCTTCCTGGAGGCCATCCGCAAGAACGTATCCCCCGAGCTCAACAAGATCGGCCTCTACCTCATCAACGTGAACATCACCGACATCACCGACGAGTCGGGCTACATCGACAGCATCGGCAAGAAGGCCGCGGCGGAGGCCATCAACCAGGCCAAGGTGGACGTGGCGGTGCAGGAGAAGTCCGGCAGCATCGGGGAATCCGAGGCCAGCCGGGAGCGGGAGATCCGGGTGGCCGAGAACGTGGCCGAGGCGCTCAAGGGGAAGAAGCGGGCCGAGGCCGACCAGCGCGTCTACATCAAGCACCAGGAGGCCACGGCCGTGGGGGGCGAGAACGAGGCCCTCGCCGCCATCGCCGGCACCAACGCCGGGCTCGCGGTGCGCCAGGCCGAGGCCGCGNNCCGCGCGCCTGGGCGAAGTGGCTCGCCGGGAGGCCGAGGCGGAAATCCAGAAGGCCCAGTACAAGGCAGAGCTCGAGCGGCTGAACGCCCAGGAAGTGGTGCGCCAGGAGGTGGACAAGCGCAAGGTCGAGATCGCCGCCGAGGCCGAAGCCGAGCGCACGCGGCGCGAGGCCCGGGGGACCGCCGACGCGATCCTGCTCAAGTACCAGGCCGAAGCCGAAGGCCTGCGCAAGGTGCTGGCCTGCAAGGCGGCCGGATACCAGGACCTGGTCGCCAGTTGCAACGGCGACGCCAAGGCGGCGGCCACCCTGCTCATGACCGAAAAGATCGAGCAGATCGTCCAGCTGCAGGTGGAGGCCATCCGCAACATCCGCATCGACAAGGTCACGGTGTGGGACGGCGCGGGCAAGGACGGCACGTCCACCTCCGCCTTCCTCGCCGGCCTCATCAAGAGCCTGCCGCCCCTGCACGAGGTGGCGGGCCTGGCGGGCATCCGGCTGCCCGAGTATCTGGGCAGCCTGGCCGAGGAGGAGGGCGAATCCAAGGTAGACTAGGGGCATCGCAAGGGATGTCTGGATGGGGAGTGGGGACAAGCGGAGGATCGCCTCGCCTGGATGGCCTGGTCCGGAATCGGACTGGACGGGTGCGCACCTGCCCTCCCAGGACGACCCCACCCTCCCGGACACGGTGGCCGAGCGCCCCCTGACCCTGCCGGAATGGCTGGGCCAGACCCCGGAACCCGGGCGCCAGGTGGGGCGGTTCGTCCTGGGACCGCTGCTGGGCGAGGGCGGCATGGGGCGGGTCTACCAGGCCTACGACCCCTTCCTCCACCGGATCGTGGCCCTCAAGCTGGTGCGGAACCAGGACCCCCAGATCCTGGCCCGCTTCGAGCAGGAGGCCCGCGCCCAGGCGCGGGTGGACCATCCCAACATCTGCAAGGTCTACGAGGTGGGCCAGTTCGAAGGGGTTCCCTTCATCGCCATGCAGTACGTGGAGGGGGGCAACCTGGCCCAGCGGGGGAAGGATCTGGATCTCGCCGACAAGGTCCGCATCGTCACCCTGGCCGCCGGCGCCCTGGAGGCCGCCCACCAGGCCGGGCTCATCCACAGGGACATCAAGCCTTCCAATATCATGCTGGAGGACCGCCCCGGGGGTGTCACGCCCTTCCTGATGGATTTCGGCCTGGCGCGGGAGCAGGAGGGGGGTTCCCTCACCATCGACGAGCAGGTGGTGGGCACGCCGGCGTACATGGCGCCGGAACAGGCCATGGGGGTTACCGGCCGCATCGACGCCCGGGCCGACGTCTACGCCCTGGGGGCCACGTTCTTCTTCCTCCTGGCCAACCGGCCGCCCTTCCGGGGCCCCAACGCCGCCCAGACCCTGGTGGCCCTGTCAGGCACGGAGGCGCCCGGCCTGCGCTCCCTGGTGCCCGGCCTTCCCGCGGACCTGGCCGTCATCGTGCAGAAATGCCTGGAGAAGGAACCGGACCGCCGGTACGCCAGCGCCCGCCTCCTGGCCGAGGACCTGGAGCGGTTCAGCCGGGGCGAGCCCATCCTCGCCCGGTCCCCGTCCCTTTTCTACCGTGCCGGGAAGGCCGCCCGCAGGCACAAGGTGGCCACCCTGCTGCTGACCCTGACCGTCCTCGTGGGCGGCTCGGCCACCGCCTGGAACGCCCGGAGCACCTGGCGCGCCCGGGCCCAGGCGGAACTGGCCCGGCGCTTCGGCGAGCAGGTCAAGGACCTGGAGTGGTCGCTGCGGGTGGCGCATCTCCTCCCCGCCCACGACCTCGGGCGCGACCTGGCCCGGGTGCGGCAGGCCATGGCCGCCATCCGGGTGGACATGGCGGCCCGGCCGGGCCTGGCGGACGCCCCCGGGGCCTACGCCCTGGGCCGGGGGCACCTGGTCCTGGGCGAGTACCGGGAGGCCCGGGACCAGCTGATGCGGGCCTGGGAGCTGGGCGCCCGGGAGCCCCAGGTGGCCCAGGCGCTGGGCTCCACCCTCGGGGAGCTGTACCGGCGCGGCCTGGAGGAGGCCGAGCGCGAGTCCATCGGGGACGCCCGCACGGCCATGAAACAGGACCTGGAGCGCAATTACCGGAAGCCGGCCCTGGATTTCATCCGCCTGGCCGGGGACGAGCCCTACCTGAAGGGCCTGCTCGCCTACTACGAAGGGCGCGACGGGGACGCCGCGCGCCTGGCCCGGGAGGCCCTGGACGAGGACCCGTCCCTTTTCGAGGCCCACAAGCTCATGGGGGACGCCGCCCTGGACGAGGCGGAGACCGCCTTCCAGCGGGGGCTCTTCCGGGATTCGGCCGCGGCGGTGGACCGGGCCGCCCAAGCCTTCGGCACGGCCCTGGCGATCGCCCGGAGCCACCCGGATCTGTACCTTGCGGAAGCCAGGCGGTGCCTGCTGGCCTTGCGGCTGGCCATCCATGGGACCGGAACCCTGGACCCCACCCGCCGGGAGGAAGCCCTTCGCCGGGTGGACCAGGCCCTCGTCTGCGATCCCCGGGCCGCCGACGCCCAGCTCATGCGGGCCCAGATCTGGGGCACCTGGGCCGAGGCCCTGCGGCACCGGGGCGCTTCGCCCATCGAGGCCAACGCCAAGGCCCTGGAGGCCGCCCGCAAGGCGGCCCTGTCCGACGGAGGCACGGGTCCCCTCATCCTGATGGCGGGCCTCCAGCGTTCCAACGCCGAATACCTCCGCTACCACGGGGGCCAGCCGGAGCCCTGGATCCAGGGCGCCGCGGACCACTTCCGGCGGGCGGCAGCCCTGGAACCGGGCAACGTCACGGTCCTGCGCGGGCACATCCTCCTGTGCTTCGTGGCCGCCGACGACGACCGGCGCAAGGGCCGCGACCCCCGGGCCACGGTGGAGACGGGACTGGCCCTGGGGGCCCGCCTCGTGCAGCTCCAACCGGAGCTGGCCAGCAACCATGACTGGGTGGGCGGCCTCGCGGGCGCCGAGGCCGAATACCTCCTGGACCACGGCCAGGATCCGGGCCTCTGGTTCCAGAGGGCCACGGAGGCCTTCGAGCGGGGCCTGGCCATCAACCCCCGGGACCAGGCGCTGCTGAACAACGTCGCGTACTACACCGCCCGGCGCGGCCAGTGGGAGATGGAAACCGGGCGTGAGGCGGGACCGACCCTGGCCCGGGCCCTGGACTACGCCCGCCTCACGGTGCAGCTGGACCCCAAGGCCGCCCTGGGCCACGGCACCTGGGCCCTGGCGGCGCGCATCATGGCCGAACAGGAACTGAAGGCGGGCCGGAGTCCCGCGCCCTACCTGAAGGAAGGGCAGAGCGCATGCCAGAAGGGCGAATCCCTGGATCCCACCTTCTACGACAATCCCCTGCAGGCGGGCCTCCTGGGCCTTGTGGAAGCCCGGTGGCTCGCGTCCCAGCGCCTTTCGCCGGAGGCCGCGCTCACCCAGGCCCTGGCCAAGCTGGAGCGGGCCCGGACCCTGAACCGCATCCCCAGCTGGGAGACCGAGCTGGCCCTGGCCCGGGGCCAGCTGCTGGGAGCGGACCTGCTTCCGGCCCGGGCCGCGGCGCTGCGGGCGGCCGCGAAAAAGCTGCTGGCGGGGGTGGCGCGCACGGATCCCGGGCTGCGGCCGCTGCGGGACCTGGAATCCGCCGCGTCCGGCCGGACGCCGCCCAGCCGGACGCCCTCCTGATCAGGGCCGCATCGCCCGCCATTCAAAGCCCTCGCCGGGTTCTCCCACCTCGACCCGCACCTGGGCAACGGCGGTCTCCCCGGCCGGGCTGCTGACCCGGAGCGTGTAGACTCCGCTTCCGGTGGGCCGGATCACCCGTTCCTCGCCGGAGGCCACCCCGCCCACAGCCGGTTCCACCTCGGCCTGGCCGCCCTCGAAGAGGGCCGTGAGCGTCACCTCCTCGCCCGGGGCCAACCGATGCTCGGAAGCCGTGAAACCGAGGATCCGGGGATGGGGGTCCACCTCAAGGGGGAGGGCCTGGCGGACCACGTCTCCGGCGGGGCCCACCACGACCAGCTCGAAGCCGTCCCCGCCCCGGGGCTCCAGCGTGATGGGCTGGCCGTTCTCCACCTCCCGGGCGGCGGGCAGGAGGATGCCGCGGCCGCCGGTGAAGCAGGGGGTCACGGTGGTGGTTCCGCCCTCGGGGAGGCGGGCGGTTCCGGCCCGGAACGCAAGGATTCCCGGGGCCTCGCCCACCCGCACCCGGACGGTGTCGCTGCCAGCGGGCGTCCTGCAGGTCAAGGTCATCACCCCGGCTCGCCCGGGGACGAAGGTGAGGGTGCCGGTGCCTTGGCCTTCGGCGATGGCCGCGTCCCCTTGGAGTTCCCAGGCGCAGGTCCCTGCGGCACGGAGAATCCTGGCCGTGCAGGGCCGGCCGGCGACAGCCCAGGCGGGCGTCTGGATGAGGACCCGGTTGGGGAGGAGGTCGACCACCGACCGGCCGGGTTCGGACGCGGACCCGGCCGGGTTGACCACCCGGCAGGATAGCAGGACGCTCCCTCGCGTGCCCGCCGTGAACCGGATGGAAGGGGTGCCGGCCCCGCCGGTGAGGCGGCCGCCGTCCACGGTCCACTGATAGGTCGCTCCGGGCTGGGGCGGTACCCTGGCGAGCAGGTCCGCCTGGCCGGGCGCGGCCCGGGCAGTGGCGTGCACCGTGGGCATCCAGGGGGCCGCGGCCACCTGGACGACGGCCGAGCCCTCCGCGGCGTCCTCCCCGGCGGCGTTCGTGACCGCGCAGGTGAGCGTAAGGGCCCCGGGGCCTCCAGCGGTGAAGGTCACGGACGGCTCGTCCGCCCCAGCGGTGATCCGGCCGCCGTGGTCGAGGGTCCAGTGGTAGGTGCAGCCCTGCTGGGGCGTAACGGCGGCGCGGTAGCCGCCCTGGAAGGCCGTGGCGTGGGCGGGGGCGGCCACGTCCGGCGGGACGGAGGCGGCCACCGCCTCCACCGTGACCGGCTGTAGGTCGGGCATTCCCTCCACCGTGCAGGAGAGCCGGAGGCGCCCGGGCCCGTGGGCCCGGAAATGGACGGTGTCCGTGCCGGAGCCGTCCGTCAAGGCGCCGCCTCCCTCCAGGTTCCAGGCGCAGGTGGCCCCTTCCGGCACGCACACGGCGGCCACCTGTTCCCGTCCCACGGTGACCACCTCCCGGACGCGGATGACGGCGGGCCCCTCGCCCTGGCCCACGGGGCCGCTGGCCAGCGACCCCAGGAAAATCCAAACGCGCAATTGGTTCATGAACCGGCCTAATAAATTATTAATATATAGGCCACCCCATCCCCTCAAGCAATACGCCACCCGCGTCAGGGACCTGGTGGGCGCGTCCGCTTGATCAACCGGTTCAACTCGGCATGTACCGCGGGATCCAGAAAAAAGTCGTGCCCTCGATTCGCCAGACGGACCAGCCTCACCTTCTTTCGAAGCTTCGCGGCAGCGGCCTGGTACCTTTCACTGAGCCCTGGGGGAGTCATAAGGTCCTGGGTGCCCACCACCAGGGTCACCTCAACCGTGGGCGACAGGCCCTCGACCATGTCCAGGGGGGAAAGGGTTTCGATCCTATCGCGGAACTCGGGCCGTTTCGTGAGCTGGAACATGCTTTCCCTCCATGCGGGAACATCGCACGGACACGAAACCAGGAGGGCGGCATCGGCCAGGGTGGGGTGCCGGCCCAGGATATTGGCCGCCAGGGCCGCTCCTCCCGAATGGCCGGCGAGCACGACCTTCCGGGCATGAAGTCGCCGCTTGAGCACGCCGATGGCCGAAGCAATGGCGTCCGTCCTCCTGGCGTCGTAGTTGTCACCGTTCATCCGCCCTTTCTCCCCCTCGGAGGTGTTGCCCTGGAGGTCGGTGTACCCGGGCCGCAGCAGTCCGACGGCGACTCCATCCAAGCCTTCGGCGGCCCGGGCGGCAAAGGCATCCTGCTGCCCGGGCCTTTTTCGCGGCGCGTCCCCATGCAGGACGATGACCAGGATCGGGCTTTTGCTGGGCTTGTCCCCCCTGAAGATCCGCAGGTGGAGCCGGAGGTCTCCCCCGCGCACCCAGGATGCCTCGGGAACCGGACCCGGCACCCCAGGGCTGGCCGCACCCAGCGGGACCAGGGCCGCCAGCATGAAACCAATGAAGAGCCTGCGGGATCGCATCAATAGTCCCCAAGGGATACATGCCGAGTGGTCAAGCGATGTTTCTGCAGCGTCAGGCTTCCCAAATAACATTCCTGACGCATCGCTTGGATGCCAATCCCATGCTCCGGTGGCGGATCAGGAGCCTTGATCCCCGCTCAGGTGGCGCCTTATGGAATCCACGAACCCGTCCTCGCTGGCAAAGGAGGCCGGCTCCAGGACCTTCCCGGGCAGCACCGAGATCCGCGTCCGCCGGGCCCGGGCCAGGCCCCGCAGGTGGGGCAGCAGCGTCGCGTCGCCCACCCAGGGATAGTGCGGATCGGCCCCCTCCAGGCGGAACGGCAGCACGGGGATGCCCAGGCGGTAGGCCATGCGCAGGCCGCCCTCCCGCAGGGGCGCGAGGCCGCCCGCGGTGGTGGTGCCCTCGGGGAAGAGCAGGAAGGGCTGGCCGCCCCGCAGCGACCGGAAGAGGTCGTGGGAGAACGCGGTCCGCGAGGCGGTGCGCGCCTCGGGCTCCCGGTCGTTGTGCCAGCGCGGGTAGCTGTCCCAGCTCACGACGTCGACGTGAGGCGCGAACCGCCAGTAGTCGAGGCCGCCGTAGGTCTCCATCATGTTGACGGTGATGGGGACGCCGGGCGAGAGGCGCCGGAGGGGCTCGCACTCGCGCTCGAAGAAGTCGATGGTCTGGTGCGTGACGAAGCGCTTCCAGTCCAGGGTGAGCCCGTGGATCAGGTGCTCGCCGATGGGGGAGGGCGACTCGATCTCTTCCCAGTCGGTGAAGGTGTGGCTCCAGAAGGCGCTCCACCACGCGTGGTTGAGCGCGTCCAGGGTCCGGTAACGCCGCTTCAGCCACTCGCGGAAGGCGGCCTGGCAGAGCGGGGCCAGGATGGCGGTGAGCAGGGGCCAGCTCTTGCGCAGCTTGACCCGCTCAGCCCGGAAGGTTCGTGCCAGTGCGTTCATGATTCTTCCAGCAGGGCCAGGAACCGGGTCTCCAGGTTCGCCCGCCGGGGGGCCAACTCGTAGAGCAGGCAGCCGGCCTCCACCAGGCCGGCGGCAATCCGGGGGGCGTCTTCGGCGGAGGCCTGGACCGTCAGGCGGCCATCCTCTTCCCGCGGCAGGAAGCCCAACGTCCGCAGGGCAGCGCTGGCCTGGACGTTATCCCCCACGCGCAAGAACAATTCCGTCTTCCCCTCCCCGCCCAGGCCCTCCATCGGCCCCTGATAACGGAGCCGGCCCTTGTGGATGACCACCAGGTTGCCGGCGACCTGTTCCACTTCGGCCAGCAGGTGGCTGGACAGGAAGATGGCGGCGCCGGTGGTTCCCGGGAGGCTCCGGACCAGTTGCCGCATGTCCTGGATGCCCGCGGGGTCGAGGCCGTTGGTGGGCTCGTCGAGGATCAGGAGCTTCA
>DBMS01000322.1:9536-9769 GCA_002297665.1 Holophagaceae bacterium UBA692 | reverse complement strand
TCCAGCTTGCGCTGCAGGCCGTAGGGCATGGAATCGGCGCGGGCCGCGGCCTTGTCCTCGAGGCCGACCGCCTCCAGGAAGTGCAGGGCCTCCTCGCGCATGACCCGCTCGCGGCGCTGCACGTTGGGCAGGCGCAGGAACGACGAGCCCAGGTCGTAGGTCTCGTGGCAGTCCAGGGCGATGACCACGTTCTCCAGGCAGTCCAGGTTGCGGAACAGCCGGATGTTCTGGAA
>DBMS01000322.1:0-9427 GCA_002297665.1 Holophagaceae bacterium UBA692 | reverse complement strand
GCGCCGTTGGGGCCGATCAGGCCCATGATCTGGCCCTTGGCCAGGCTGAAGGTGATGTCCTTGCAGGCGGTGATCCCGCCGAAGCGCTTGGTCACGCCGCGCATTTCCAGGACGGTCGGAGCTTGCAACGTTTCCTCCATGGCGCGGCTCACGGCTTGCCGCCTTTCAGGATGCGCCGGTACCAGCCGCGGAACATCTCGACCGACAGCTCCCGGTAGCCCATCAGGCCCTGGGGGCGGAAGATCATGATGAGCACCAGCAGCAGGCCATAGGCCACCAGGCGCCAGATGTTGGCAACCCGCAAAGCCTCCGGGATGCCGATGAAGATCAGGGTCGCGATCACCGGGCCGCTGATGCTGCCCATGCCCCCGGCCACCACCGCGGCGGTCATCTGGGTGGACATGTAGGACGTGAACATGGACGGCTGGATGAAGCAGAAGTAGTGGGCGAACAGACCACCGGCCAGGCCGGCGCAGGCGGCGCTGAAGGTCAGGGACCGCAGCCGGCCCATGAACACGTCCACGCCCATCATCTCGGCGGCCACGAAGTCCTCGCGGATGGCGATCGAGGCGCGCCCGTGGCGGCTGTGGATCAGGTTGCGGGCCAGCCAGATGACCAGGGCCGCGCAGACCAGCAGCACCGGCAGGTTCGTGTCCGCGCGGATGCCGGGCAGGCCCCGGGCGCCCTGGGTGATGGACAGGTTCTCGAGCAGCACCCGGATGGCCTCGCCGAAGCCCAGGGTGGCGATGGCGAAGTAGTCGGTGCGCAGCTTGGCCTTGAGGGTGGGATAGCCGATCAGGAAGCCCACCAGGCCGCCCGCCGCGGCGCCCGCGGCCAGGGCCAAATAGTAGTTCCAGCCGTAGAAGTAGGTGAGGATGGCGGCGGTGTAGGAGCCGATGGCGAAGAAGGCCGCGTGGCCGAGGGAGAACAGGCCGGTGAAGCCGGTGAAGACCGCGAGGCCGACCGTGGCGATCACGTAGATCAGGCCGAGACAGATGACGCCGGTGACGTATTCGTACATGGCTGGCTACACCTTTTCTTCCAGGAACCGGCCGAACAATCCGGTGGGCATGACCATCAGCAGCAGGACCAGGAGCGAGAAGCTGAACACGTCACGGATCACCGAGGACACGTAGGCGGACACGAAGGTCTCGAGGATGCCCAGCAGGATGCCGCCGACCACCGCCCCGGGCAGGCTGCCCAGGCCGGCGTCGCGCAGCTGGCGCAGGGTCTCCTCCAGGCCCAGGCCGTTCAGCCGGGCCATCATCTGGATCTCCACCGGGCTGAACCCGTGCACCCAGATGCCCAGGGACCGCAGGTACGAGCACAGATCGAGGTAATAGCTCCAGGGCAGGTCGGGGTTCACCCCGCCCTGCAGCAGGAAGCCCGTGCCGCCCACCGCCTTGGTTTCCTCGGCCTTCCGGCGCAGCTGCTCGCGGGTGAGGAGGTAGCCGTCGCGGCTGCCGGGCTTGTGGTAGAAGGCGCAGAAGGTGCAGTAGACGTTGCAGACGTCGGTGTAGTTGACGTTGCGGTCCACCACGAAGCTGACCCGGGCGGGGTCGTTCAGGCGCCTGCGCACGGCGGAGGCCGCCGCGGAGAGGTCCGGGAGGCTGGCGTCCTCGAAAAGGCGCAGGGCCTCCGTTTCGTCGATGCGCCGGCCCGCCATCACCGCCTGGAGGATGGACGAGGTGCTCGCGGCCTTGGCTTCCATGGCTATACCTTGTAGCCCATCACGGCCAGGCACCGCCGGCAGATGCACTCCTGCCCCTCCACCGCGTGGTTGAAGGCCTCCAGCGGATACGCGTTCCGGCACTTCTGGCAGACCTGCTTGGGGACTTCCTGCTTTTCCGCTGCGGGCGTGGCGGGCACTGCTTCGGCCATGCGTTCCTCCATCGACCCCAGGATACCATCCCGGCCGGATCCAGCCACGCCGCGCCTTCCGGTCTAATCGATCTTAATTTCACGAATAGGCGCAATCCTGTTATTCTGCGGGCTAGCCATGCCCCGCACCGCCCTGTCCATCTTCCCCCTCACCGAGGTCAAGAACCTGCGCTTCCAGTGCAGCGAGCCCGCCCTGCACGCCCATCCCTTCCACCAGATCTTCGTGCTCACCCGGGGCGGCGGCAGCCAGACCATGCACGGTGAGACGGTGACCTTCAGGGCCCCGTGGGTGCTGGTGATCCCCCGCGGGCAGTCGCATCTCTACCTGCCTTCGGCGGACTCTGAAGGCTGGTCCATCGGGTTCACCGACGAATACCTGCCCCCCGGCAGCACCCTCCTGGCCTCCAACGCCTTCCCCCCCGGCGGGGTTGCGCTGCCGTCGCCCGGAATCGCCGAGCGCCTGTGCGGGCTGGCCCGCATCCTCCACGAGGGGGAGGACGAGGCCGGCGGCAGCTGCCCCACGGTGCAGTTCCATGTGCTGGCCGCCTTCCTGCAGCTGCTCCACCACGCCTGCCAGCGCCAGCAGCCCGCCGACCGAAGCCTCCCCCTGGCGGACCACCTTCTCTTCCAGCGCTTCACGCGGCTCCTGGACGAGGCGTACCGGGCCCGGTGGGAGGTGGGGCGCTTCGCCCGGGAACTGCGCTGCTCCCAGCGCAAGCTGGCCACCATCTGCCAGCGCACCCTGGGCAAGTCCCCCCACGCCGCCCTGGAGGAGCGCCGCATGATCGAGGCCCGGCGGATGCTGACCCAGGGCGCCGAGTCCGTGCAGCAGATCGCCCTGGACCTGGGCTTCGAGGACCCGTCCTACTTCGCCAAGGCCTTCCGCCGGGTGGTGGGCGAGACGCCCACGGATTACCGCAACCAGCGCCTGGGTTTGAACCCGGAGTGGGCGAAGATTCACCAGGAAAGGTCCAATTAATACCAGGACCCTCCGGAGCCGGATCCGCCCAGGGAGGGTGTCCCCTTGCGGATCCACTGCCGGTGCGGGTTTATATATTTTTTAAACCGGCCGGGATTCCACCGGAACATGAGTGGTTGTTCCCTGGGTGGGCCTGATATCCGGCCTTAGGATTAATAAAAGACCCGTTGGTCATCTGACGCGGATCAAGCCTGAATCCCCTAGCCACCTGGGCGGCCCGTGGCCTGCCCATATGAAGGAGTTCCCATGATTTCCAGGCGTTCCCTCTCCCTCGCAGCCGGCCTCGTCGCGGTCGCCGCCGCCCAGGCCCAGGACAAACCCAACGTCACCATCTACGGCACCCTCATCGCCTTCGCGGACAACGTCCAGGCCTCGGACGCCAGCACCCGCGCCACCGACGGCAATTCCCTGGTGACGGTCTCGCCTTCGGCCACCAACGTGCCCTCCAAGCTGCGCATCACCTGCAGCACCTCGAACCTGGGCTTCAAGGGCGACTTCAAGATCAAGGGCGACGACCTCAAGCTCATCTGGCAGGTGGAGAGCTCCGTGAGCGTGGACGGGGACGCCCCCAGCGTCCTGGCCGGCCGCAACAGCGCCATCGGCCTCTCCGGCGCCTCCTGGGGCACCGTGCTGGTGGGCAACTGGGACACCCCCTACAAGTTCCCCACCCTCTTCACGGGCACCCAGCGCGGCCTCTTCCCCTTCGACAACAGCCTCACCGGCAACCCCGGCTTCAACGTGCCCGGCACCGTCACCAACTCCGGCCGCGTGGGCAGCAAGAACGACGCCTCCTTCAATCGCCGGCAGGGCAACAGCATCCAGTACTGGACGCCCGACATGTCGGGCTTCAGCGCCCGGGTGGCCTACTCGGTCAACGAGTCCAAGCCCACCTCCGACGCCGCCACCCAGGCGCAGTACTCCCCCACCGTCATCTCCGCGCTGCTCAGCTACCGCACCGGCGGCCTCACGGTGCACTACGGCTACGAGCGCCACAACGACTACTTCGGCCTGTCCCAGCTCACCGCCAACGCCACCGCCCCCGGCCTGGCCAACGCCTCCTCCAAGGACGAGGGCCACGAACTGGCGGTGTTCTACGCCATTCCTTCCACCGGCACCCGCTTCACGGCCATCGCCGAGCAGCTCACCTACCACAACGACGAGACCGTGGCCGGCAAGGTCAGCGAATACAAGCGCACCGCCTGGGGCGTCTCCGCCCAGCAGAGCTTTGGCCAGCACAAGATCTGGGGCCTCTACGGCACCGCCGACAAGGGCAGCGCCAAGCTGGTGGGCGGCGCCAGCGCCAGCGTCGAGGGCCTGGGAGCCACCCAGGTGACCGTGGGCTACAACTACGCCATCACCCGCACCGCCGACGTGTTCGCCACCTACTACACCGTCGTCAACAAGGCCGCCGCGACCTACGGCGCCTTCCCCGTCCTGGCCGGCATCAACCCCGGCGCGGACACCAAGGCCTTCGGTGTGGGCGTGCTCTACACCTTCTAACCCATCATCCGGGCCCCTGGGCCCGCAAGGAGGAACATCATGAGTGACGAGAAGAGCGGACTTTCGAGGCGGGGCTTCCTGGGCGCCGGCGGCGCCATCATGGGCGGCCTGGCCCTGACCCAGCTGCCCCTGGACGGCGCGGCCCCCAAGGGCGCCGTGGTGGATTCCACCCTGCCCCGCAAGTGGGACGAGACCTTCGACGTGGTGATCGTGGGCAGCGGCTTCGCCGGCCTGGCCGCGGCGTACGAGGCCAGGAAGGCGGGGGCCTCCGTGGTGGTGCTGGAGAAGATGCCCACCCCGGGCGGCAACTCCATCATCAACGGCGGCATCGTGTCGGCCGCCGGCAGCCCCCTGCAGGCGAAGATGGGCATCAAGGATTCCCCCGAGCTCATGGCCAAGGACATGATGGTGGCGGGCCTGGGCCTCAACCACCCCGGCCTGGTCAAGCTCATCTCCGAGAAGTCCACGGAGACCGTGCTGTGGACCATCAGCGAACTGGGCGTGAAGTACCTGGACAACGAGCTGGTGCAGGAGGGTGGCCACACCGTCAAGCGCAGCTACAAGACCTACAATTCCAGCGGCTCGGCCATCGTCCTCCCCCAGCTGGCCAAGCTCAAGGCCCTGGGCGTGGAGCCCCGCCTGGAGACCTTCGTCACGAAGATCTACCGGGACAAGGACGGCCGGGTCAAGGGCCTGCAGGTCCGCGAAGGCTACGAGTTCCCCAAGGCCGACAGCGGCAAGCTGAAGACCATCCGGGCCCGCAAGGGCGTGGTGCTGGCCCACGGCGGCTTCGGGCAGGACGTGGCCTACCGCATGATCCAGGACCCCAAGCTCACCGCCAAGGTGGAGAGCACCAACCAGCCCGGCGCCACCGCCGAGATGTGGCGGGAAGCCTCCCGCATCGGCTGCAACATCATCCAGGGCGACTGGATCCAGGTGGGCCCTTGGGCGAGCCCCGACGAGAAGGGCTTCGGCCTGGCTCCCCACTTCGCCCAGGAAGCCGCTTCGATGTACGGCATCTGGGTGGACGCCACCACCGGCAAGCGCTTCATCGACGAGCTGGCCAACCGCAAGATCCGCGCCGACGCCATCATGATGCTCATGAACCAGGGCCACAAGTGCATCGCCTTCGCCGACGCCAAGGCCGTCTCGCGGCTCACCCCCGGCGTCATGGACAAGCTGCAGAAGTCCGGCGTGGTCAAGGCCTTCAACAGCCTTGAAGCCGTGGCGGACGCCTACGGCATGCCCAAGGCCGCCTTCCTGGAGACCGTGGCCAAGTACAACACGAACATCCGCAACAGCGACCCCAAGGATCCCAAGGACGACATCAAGGTCAGCACCAAGCTCCCCCAGGGCACCCTGCCCCTGGAGACCGCGCCCTTCTACGTCTCGCGGCTGCTTCCCAAGGTCCATCACTGCATGGGCGGCATCTACACCAACACCGAAGCTCAGGCCATGGACGTCTCCACGGACAAGCCCATCGAGGGCCTGTACGCGGCCGGCGAAGCCACGGGCGGCGTGCACGGCGCGGTGCGCCTGGGCAGCTGCGCGGTCATCGACTGCCTGGTGATGGGCCGGGCCGCCGGTTCCAACGCCGCCAAAGCGAAGGCCTGGGGCTAGTCATGAAGGTCGCCGCCATCCTGCTTTCCCTGGGGATGCTCCTGCCCCTGGCCGCCGCTCCCAAGCGGCTGGCCGGGGTGCCGGCGACCCAGTGCGCCGCCTGCCACGGCAAGGAGAAGGTGCTGCCCGCTGGCCACGAGGACATCCGCAAGGCCAAGTCCGGCTCCTGCGCGACCTGCCACACCGGCGAGACGAGCCTCCGCGCCAGGCTTCCCCTGGGCCACCGCCACGCCCTGGCGGGCGTTACCTGCCAGGACTGCCACGGCAAGGGCAAGCCCGCCGCCAAGGCCAGGCCCGAGGCCTGCGTGGCCTGCCACGCCATGGACGCCCTGGTGGCCAAGACCGCCCAGGCCAAGGACCACAACCCCCACGCCGACCAGCACGGGTACGCCGCCAACTGCAACCTGTGCCACCACCAGCACAAGCCGTCCAAGAACCACTGCTTGACCTGCCATTCCTACAACTGGCCCGTGCCCTGAGCACGAGCGAACTTTTCCGGAGCACGCCATGGGCAACCTGGGCATCACTGAAATCCTCCTGATCGGCGTCTGCCTGCTGATCTTCTTCGGGCCGTCCAAGCTGCCCGAGCTGGGCAAGTCCCTGGGCCGGGGCATCCAGGAGTTCAAGAAGGCCAGCAGGGAGCTGACCAGCTCCGTCACCGACGAAAAGGCCTAGGCCATGGAACCCGCCGCCGTGACGACCGCCGACGAGCGCATGTCCTTCCGGGAGCACTTGCAGGAACTGCGGGTGCGCCTGGTGCGCTCGGCCCTCACGGTGGCGGGGGCCTTCGCCCTGACCTACGCCTTCCGCCTCCGCCTGTGGACCTGGGCCCAGTGGCCCTTCCTGCAGGCCATGGGGCGCCAGCTGAAACAGGACCCGGCCAGGCTGCAGCCCTGGGCCTTCACCGACCTCACGGAGCCGTTCTTCAGCCTCATGCGCCTCAGCGTCTGGGTCGCCGCCTTCCTGGCCGCGCCGGTGATCTTCCTGCAGGTGTGGGGCTTCATCAAGCCCGCCCTGGGCCCGCGGGAAAGGCGGCTTTGCGTCCCCTTCCTCCTGGCCACCAGCGGCATGTTCCTGCTGGGCCTGGCCTTCGCGTACACCCAGGCCTTCCGGTTCCTGGGGGACATCCTCTTCCAGGAGGCCGCCGGCGCGGGGCTACGCGCCAACCTTCACATCGACAGCTACCTGGATCTGTTCCTATCCACCATGGTCATCACCGGGCTCATGTTCGAGCTGCCGGTGCTCACCTTCTTCCTGGCCCGCTTCCGCCTCGTCACGGCCAGGCTCATGCTGAGGTTCTGGCGCCATGCCACGCTGGCGATCGTGGTGGCCTCGGCAGTCTTCACCCCCGGGGACGTGGTACTGACCACGGTGTTCTTCAGCCTGGTGCTGCTGGGCCTCTACTTCGTCTCCGTGCTCGTGGCCTGGGCGGCGGAACCGCGCCGGGCGCGGGGTTGAGGGACCATGAGGGACAGGCGGACCCCTTTTCCCCTCGCGCCGGAAATTTAATGTGATCCCTCCCTAGGAAGGTGCGCGCACCGCTCCGCCGGTTCCGGGTCCCCACTGCTTCCAGACGATGTAGGCTCCCCAGGCCAGGGCCATGATCATCAAGGCGGCTCCGGCGATCCAGAACAGCCGCGCGATGCGCACGTCGTGATTCAGCAGCCCCGTGCGGGAGAGGAGCTGGAACCAGTCGTGGCCCTCCCAATCCGTCTGCCCGGTTTCCCCGGTGGTGAGCAGCAGCTGGCGCACCCGGGCGTCGGCGACGTAGGGCGCGCAGTCCATGAGGCTCTGGCCCAGCCACCAGGCGCCCACGCTGGCCCCGAAGGGGTTGGCCTGCTTCAGGAAGACGCCGGCCACCAGGAGGGGCACCAGCAGCTGGCCCAGGGTTCCGCCCAGGATGCCCAGGAAGGTCCCCAGGGGGCCGAAGACCACGTGGCCCGCTTCGTGGAAGGGCAGGTCGATCCAGTGGAGGAACGATCCGATCAGCCGGGGCCCCTGCATGGGGAGCAGCAGGATCCAGAGGGTGACGATCCCCAGGATCGCCAGGAAGGCGCCGCGCAGGGCCACCGGAGCCCGGTCCTCGCCGGGGTCGATGCGGAACATCCGCTCCTCCAGCCACGAAGGTTCCCGTTCCACGGGCCGCGGCCGCGGGCGGTAGCGGCTGAAGACGACGCCGCAGTGGACGCATTCCGCGAGCCCGTCGTCCTGTGGCTTCTGGCAGCGGGGGCAGAACATGGCGGGGAGCCCTCCCTCTTGAATTCACCCAAATTTACCTTCGGAATATGGAATCCCCTGGTGTTTTTGCTGTACGATTCATTATTATCCCATCAACCCGCGGAGGGTTGCCATGTCCGTGAATAGCTGCCCCATCTGCTCCGGGGAGATCATGACATACAAGCGGTTCCTGAAGGAGGCCGAGCCTTCGGGCGTCTCGGTGTGCCAGTGCTGCGGAGCCCGCCTGCGGCGCAGCCGGGGCGCGTCGCCCCTGCTGGTGTTCCTGGGCCTGGGGGCGGCGGCGCTCTCGGCCCTGGCGGTGCGGGAGGCGATTTCCATCGCGGCGTCCACGGCGATCGTGGCGGCGCTTGCGGGGGGGTACGTCCTGCTGGTCACCCTCCTCGGGCGGCGGCTGGCGGGATGGGTCGTGGACAGTCTGCCCGCCCGGAGCATGGCCCTTGGCAGGAAATGAGCCTCGCATTCAATTGGGTTGGTCCTGGGCCCAAGGGATTGTAAGGTTTTCGAAGGTATCCCCTCCCGAGGTCCGATGACCCAAGCTCTGACCGTCAGCCAGCAGGCCAGAATCCTGAAATGGGCCATGGAGCGGGGCCTGCTTACGCAGGAGGAGATCGGGCTGAGCACCCACGCGGACGCGGCCACCCTTTCCGAAGCGGACCTGTCCGAACGCTTCAACGCCCTCCACGCCGCCGGGCGCCTCCAGGGCGTGATGGAGACGGCCATCGCCTGGGATCAGGCGGACACGGCCGTCACGAGCTCGACGCCCGACTGGATCCGGGCCATGGGAGAAGTGGCCGCGGCCATGGACCCCGAGGACCTGGCGGGGTTCGCCCTGCCCCGGGACGGGCGCTACCTGCCCCTGGCCTTCCTGGGGGACGGGGGCATGGGCAGCGTGTACAAGGCTTTCGACCAACAGCTCAAGCGGGTTGTGGCCCTCAAGTTCCTCAAGCGCCTGGAGCGCGCACCCATGGAGCGGTTCCTCCAGGAGGGCCGCTCCCAGGCCCGCATCGAGCACCCCAACATCTGCAACGTGTATTCGGTGGATGAATTCCAGGGGCAGCCCTACCTTTCCATGCGCTTCATAGCCGGCCCCACCCTCCGGGCGGCCCTCCCCCGCCTGAGCCTGGAGCAGAAGGTGCGCATCCTGGCGCAGGTGGCCCAGGCGCTCCACGGCTGCCACCGGGAGGGCATCGTCCACCGCGACATCAAGCC
>DBMS01000011.1:2722-2927 GCA_002297665.1 Holophagaceae bacterium UBA692 | reverse complement strand
CCTCGTGCAGGGCCGAGGGGAAGACGACGTCGGCGTGCTGGGCGGTCTCGGACAGGAAGAAGTCCAGCGAAACAAAGAATTCCAGCTTCTCGAGGGCTTCACGGGTGAATGTGGAGTCCGGCAGGCTCACCACGGGGTTGAAGCACAGGCAAAGGAGGCCCTTGATGGCGCCGGCGTGGATCTCGTTCATGATCTCCTGGGCGCT
>DBMS01000011.1:1824-2698 GCA_002297665.1 Holophagaceae bacterium UBA692 | reverse complement strand
TTCTCGATGTCCCGGTTGCCGGGGAGCTGGTCGCACTTGTGGCCGTGCTCGCGCCCGCCTTGGCCGTTGCCCTGGCCCGTGATGGTGGCGTAGCCGCACCCGGGGCGGCCGATGCGCCCCGTGGCCAGCACGATGTTGATGCAGGAGTTGACGTTCTCCACGCCCTTGGTCTGGTGCTCGATGCCCCGGGCATGGAGGAGGAAGCTCGTGCGGGCCTCGCCCCACATGCGGGCGGCCTTCTCGATGGCGGCCACGGGGAGGCCCGTCATGGCGCTGGTCCACTCGGGGGTGCATTCCCGGGCGGCTTCCAGGGCCTGGTCGAACCCGTTGGTGTGGTCCCGCACGAAGTCGCGGTCCACCAGGTCCCATTTGTCCAGGAGGTGGAGGATGCCGTTGGTGAGGGCGGAATCGGAGCCCGGCTTGAGGGGAAGGGCCAGGTCGGCGGTGCGGGCCAGGGGGGTGATGCGGGGGTCCACCACGATGAGCTTGGCCCCGCGGTCCCGGGCCCGCCAGATGTAGTCGGTGGTGATGGGGGCGCATTCGGCCACGTTGGCGCCCGCGACCCAGATCACGTCGGCCAGCGGGATGTCCTCCCACGAATTGGCCGCGCGGTCCACGCCGAAGGCCTTCTTGTTGCCGGCCCCGGCGCTCACCATGCACAGGCGGCCGTTGTNNNAGCTCTTCTCGTTGGTGAGGCTCACCCCGCTGAGCATGGCGAAGGCGTCCTTGCCGTAGGCGTCCTGGATGCGGGTGATCTCGGCCACGGTGCGCTCCATGGCCTCGTCCCAGCCCATGGGCTCGAAGCCCGAAGCCGTGCGCTTCATGGCGTGCTGGAGCCGGTCGGGGTGGCTTCCCTGCAGGTAGCGCTTGACGC
>DBMS01000011.1:764-1710 GCA_002297665.1 Holophagaceae bacterium UBA692 | reverse complement strand
GGTCCGCGTCCCAGCCGCCGGGGGGGGCGGTGTTGAGGTGGGGGCCGAAGGCGTCGCGCAGGAGGCTGGCGTCGGTGGGCAGGTGGGCCATGGTCAGCTCTCCAGGGGTTCCACGGGCACGGGCGTGCCCGCGAAGGGATCGAAGGCGCCGCCCAGGCGAAGGCTCTGGGCCTTCATGAGCAGGCGGCGCCGGCAGCGGGGGCAGAGGTCCAGGTGGCTCGCGCCCGCCTCCAGGCCCAGGTCCTTCCAGAGCCGGCGCAGGTCGCTCTGCTGGTTGGCGCGGATGAAGGGCGTGGCGCAGGCCTTGCAGGGCCGGANNCACGCCGGCCTGGGCCGGGCGCTGGACGATGTGGAAGAGCTTGCCGAAGGGCAGGCTGAGCAGCATGAGGATGACGGTCATCTCATGGAGGTAGGCCAGGGTCCCGTAGTTGCGGCCCTGGAGCCAGGTCACGGAGGCGGTGAGCAGGAGCCCGGTGGCCGAGATGGCGATGAGCAGGAGCAGGGGCAGGATGTCCAGGTCGAAGCGCTGGGTGGCGGTGTCCCCTTCGTCGCGGCTCCGGCGCACGAAGGCCAGGATGCAGCCGGCGATGACCAGGGCGGCGGCCAGGTCCAGGATGTGGAAGGCGGCGAAGGCCGCGAACCCGCCCAGGGGGAAGCTCCCCGCGGGCAGGCCCAGCACCCAGGCCTGGTAGCGGGAAGCGTCGAGCCCGTCGCTGGTGAAGCGCACCCACCCGAAGACCAGGGGAAAGGTGACGGCGAAGGCCAGGAGGCACCCCCAGGCCAGGCAGGCGTGGGCGCCCCAGCGCTTGATGGAGCGCTTCCCGATGAAGCGCTGGAGGAACAACTGGTCCAGCAGGATCAGCGGAAGGCGCGCCAGGACCCGGGGCGTCAGGAGGGTGCGCAGGGTCCAGCGCCAGTACATGCCCGTGGCCGGCCGCTCCAGCCA
>DBMS01000011.1:0-709 GCA_002297665.1 Holophagaceae bacterium UBA692 | reverse complement strand
ATGAGCCCGGCCAGGGCCAGGGTGGCCAGCGCCGCCCGCGCCAGGGGCCGAAGTTCCAACTCCAACAGGGCGAGCATCTCCACCTCGATTTCCGGGGATCCGGTCGCCCAAGCATGCGGTGGTTCCCGGGGGTGGGCCTTGACGCATATCAAGGCCGGCCCCACGGGGAGCCTGTCGCTCCATGCCAGGAAGCCCGGACCCGAGGCCGGGCCTCCCTGCCTGGCCGTGCGCGGGCGGGGCACCGTCTCCAAGCTGCTCGAGCAGATTCATCGGGCCTACAGTGCTGAAACCCGCATTCTCATTGTGCTGGACAACCATTCCGCCCGCCTTTCGAAGGATACCCAGGCGTACCTCAAGACGCGGCCCAACCGCTTCGGGTTCGTGTTCACGCCCAGGCACGGATCCTTGCTGAATCTGGGTGTCAAAAGGTTTTTTCCCTTTATCCCTTTTTTCATCCCCGTTAATCGCCGTTAATCCCCGTCGAACCAACACAGGGGCCACCGAGGCGCCGGTTACTGGGCCTCATCCACCTTCAGGTCCGCATCCCCGTCAGAAGCTCCTGGGATGGCCGGGATGAAGGTTGGAACCGAATAGCAGTGATAGGTTGGAATCGTTCTGCTTGAAGGTTGTTCAGGCACATCCTTTCCTAAGGATGGAGATGCCGTGTCTAGGTATTCATGGAACCCAGAAGGCCGGCGATGGCCGCCCG
>DBMS01000120.1:1805-3199 GCA_002297665.1 Holophagaceae bacterium UBA692 | reverse complement strand
CGCCGGGGACCTGGAGGCCCTGTTCGCCGCGCTGGAGGACGACCCGCGCCTGCCCGTGCAGGGCTTCATGGCCATCCCTCCGCCCGAGGACCCCGGCTCCTTCCGGGCCCTGGGCGAACTCAGGGCCCGATGGCAGGATAAAACGGGGCGAAAATTGAAACTTTCCATGGGAATGAGCGGGGATATGGACGACGCCATCCGGGCCGGAAGCGACCAGGTGCGCATCGGCACGGCGTTCTTCGGCCAGAGATAACAGAACTTTGACGCCACAATTCACGCCCGACGATCTATGCTTCGATATATCAGTTGCGCATTCCCAACCTGTCTGGCTAGGAGTCTGAGATGGAATTCTGGAAAACCCTAAGCATCAGGAAGAAGCTGAGCTACTCCATCCTTGCGCTGACCCTGATCCTGGCCGTCACGGCCGGCATCGTCTCGGGGTGGAAGCTCACCTCCACGCAGACGGAAGGCATCTGGTCCAAGGGCCACAGCCTCTCCGCCGTGCTGGCCGAGGCCACCACCTCCTCCTACCTCTCCGACGACCTGGGCACCACCACGGGCGCCACGGAGCGCGCCCTCGAGTTCGTCAAGGACGACGCGGACGTGAGCATCGCCGCCGTGGTGGCCGTGGACACCGCCACCAAGGCCGTGGCCGTGAAGTTCCAGAAGCGCTACCGCGCCGACGCCAAGGTGGACACCGCGGCCCTCTGCGAGCCCCTGGGCAAGGGTTCCGTGAAGTACGAGAAGGGCGGCTTCATGGTCACCGCCTCCCCCCTCGGGGCCGAGGCCCAGGACCCCACCAAGAAAATCTACCAGGTGCTCGTCATGAACGACACCAGCGTCTCCCGCGAGAACACGAAGAGCATGGGCATGATGTTCGTCCTGGGCCTGGTCATGGTGGGCCTGGGCTACGTGGCCTCCCAGGTGCTGGGCAACGCCATCGTCAAGCCCCTGGAGACCATCCAGACCCGCATGCGCGACATCTCCGAAGGCGAGGGGGACCTCACGGCCCGCCTCGACGTGGCCGGCACCGACGAGATCGCCCAGCTCTCGGTGCACTTCAACCGGTTCGTTGAGAACATCCAGGGCATCGTGCACCAGGTGATCACCATCTCCACCAACATCGCCTCGGGCTCCCTGCAGATGACCGCGGGCATGACCGAGATGGCCTCCACCGCCGACGCCATCGCCCACACCGCCGAGAACCAGAAGTCCAGCGTGCGCCAGGCCAANNTCCTCCAAGGTGATCTTCTCCACCGTCTCGGACGCCCTGAACGTGTTCGACCAGGCCCAGGAGGCCGCCGGCAAGGGCGGGACCGCCGTGGGCGCCGCCGTGAGCGGCATGCAGGTGATCAACCAGAACTCCAAGCAGATCGGCAACATCCTCAACGTCA
>DBMS01000120.1:1136-1720 GCA_002297665.1 Holophagaceae bacterium UBA692 | reverse complement strand
GCCCAGGCCGCCAAGGAGATCACCGCCCTCATCCAGACCTCCAGCAAGAGCATCGACGACGGAACCTCCATGGTGAACACCGCCGGTTCCGCCCTGCGGAGCATCGAGGAGTCCATCCGGGCCAGCGCCGAGCGGATGAAGACCATCGGCAGCCAGAGCCAGACCCAGAGCCAGGACAGCTCCACCGTGGTCAACGCCATGGGCAGCCTGTCCAGCATCGCCGAAGGGAACGCCGCCGCCACCGAACAGATGGCCGCCACCATCCGGGAAACCACCCGCACCGTCAACGAGTTGAGCAACCTGGCCGAGAACCTCAACAACCTCGTTTCGAGGTTCAAGGTCTGAACTCACCTTTCCTCCACGGATGCCGATAAGCCTTCCGCTCGGCCTTTTCCGTGGAGGAAACCCATGGGTATCCGGATCCTAGCTCCCGTCGCGGCGGCCCTGGCCTTCGCGACCCTCGCCGCCGGCGACCTCGCGCCGGACCAGCAGGCCAAGTTCATCAAGATCCTCGCCAGCAGCGCCGGCTCCGCCGGAAAGGTGGCCTGCAAGGACGCCGCACTGGCCGGGGAACTGGCCAAGCT
>DBMS01000120.1:0-1056 GCA_002297665.1 Holophagaceae bacterium UBA692 | reverse complement strand
GAGCATCGCCATCGTGGAGGAGGGCGGAAAGCCGCAGATCCTCCTCAGCATGGGCAACATCGCGGCGTCGGGCATCACCCTTTCCGACGCGGTGCTCAAGATCGGGAAGAAGCTTTAGGCCAGGATGGGGTGATGCAGGGCCAGGCCGGTCAGGACGCGGCTGCCGGAGGGGTGCGGATTGTCGAGGGTCATCCAGATGATGGCCTTGGCCACCTGGGAGGCCTCGATGGGGGCGAAGCGCCAGAGGAACCGGGAGCGGGGGGCCAGGTAGCGGGCGGCGGCCAGGTAGGGCTTGGCGAGCAGGAAGGCGCCAAGGCGCTCGGCCAGGCGGAATTCCTCCCGGTCGCCCAGGAGCAGCGAGGGGCGCACGATCAGGTAGGGGAGGCCGCTGGCCACCAGGACCTTCTCCGCCTCGGCCTTGGTCTCCAGGTAGAGGCCCCTGGGGTGGCCGGCGCCGGCGCTGGAGACCAGCGCGAAGGCCGGATCCGTCCGCAGCGCGGCCAGGCGGTTCACGAGGGCGGCGGTGAAGCCCAGGTCCACCTCCCGGAAGGCCTCGGGCGATCCCGCCTTCTTCAGGGTGGTGCCCAGGGCGCACAGGAGCAGGTCGCAGGGGATCTCCGTTCCCAGGCGCTCCAGGTCGGCCGGGGAGCGGTAGTCGAAGACCACCTCCTTCACGCGGCCCGAAACGGAACGGAGGGTGCCCGGGCGCCGCACCAGGGCGGTGAAGTCCACGTCCTTGCGCGGATCCAGCTGGCGCACCAGCTCGCGCCCCACGAGGCCGGTGGCCCCGGCGATGACGATGTTTCTCATTCGCTGGCTTCCTTGGAAATGGCCAGCAGCAGCCCCAGGGACGCGAGGCTCGCGATGAGGCTCGAGCTGCCGTAGCTGATGAACGGCAGGGGGATTCCCTTGTTGGGGGCGAGGCTGAGGACCACGCTGAGGTTCATGAGGGCCTGCACCACCAGCAGGAGGGTGAATCCCATGGCGCAGAGCTTGAGGAAACTGTCCCGCACCCGGTGGGCGATGCGGTAGCCCCGCCAGAGGATGCCCACGAAC
>DBMS01000073.1 GCA_002297665.1 Holophagaceae bacterium UBA692 | reverse complement strand
GGCCCTGGTGGAGCTGGGCGGCACGGCCCGCCTCCACGGCGGCCCCCGGGACGCCGCCAGCCGCATGCAGAAGGACCTGGCCCAGTCCATGGGCTGGACCAGCCACGGGGGGCTCTCCCTGAGCGCCACGGCGGCGCGCCTGGCCACCCGCGCCCCGGAGCCCCTGGCGGAGGTGCCCGACGGCGCCGAGCAGGTCTTCCTGGCCCCCCACCCCCTGGGCCGCCTGCCTGACATCACCCCCCGGGTGCGCTACCGGCTCTCGCGCCTGGGGCTGGCCCGCTTCGGCGACCTGCAGCCGGTGCCCCTGCCCACCCTCAGCCAGATCATGCCCGAGCCCGACGCCCGCCTGGCCCTATCCCGGGCCCGGGGGGAGGACCGGCCCCGCCTGCCCATGCTGGCCGACCCCCTGGGGGAGTCCCGCCACCCCTGGCGGCTGGAACCCGCCTGCCTCCCCGAGGAGGTCCCCCTGGCCTTCTGGTGCCTGGAGCGCTTCTGGAACGACGGCCGCGCCCCCCGCCAGCTCACCCTGCGCTGGTGGGACGTGGACGGCGTGGCCCACCGGTGGCGGGCCCCCGAGGAGGCCCTGGCCGAACCCGCCATGGCCCTGGCCCGCCTGGTCGAGGCCGCCTTCCGCCGGGGGGCCGAGCGCCGCATCCTCGTGCACCGCCTGGAACTGCACATGGCCTGGGGGCTGGGGCGGCCCCGGGGGCTCTTCGAGGCGCCCCTCACCCGCAAGCTGGGCGCCCTGGAAACCACCCTGGCCCGGCTCCGCAGGCGTTTCCCCGACCGCCCCGTGCTGCCCGGGTGGGCCCTGGGGGAGGGGGAATCCGCATGACCTTCCCGCTCGCCGTGACCGACTTCTCCACCGGGGAGGGCGTCTACCCCGCGCCCATGGCCGTGGCGCAGGCCCGGCGCCTGGGCTACGCCTGCGTGGCCTCCTGGGACCGCGGCCTCCACGGGTGGCCCCGCCTGCGGGAGGAGGCCCTGGCCGCGGGCCTCACGCCCCTCCTGGCCAGCCGCTTCACGTGGCGGGGCCTGGCCTTCGGCGCCCTGCCCCACACCGACCGGGGCTATGCCGAACTGTGCCGCCTCCTCACGGACCAGGCCCACGGCCGCGAGGGGGACCCGCCCCGGGACTGCGTGCTGCTCGCCGAGACCCTGGAGGGCCAGGAATACCTCGCGCGCGAGGGCTTCGCGCCGTATCTCCTCGCCCACGCCCGCAACCCCAGGGAGGCCATGGACGCCGCCGCCCGGGGCCTTCCCGCCGCCGCGCCCCAGGTGCTGCGCTTCCGCCGCGAGGCCGGCCTGGAACTGCACCGCCTCAAGCGCGCCATGGCCGAACGCTCCACGGTCACCCGCGTGGAGCCCCTGTGGGAGCCCCGGGACGCCGCCGTCACCCGGGCCTCCTGGGAGGCGCGCTTTCCCGGCGCGGACCCCGCCATCACCCGGGCCTCCGAGGAGATCCTGGAGAAGGTGCGGGCCTGGCGCATGCATTGGGGCGACTGGGTCATGCCCCGGCCCGTGTGCGCGCGCGACCTGGACCTGGACGCCGAGCTGCAGTCCCGGCTCCGCCAGGGCATCCCCAGGCGCTACGCCGCGCCGCCCCCGGAACTGGAGGCCCGCATCGACCTGGAGCTCGACCTCATCCGGCGCAAGCGCTTCGCCGGGTACTTCCTGGCCGTGCACGACATCATCCGGGAGGCCAGGGCCACCCGCACCTGCGGCCGGGGCTCGGGGGCGGCCTCCATCGTCAGCTACCTGCTGGGCATCACCAACGTGGATCCCATCGCCACCAGCCTCATGTTCGAGCGGTTCCTGTCGGACGCGCGCGTGGACCCGCCGGACCTGGACGTGGACTTCGCCTGGGACGAGCGGGACGAAGTCATCGCCTCCGTCTTCCGGCGCTACGGGCAGGAGCGGGTGGCCATGGTCTCCAACCACGTGTATTTCAAGCCCAAGGGCGCCCTGCGGGACGTGGCGCTGGCCCACGGCCGCCCCGAGGCCGAGCTCAAGGTCCTGGCCCGCTTCATCCGCGGCTGGGACGAAGGGGTCAAGGGCATCCAGGACAACCCCGCCTGGGCCCCCATCCTCGCCCAGGCCGAGGCCCTGCGCGGGCACTTCCACCAGCTCTCCGTGCACCCCGGGGGCACCGTCATCGCCCCCGGGGCCCTGTGGCACCACGTGCCCTTCCAGCCCGCGCCCGCCAAGGAGGGGGTGTCGATCACCCAGTGGGACAAGGACGGCGTGGAGGACTACGGCCTGGTGAAGATCGATCTCCTGGGCAACCGCAGCCTCGCCGTGGTGCGCGACGCCCTGGAGGTGCTGGGGGACCGGGCGCCCGCGGCGCTGCACTGGAACCCCCGCCTGGACCCCGCCACCCAGGACCTGCTGGCCAAGGGCGACTCCATGGGCGTCTTCTACGTGGAGAGCCCCGCCACCCGCCAGCTGCAGCAGCGCGTGGGCAAGGGGGACTTCGAGACGCTGGTCATCCACAGTTCCCTCATCCGCCCCGCGGCCAACCGCTGGATCGACACCTACGTCAAGCGCAGCCGCGGGGAGGAGGCCTACGCGCCCAGCCACCCCGTGCTGGGCTCGCTGCTGTCGGAGAGCTTCGGCGTGCTGGTGTACCAGGAGGACGTGGTGCGGGTGGGCATGGCCATGGCGGGCTGGAGCCATGAGGAGGCCGACAAGCTGCGCAAGATCCTGGGCAAGGACGACTGCTCCGTGAAGCTGCCGCTGTTCGAGACACGGTTCCGGGAGGGCTGCGCCGCCCAGGGCATCCCGCCGGCGGTGGTGGACGAGGTGTGGGACATGGTGCGCACCTTCCGGGGCTACTCCTTCTGCAAGCCGCACTCGGCGTCCTACGCCCAGGTGAGCTTCGAGAGCGCCTGGCTCAAGGCCCACCACCCGGCGGTGTTCTTCGCGTCGGTGATCACCAACCAGGGCGGCTACTACGCCCCCATCGCCTACCTGGGCGACGCGAGGCGGCACAACCTGGTGGTCCGCGGCCCCGACGCCAACCTGTCCAAGTGGGAATTCGCGGCCGAGGGGGACCGCGGCCTGCGGGTGGGGCTCATGGCCGTCAAGGGCGCCCAGCGCGGCGAGGTGGAGGCCCTGCTGGAGGACCGGGAGCGCCGCGGCCCCTACGCGAGCCTGGAGGAACTCCTGGAGCGCGTGGACCTCTCGGTGCCCACCGTGGAGGCCCTGGGGTCGGGCGGCGCCTTCGACCGCTGGGCCCCCGACGGCGACCGAACCCGCCTTTTGTGGACGCGCCTGGGCGGCATCCCCGAGGGCGTGCGCCCCCGCCCCACCGACCCCTTCGACCGCGCCGCCCTGGAGCTGGAGCTCCTGGGCCTGACCCTGGAGATCCACCCCGCCGCCCTGCAGCGCGCCCGCCACGGCGGCGCCCCCCAGATCGGA
>DBMS01000215.1:225-3386 GCA_002297665.1 Holophagaceae bacterium UBA692 | reverse complement strand
GGGGGAGCGGGCGCTCTTCGTGGCCCGGGGCGACGTGTTCACGGCGCCCGCGGAGAAGGGCCCCACCCGGAACCTCACGCATTCCCCGCGCCACCATGACAAGCGCGCCCAGTGGTCGCCGGACGGCAGGAGCATCGCCTTCATCTCGGACATGANNCGGCGAGGAGCAGGTGTACGTCATGGACCAGGACGGCCGGAGCCGTCCCGTGGCCCTCACCTCGGGCCTGTCGGTGTTCCTCACCTCCCTGGAGTGGGCCCCCGACGGCAAGCGCCTGGCCTTCACGGACAAGAACGGGGTGCTCTACGTCGTGGACGTGGCCGGCCGCAAGGTGGTTGAGGCTGCCAG
This sequence comes from Holophagaceae bacterium UBA692, assembly GCA_002297665.1. GTDB lineage: Bacteria > Acidobacteriota > Holophagae > Holophagales > Holophagaceae > Mesoterricola. Next base: position 3,040 of record DBMS01000215.1, on the reverse strand, counting down.
GGAGACCCACGGCGGAATCCCGGACCACGCGTGGTCCCCCGACGGGAAGTTCCTGGCCCTGACCCTGCGCAACGCCAACGGCTTCGATTCCNNTGTGGATCTGGGACGGCGAGCTGCACCGGGTCACCTCCGACCAGGCCCCGGCGACGTCCCCCGCCTGGGACCCCGAGGGCCGGTACCTGTACGCCCTCAGCCGCCGCGACTACGCCCCCCTGGTNNTCCAACCTGGAATTCGACTACGCCGGCGCCAACAATACCGGCGTGTTCGCCTTCGCCCTGCGCCGGGACGTCCCGCACCCCTTCCCGCCCGAAAGCGACGAGGTGGGCGCCGAGGCGAAGAAGGAGGAGGCCCGGGGCCTCCGGCCGGTCTCCATCGACTTCGACGGCCTGGGCCAGCGGTGCGTGCGGGTGCCGGTGACCCCGGGCAACCTCCACGGCCTCCATGCCGGCAAGGGCGTGCTCTCCTACGTGCGCAGCGGCCCGCGGTTCTATGGCGGNNCAGCCTCGCGGTCTTCGACCTGCACAAGCGCAAGGAGTCCGAGCTGGTGGCCGACGTGCGGGGGGTGGCCTTCAGCGCCTCGGGCGACAAGGCCCTGGCCCGGGTCAAGGACGCCTTCGTGATGGTCGACGTCAAGCCCGACGCCAAGGACCGCAAGCCCGTCTCCACCAAGGGCCTCCAGGTCGACGCGGTGCCTTCCCAGGAATGGGAGGAGATCTTCGACGAGGTGTGGCGCCGCTACCGCGACTTCTTCTACGTGAAGAACATGCACGGCTACGACTGGAAGGCCCTGGGCGAGCGGTACCGCGCCCTGCTTCCCTTCGTCACCCACCGCTCGGACCTCACCTACATCCTCACGGAGATGGTCTCCGAACTGAACATCGGCCACGCCTACGTGGAAGGGGGGGACTACCTGGTGCCCGAGCGCGCCCGGTACGGCCTGCCCGGGGCCCGGTTCGAACTGGACGCCAAGGCCGGGCGCTACCGCATCGCCAGGATCTTCCGCGGCCAGAACGAGGAGCCGAAGTACCGCAGCCCCCTCACCGAGGTGGGCGTGGACGCCCGCGAGGGCGACTACGTGCTGGCCATCGACGGCGTGGACCTGGGCGCGGGCACGGATCCCTACACCCTCCTTCGCAACCACCCGGACCCCGTCACCCTCACCCTGAACGCCCGGCCCGTGGCCGAGGGGGCCCGGCGCGTCACCTACAATCCGGTGGCCAGCGAGGACGCCCTGCTGTACCTGGACTTCGTCCTCTCGTCCCGGGAGCGCGTGGACAAGCTCTCCGGGGGCCGCGTGGGCTACGTGCACATCCCCGACATGGGCGCGCCCGGCATCGCCGAGTTCATCAAGTGGTTCTACCCCCAGATCCGCAAGGAGGGCCTGGTGGTGGACGACAGGGCCAACGGCGGCGGCAACGTCAGCCAGATGGTGCTGGAGCGCCTGGGGAGAAAGCTCCTGGGCACCCGCTTCGGACGCACGTCGGATTTCCCGACCACCTACCCGGGGACCGTCTTCCACGGCCCCATGGCCTGCCTCGTCAGCGAGACCAGCGCGTCCGACGGCGACATCTTCCCCTACCACTTCCGCCTGGCGGGCCTGGGGCCCCTGGTGGGCAAGCGCACCTGGGGCGGCGTGGTGGGCATCAGCGATTCCGGCCCGCTCCTGGACGGAGGCACGGTCTTCGTGCCCCAGTCCGGAACGAACGCGCCCACCGGGGAATGGATCATCGAAGGGGAGGGAGTCACCCCGGACATCGAGGTGGAGAACGACCCCGCCTCCCTGCGGGACGGCCACGACCTGCAGCTGGAGCGCGGCGTCCAGGAGGTGCTGAAGGCCNNTGGAGGCCAAGGGGATGAAGCTTCCGGCCAAGCCCGCCGATCCCGTCAAGGTCCGTTGAACCCGCCCCGGGCGGTTGTGACAAGCGTTGGATGGAAAAGACGGTATAAACAAGATTCCAATCACTCGGAGCTTGCCAATGAGCGGAGATCTTCGCACGGATGCCCCTGCGCCCCCCAAGGGCCAGCCCGCGGGCCTNNTGGGTCCTCATCTTCACCGAAACATGGGAACGCTGGAGCCACTACGGCATGCGGGCCATCCTCATCCTCTACCTCACGGCTCCCGCCGCCCTGGGGGGCATGGGCCTGGAGAAGCCCCAGGCCGCGGGCATCTTCGGGGGCTACCTCCTGGCCATCTACCTTTTCGCCCTTTCGGGCGGCCAGATCGCTGACCGCTTCCTGGGCGCCAAGCGGACCATCGTGCTCGGCGGCCTCTTCATCGCCGCGGGCCAGCTGCTCCTGCAGGTGCGCAGCCTCAACGGGCTGGTGGCGAGCCTCGTGCTCATCTCCATCGGCACCTGCCTCCTGAAGCCCAACGTCAGCGCCTCGGTGGGCCGGCTCTACACCAAGGAGGACCCCCGCCGGGACGGCGCGTTCACGTTCGAATACATGGGCATCAACCTGGGCGCCATGATCGCCCCCATCTTCTGCGGCTACATGGCCGAGCAGCCCACCTTCATCGCCTTCCTCACCCGCCTGGGCCTGCACTCCCCCTCGGGCTGGGCCTGGGCCTTCGGGCTCTCGGGCTTCGGCATGCTCCTGGGCCTGGCCAATTTCGTCCTGCGGCGCAACCTGATCGTCGACGTGAACCTGCCCGAAGGGCAGAAGGAGCCCGCGCCCGCGGGCCTGGGCTTCCTGGCCCTCCTCCTCCTGGTGCTGCTGGCCTCGGCCTGGATGGTCATCGGCGGCCGCAACTGGCCCATCCAGCTCCTGGGCGGCGCCGCGGCCTCCGTGGGCACCATGGCGGCCGTGTCGTGG
>DBMS01000215.1:0-194 GCA_002297665.1 Holophagaceae bacterium UBA692 | reverse complement strand
CCGAGGACTTCAAGCGCCTGGGGGTGGTGGGCATGATGCTCTGCTTCAGCATGACGTTCTGGGCGGTGTTCCAGCAGGCCGGCTCGAGCCTGAACCTGTTCGCCAAGGAGTTCACCCAGCGGGTGATCTTCGGGTTCGAGATCCCGGCCTCCTGGTTCCAGTCGGTCAACGCCACGGGCATCGTGCTCCTGGGC
>DBMS01000080.1 GCA_002297665.1 Holophagaceae bacterium UBA692 | reverse complement strand
GCGGACCTGGCCGGGCGCGTGCCCGAGGCCCTCCTGCGGGCCTCGGCCGACGCCGTGGCACCCCTGGGGCGGGACTGGGCGCGCCTGCTCTTCCTGCTCTTTTTCGGCAACCTCGAACAGGACCTCACCGACTTCGTGCTGGCCGAGCTGGGCCACGTGCGCTACGAGGCCTACGCCGTCGACCCCGCCTGCAGGCCCTTCCGGGACCGGGAGGAGGTGGACCTCCTGCTCTCCCTGGACGGGCTGCGGGACGCCCTGGAGGCCGGCGGGGACCTGGCCGGGATCACCGAGGCGCTCCTGGCCATGGAGGGCCGCGCCGGGATCCGCTCCCAGCGGCGCTATCACCGAATGCTGGCCGAGGTGGGGCGGCAATGGGAGCGCCGGGGTTCCCTTGACGCCGCCCTGGCGTGCTTCGGGCGGTGCGCCCTGCCCCCGGCCCGGGAACGCACGGCCCGCATCCACCTGGCCCAGGGGCGCCCGGACCTCGCCGCCGCCACCGCCCTGGAGATGGCCGAGGCCCCGCTGGACGTGGCCGAGGAACGCTTCGCGGGCCGGTTCCTGCGCCGCCTGGCCCGCCAGGACTCCGGGGCGGCGCGGTGGGCCGAGGGGCATCCCCCCGACCCCCCCCTGCCCGAAGTGCGCCTGCGCGTGGCCCGGCACCCGTCGGGCTCCGTGGAGCTGGCGGCCCTGGAGGCCTCGGGCTGGGAGGGGTTCCACACCGAGAACACCCTGTGGACGGCCATCTACGGCCTGGCCTTCTGGGACGTCCTCTTCGCGCCGGTGCCCGGCGCCTTCCAGCACCGGTTCCAGCTGGGTCCCGCGGACCTGCGCACGCCCCAGTTCGCCCTGCGCCGCCGGGAGGCCATCGAGGCCCGGTTCGCCGAACTGGAGGCCCCCGGAGCCCCCCGGCGCCTGATCCTGGCCCGGGCGGAGGAGAAGCGCGGCATCGCCAACGCCTTCGTGAACTGGAAGGCGCTGGGCCCGGGGCACCTGGAGGCGGCCCTGGCGACCCTGCCCCAGCCGGCCCTGCTGGCCGTGCTGCGCGCCATGGCCCCCAACCCCGCCGCCTTCCGGAGCGGGTTCCCCGACCTCTTCCTGCACCGGGAGGGCCGCTGCATGCTCTGGGAGGTCAAGGGCCCCGGCGACGCCCTGCGGCCCGAGCAGGAGCGCTGGATCGCCCTCTTCAACCGCGCGGGACTGGACGCCCGGGTCGCGTGGGTGCGTTACTTGGATGGGGAGGAACCATGAACCTGGATCCCGGGACCTGGGAAAGGCGCTTCGAGGAGTTCTGGGCCGGGGCGCCGGACGGGGACGGGGCCCACGACGTGCACCACCTGCGCCGGGTGTGGCGCTCGGCCAGGAGGATCGCCGCCACCGAGCCCGGCGCCGACCTCCTGGTGATCCTGGCCGCGGCCTACCTCCACGACCTGGTGAACCCGCCCAAGGACTCCCCCCTGCGCTCCCGGGCCTCGCGGCTGTCGGCGGAGAAGGCCGTGCCGCTGCTGGAGGCCATGGGCCTCGACCCGGACCGGGCCCGGGCGGCGGGGCACGCCATCGAGGCCCACAGCTACTCCGCCGGCATCCCCCCCGCCACCCTGGAGGCCCGGATCCTCCAGGACGCCGACCGCCTCGAGGCCCTGGGCGCCATCGGCCTGGCCCGGTGCTTCTACACCGGCGGCAAGATGGGCACGGCGCTCTGGGAGGCCGGGGATCCCCTGGGCCGCTCCGGCCGCGCCCTGGACGACCGCGCCTATTCCGTGGACCACTTCCCCCTCAAGCTCATGCGCCTGCCGGACCTGATGACCACGGACGAAGGGCGCCGCCTGGCCCGGCGCCGGGCCCGGGTCCTGGCGCTGTACCTGGCGCAGCTGGAGCGGGAACTCCTTGACTGACGCGCGAAACGTTGTCCAATGCTAACGAAACGCAGGAGGTCCCATGAACAAAGTGGTCGCCCACTTCCTGGACGGCTCCCTGGCCAAGGGGCTCACCGTGGACTTCGTCGCCACCAAGGACCGCTTCCACCTGGTGGTGGAAGGCGCCCCGCCCCGGGAGATCCTCCTCTCGGAGCTGAAGGGGCTCTTCTTCGTGAAGGACCTGGAAGGGGACCTGGGCCACGCCAAATCCAACCTCTTCCAGCCCGGCGACCTGAGCCCGGGCCGCCGGATCCGCGTGGACTTCCGGGACGGGGAGACCATGCTCGGCACCACCCAGGCCTACACCCCCGGGCGTTCGGGCTTCTTCGTGGTGCCCGCCGACAAGAAGTCCAACACGGAGCGGGCGTACATCCTGTCGTCGGCCACCCGGGCCGTCACCTTCCTGTGAGGGCGGCCACCAGGGCGTCGGCGTCCCGGCCGGTGTTGTAGGCCTGCGCGGACATCCGCACGAAAATCGAGCCCTTGTGGGAGGTCACCGGCACCTCGATGCGATGGTCGCGCATGAGGGCCTCCTGGAGCGCGGCGGGATCCCCCGCGGGCACCGGGATGATGGCCATCTGGGCGAAATCCGCGTCCTCCGCGGGCGGGGTCAGCCCCGTGGCCCCGCAGACCCGGTGGAGCGTCTCCACCACCAGGCGGTGGCAGCGCCCGCGCTCGGCGTCCCACCCGTTGCGGGCCTGGAAGGCGATGGCCGCGGGGACGGAAAGGAAGGGCGACAGGTCCCGGGTGCCCTGCCACTGCAGCTTGCGTTCCATGGGCCCGGTGCCCGTGTAGGCGTCGTTGGCCGGCAGGGCCAGGTAGCCCCAGCTCACCGCGGTGGCGTCCAGCATGGCCTGGTGCTCGGCCCGCACGTGGAGGAAGGCCGAGCCCTTGGGGGCGCACAGCCACTTGTGGCAGTTGCCCGTGTAGAAGTCGGCGCCCAGGGCCTCCAGGTCCAGGTCGAGCTGGCCCGGGGCGTGGGCGCCGTCGATGACGGTGAGGATCCCCGCGGCCCGCGCGCGCCGGCACAATTCCTCGATGGGGAAGATGAGGGCGGTGGTGGAGGTGACGTGGCTGAGGAAAAGGACCCGGGTGCGGTCCGTGACCTTCTCCCACACCCGGTCCGCGAATTCCCCGCTCCGGAAGGGCAGCGGGATCTCCGCGCGCAGGTACCGCGCCCCGCGCCGGGCCGCCGCGAAGGCCCAGGCGCCCTCGCAGGCGCCGTACTCGTGGTCCGTGCCCAGGATCTCGTCCCCGGGCTGCAGGGGCAGCGACCGCGCCACGGTGTTCACCCCGTGGGTGGCGTTGGGCACGAAGACCAGGTCCTCCCCCCGGGCGCCCAGGTACCTTCCCAGCTCCGCCCGGGCGGCGGCGAGGAGCCCGGCCGAGCGCCGGCCCAGGAACGCCACCGGGTTGGCCTCCATCTCCTCCTGCCAGGCGCGGCTCGCGTCCAGCACCTCCCGGGGGCAGGCCCCGAAGGAGCCGTGGTTCAGGAAGATGGTGGAAGGGTCGAGGAGGAATCGATGCATGGGGGATGTCTCCGTTTCGCTGCCATTGTAGTGCGCCCCCGGGGCACTGTAGCCTGGAGGGCGATGTCCCCCCGCCCCTTCTTCTCGGTCCTCCACGATCTCCTGGATCACGAGCGGGACGTGCGCCTCGGGGAGCTCCTGGATGCCGCCGGGGAGCAGTCCTACGGCCTCCTGATCCTGCTGCTGGCCCTGCCCAGCCTCGTGCCCGGGGTCAACACGGGCCTGGCGCCGGTGGGAGGCGCGGCGGTGATGGCCATCGGATTCCAGCTGGGCCGGGGCATCCGCCACCCCTGGGTGCCCCGGCGCATCCTCGCCCTGCCCATCCACAAGGGCGCCATCAAGAGCGCCCTGGCCCGGCTGGAGGGGCTCCTCCTGCGCTGGTCCAGCCGCACCGCGGAACGGCACCCCCTGGGCCGCAAGTGGATGGGCGCCGCCCTGGCCTGGACGGGCTTCCTCCTGGCCGTGCCCGTGCCCCTGCCCTTCGCCAACATCATCCCGGCCGCCATCCTCTGCCTCCTGGGCGCCGCGCTCCTGGAGCAGCGCCAGGACTGGGCCTGGGCCGCCACCCTCGCCAGCCTGGGAACGTCCCTCTACTTCGCGCTGTCGGCGAACGTGGCCTTCAGGATCCTCAAGGCCCTGCGCACCCTG
>DBMS01000195.1 GCA_002297665.1 Holophagaceae bacterium UBA692 | reverse complement strand
CCAGCCCCAGCCCCGTCCGGTCCAGCCCCAGCCCCAGCGGGTGCGGCCCCCCGAGCCCATGCCCATGCCTCCGGCGCCCGTGGGGCACACCCAGCAGCCCCTCTGGCTGATCCCCGTGCTCATCGCCCTCGTCGCGAGCGTGGCCTGGGTGGCCTACAAGGTTTTCAACTGAGGTCCGCGCGGTTCCCGGTATCCTTTACCCATCCGAATTTTTGGCGTTTCCCCACTTCTTGTGTATGGAGCTTTCATGGATCTCAACAAAGACCAGCAGCAGTTCTACGAGCAGGCCCGGGAGCGTTGCCGCCAGGACGTCGACCAGATGAACAACACCATCCGGGTGGAATGGCAGCACCTCAACGACGAGATCAAGCGCGTGCAGGAGCTCATCCAGACCCTTGAGACGCGCAAGCAGACCGTGGGCCAGATCTACGCGTCCTCCAGCGAGATGCTGGGCCTGGCCAACGACCTGGACGTGTCCCCGGCCATCAAGGACAGCGCCGAGGACACCGCCGACGACCTGGGCGTCGGGGAGATCGACCTCTGATCCATGGACATGCGCGCGCGCAAGGGCCGGACCCTGGGGCATCCCCGGGGTCCGCTGCGTTCCGGGGAGGGCCTTTGAGCGACGAAAGCGTGCAGGTGCGCCGGGCGCGGGGGAAATTCGCGGCCATGGCCGCGGCGTTCTTCCTGGGCGTATTCAACGACAACTACTACAAGCAGGCGGTGCTCATCCTCGCGGTGGCGGCGGGCCGCATCAGCCTGCAGGGGGTGGCCGTCTTCGTGTTCACCTTCCCCTACCTGCTCTTCGCGGCGCCCGCGGGGTGGGCCTCGGACCGGTTCCCCAAGCGCGCCGTCGTCATCACGGCCAAGGCCGTGGAACTGGCCGCCATGCTGGTGGGTGCGGTGGGCATCGCCACGGGCCACTGGTGGCTGATCCTCGTCATGCTCGGCACCATGGGCACCCAGGCGGCCTTCATGAGCCCGGCCGTCAACGGCTCCATTCCCGAGCTCTACCCCGGGGACTACGTGACCCGGGCCAACGGCGTGCTCCGCATGGTGGTCACGGTGGGGATCCTCGTGGGCATCGCGGCGGCGGGCTTCACCCTTGACGTGACCGGAACCGGGTTCCACGGCATCGACCGGGGGCGACTCCTGGTGGGGGCCGGCGTGGTCCTGGTGGCCCTGGGGGGCCTCGCGGTCAGCTTCCGGGTCGCCGCCTTCCCCGCGGCCGACCCCCGCGCCCCCTTCCCGTGGCTGGGACCCCTGGCCACCCTGCGCGACCTCGCGGGCATCCGGAAGGACCCCCTCCTGGCCTTCACCGTGGGGGCCTCGGTGTTCATCTGGTTCTCGGGCTCGCTGCAGGTGCTCCTCATCAACCCCCTGGGCATCCAGGAACTGGGGCTCAGCAAGTCCCTGACCAGCGCCCTCATCGTCAGCCAGCTGGCGGGAATCGCCGCGGGCGGGATCCTCAGCCCCCGGTGGGCCAAGGGGGAGTCCTGGCACCGGGTGCTGGGGCCCGCGGGCGCAGGGATGGGCCTGGCCATGATGGCGCTGCCCGCCCTGCGGCTGCTGCCCGCGCCCCTGGTGGTTCCCGCCGTGTTCGTGGCGGTGGGCCTGGTGGGGCTGTTCGGCGGGGTCTTCCTCATTCCCGTGGAGAGCTTCATCCAGCGCCGGCCCGAGGCCTCGCGCCGGGGGGCGGTCCTGGCCGCGGCCAACTTCGCCGTGTTCGGCGGGATCATGCTGAGCGGACCGCTGTCCAACCTTCTCAACGCCCACTGGGCACCCACGACGGGCATGTGCGCCGTGGGATGCCTCGCCCTCGCCCTGAGCCTGGGGATGCGGGCCCTGCTCCGGAGTGCGCCATGGGCGTGACGGCCTCCCTCTTCATCGCCCTGGGCCGCTGCCTCCTGTCTCTGCGCTACCGCATCCGGGTCAAGGGGCTGGAGGAGGTGGCCTCCCGGGGCACCGGCGGCATCCTCTTCCTTCCCAACCACCCGGCCCTCATCGACCCGGTCATCGTGGCGGGGACCCTCTACCCCCGGTTCCGCCCGGCCTCCCTGGCGGACCGGGACCGCATCGCCGGCCCCGGCATCAACTGGATCACCCGGCAGTTCGGGGCCAAGCCCCTGCCGGACCTCTCCAAGTACGGCGAGAGCTGCCGCCCCGAAGTGGAGCGCGTGATCCGGGAATGCGGGGAGGACCTGGCCCGGGGCCGCAACATCCTCCTCTATCCCGGCGGACACCTCATGCGCGCCCGCCACGAGGACCTGGGGGGCAACAGCGCGGTGGAGACCATCCTGGCCGCGGCGCCCGGGGCGCGGGTGGTGCTGGTGCGCACCCGCGGCCTCTGGGGCAGCCGCTTCAGCCGCGCCGCGGGGCACTCTCCCGATTTCACGCGGGTCCTGGCCCGCCAGGCCCTGGACATCCTGGCCAGCTTCATCTTCTTCTGCCCCCGCCGGGACGTGACGGTGGAGCTGGCCGAGCCGGCCGACTTCCCCCGGTCCGGGGGCCGGGAGGCCATGAACCGCAGGATGGAGGCGTATTTCAACGAGGATGCGCCCCCGGCCCTCCACGTTCCGGCGACGCCCTGGGAACCCGGCGGCCGCCGCGTCCTCCCCGACCCGCCCCAGGCCCGGCTCCAGGGCGACCCCGGCGAGGTCACCCCCGCGGTGCGCGCCCAGGTCCTGGCGCGGCTGGGCGAGATGTCGGGCAAGGCCGGGCTGAAGGACGACGACAAGCTGGCCCGGGAACTGGGCATGGACAGCCTGATGCGGCTGGAGCTCCAGCTCTGGATCGAGCAGGAGTTCGGCCACCACCTGGGCGACCCGGATTCCCTGGTCACCGTGGGCGACGCCCTGCTGGCGGCCTCGGGCCACGCCATCGACACGGCGGGGGCCCCCCTCAAGCCGGTGCCCTCGGCCTGGTTCCGGCCCATGGGGCTGCCCGCGATGGTGCCCGAGGGCGACACCATTCCGGAGGTCTTCCTGCGCCAGGCGGCGCGGGACCCCGGCCGGGCGGTCATCGCCGACCAGGCCTCGGGGGTGCGCACCTACCGGGACATCATCACCTCCATCCTGGCCCTCAAGCCGGTCCTGGAAGCCATCGAGGGCCCCTACGTGGGCATCATGCTGCCTTCCAGCGTGGGGGCGGCGGTGCTGTACCTGGCGGTGCTCTTCGCGGGCAAGACGCCGGTCATGGTGAACTGGACCACCGGGGTGCGCAACATGACCCACGGCCTGGACCTGCTGGACGTCAGGCGCGTGCTCACCGTGGGCAAGGTGGTCGAACGCATCCAGTCCCAGGGCATGGACCTGGAGGCCCTGAGGGACCGCCTCCTGCTCATGGAGGACGTGGGAGCCTCCCTCACCCGGGGGGCCAAGCTCAAGGCCCTCCTGGGCGCCTGGCTCTCCTGGAAGCCCCTGCGCAGGGCCCGCATCCCGGGGACGGCCGTGGTGCTGTTCACCAGCGGCAGCGAGAACCTGCCCAAGGCGGTTCCCCTGACCCACGGCAACATGCTGGCCAACGTGCGGGACGTGGCGGCGGAGTACCGCTTCCTGGACGGGGCCCGGTTCGTGGGATTCCTGCCCCCCTTCCACTCCTTCGGCCTCACGGGCACCGTCGTCCTGCCCCTGTGCTGCGGCTTCCAGGCCGTGTACTACCCGGTGCCCACCGACGGCACGGCCCTGGCCCGGCACATCGAGGCCTACCGCGTCACCGCGCTGGTGGGCACCCCCACGTTCCTGAACGGCATCGTGCGGGTGTCCCGCACCGCCCAGTTGGAATCCCTGGGCTTCGTCATCACCGGAGCCGAGAAGTGTCCCGAGGCCCTCTTCGAGACCATCGCCCAGCGCTGGCCGGGCATGGTGATCCTCGAGGGCTACGGCATCACGGAGTGCTCCCCCGTGGTGGCGGCGAACCGCGAGGAGCGCCGCAGGCACGGGACCATCGGCTGGTGCATGCCCTCCGTGGACCACGTCCTGGTGGACCCCGACACCGGGGAGCGCTCCCTTCCCGGGGCCATGGGCATGCTGCTGGTGCGCGGCCCCAGCGTCTTCGGCGGCTACCTCGGGTTCGACGGCCCCTCGCCCTTCGTGGACTTCGAGGGCCACGCCTGGTACCGCACCGGGGACCTGGTGCGGGAGGAGGACGGCATGCTGGCGTTCGCGGGCCGGCTGAAGCGGTTCGTGAAGATGGGGGGCGAGATGGTCAGCCTGCCTTCGGTGGAGGAAGCCCTCCTGGACCGCTTCGCGGGTCTCGGGGACGACGAGGCGGTCCTGGCCGTGGAGGCCCGGGAGACCGGCAGCGCCGTGGAACTGACCCTGTTCACCACCCGGGGCGTCACCCGGGAGCAGGCCAACCAGGCCATCCGGGACGCCGGATTCAGCCCGATCCACAACATCCGCGCCGTGGTGGACCTGGAAAAGATCCCGGTCCTGGGCACGGGAAAGACCGACTACCGCGCCCTCAAGGCCCTTCTGTAGGGTCGTCGGGCGTGGATTCCCGGTTTCCCAGCATCGTGTGGGGCGGGAACCACCGGTCCAGCACCGCCACGTGCCGGGCCGCGAATTCCCGGGCCAGGAAACCGGCCCGGGCCCTCAGGGGCACCCCGGTGGTGTCCGCCGCCACGCCGGTGGCGTCAAGGCCCATGCTGGAGGCCAGGTAGAGGGCCCTGGGCAGGTGGAAGTCCGAGGTGACCACCACGGCGCGCTTGACGCCGAAGACCGCCTGGGCCCGCCTGAGGCTGTCGTAGGTGCGCCTGCCGCCGTAGTCGCTGACCACCCGGTCCACGGGGATCCCCCGGCGGATGAGCCATTTGCGCATGGCCTGGGGCTCGTTGTAGTTCTGGGCCCGGTTGTCGCCGGAAACCAGGATCCAGCCCACCTTGCCGGCCCTGAACAGGGCCATGGCCGTTTCCAGGCGTCCCTCGAGGATCGGGGAGGGCTCGCCGTCGGCGTACACGCCGGCCCCCAGGACCAGGGCGGGACCCGCCACGGGGGGAAGGGCGCTCCGCGGAAAAATGCGGGAAGCGAACTCCTTCGGGAACCATAGGAGAATCCAAAGCAAATCAATGGTAAAGAATACAAGAAGGGTTGCCCACAGCCACCGCCGTGAACCCCAACGGAGAGTAACCCAGCCAGATGGTCCCATCGTGAGTTAGCATAGACCCTTACCCCCAATGGGGCCCAACGCGAGTGAGAATTAATGAATAATACAAGACCCGTGCGGCCAATTCCCCAATGCTTTCCCCGCGTCGGCATCGCCTGCGCCGTTCCGGCCCTGCTCGCGCTGGGCGGGACGGGCTGCTACCGGGCCACGGGTTTCCAGCGGACCACGGTGGTCGCGGAAGCCATTCCCGAAACGGGAGGCGACCGGGTCTCGGGCCTCAAGTCCACGGCCGGCCCCGGCGACTTCTACCTCGGGAACGACTTCGTCCAGGTGGCCATCGACGGCACGCGCTGGGGGGACACCTCCCAGCGCCCCATCGCCGGGGCGGCCTCGGGCGGAAGCATCGTGGACGCCGGCTACATCAGCCTGGACACCAGCTACCAGCGGGTCAACATGCCCGCGGACTCCCTGGAGCGGCTCACGCCGGTGGTCAACCAGGATCCCGACCTCCAGCTCGTCTTCGACACCTTCGAGCCCGAGACCCTCACGGATCCCAGCACCCTCACGATGAGGGGCGCCATCCTCGACAGGGGCCACAAGCTCGCCGGCGCCACCTGGGACGCGTCGGGCCGCGTGCAGGGCGTGTCCGTCGTCCACGTGCTCTCCCTGTCCAAGCTCTGGCGCTACGTGCTCGCCACCACCACCATCGTCAACGAGAGCGGATCTCCGGTGGGCGTGCGCAGCGTCGGCGACGCCCTCCACCAGACCTCGAGCGGCTTCCGGTTCTGCGTGCCCGCGGGCGTCTCGGTCTTCGGCGAGCCCCTTGCCAAGCCCTGGGGCGTGCAGATCCCGGGCAGCGACTTCGGCAACCCCATCGCCACCTCGGTGCAGTCGCCCATGGTGGTGCTGATGGCCGTGGAGCCCGGCGCCGCGGCCGTCGATTCGCACGCGTCCATCGGCATCATGAGCCAGGACGCCCCCGCCGTCGCCGTCGCCTCCGATCCCCAGGAGGCCCAGGTGGCCATGCGGCCCACCTTCCCGGAGCGCCTGGTGGTGGGCAGCCTTCCCCTGGCCCCCGCGGGCCTGGCGGCGGGCGGAACCCTGACCTACAACCGCCGCCTCTACATCGTTGGCGGGATGAGCGGCTCGACGGCCATGCCGAACCACGGGGAGGCGCTTTTCGACGAGATGGCCCTCGCGAAGTACAACAAGACCGACGGGCTCTGGCCCCAGGGCTTCGGCCAGATGCAGTTCGGGCTGACCGGCTCGGCCATGAAGCAGGGGCCGTTCCCCACCGAGGTGCGCGTGGAGCGCTTCGCCGGGCAGGACGGCAAGGATACCTGGATTCCCGAGCGCGTGGCCTGGCTCGAACCCGGCGAGAACATCACCTCGTCGAGCACCTTCTCGGCCGACACGACGTCGATGTACGTCCCGGCCGGCACCTACCGCATCGTGGTGACCAACAAGGTGGGCCAGCAGGTCAAGTATCAGTCCGTCAACGCCTACGATACGCTGCGCCCCCTGCTCAGCGGACCCATCGTCATCTACCCCGCCCAGCGCTTCTACGTGGGTACCACGGACTACCTGTGCCCCGAGGTCGACAGCATCGTCAGCTCCACCGGCACCGCGGTGCGAAGCCTGTACGCCGCCCACCTCTTCGACACCCGGGAGGCCAACGCCCCCGAGGGCAACATGCAGCCCATGCGCTTCACCATCAAGGGCACCGGCATCACGCCCGACCCGGAGCTGCGCCGGACCCGGACCCTCTCCACCTACTACGACGGCGTCTCCAAGCGCGTGGCGGTGGCCAGCGGCCCCGGCCAGGACCAGTTCCGCGCGGGCAACGAGATGTTCGGCACCGGCTTCTTCACCAACGTGCAGACGCGCTACTTCTGGCTGGCCAACGGCACCGCCACCGGCCAGGTGTCGGAGGCCGGCACCCCCGTGATCAGCGGCGGCACCTACCGCGCCTACGGGACGCGGGGACCCCTTTCCGACCTCCAGACCAAGGACATCACCGCCTTCGAAGGCCAGACCAGCAACGCCCACTCCTTCATCGTCTGGCCCAGGGCCCTGCCCGCGGGCTGGACCACCTTCGACGTGCCCGGGCCTTCCCAGGCCAGCGGCGGCGGGTACCTCCCGGTCGAGAAGCTCGTCTCGGCCCTGGCCGAATCCGTCCAGGTGGTGGCCACCACCGAGAAGGACCTGGGCACCGACGCCCACCGGCTCTACAACGACTTCCGTACCGAATACGACCAGATCGGCTGGAGCGCCGGGCAGCTTTCCGCCATCAAGAACGACCCCTTCGTGATGGACGCCCGCACCTCCGAACTCCCCGGCTTCGGCACCGCCACGGCCCTGGGCACCCCCGCCGCCACCGCCTACCGCTTCGGCGGGGCCCTGCAGCCCGACAACTGGACCCTGTCCGACTTCATCACCCAGTCGAAGGGCTCCTACACCATCGTGCACCGGCCCCGGGGCGCCAACGGCCTCTTCACCCAGGCCGGCTTCGACGGCACCGTGCCCGTGGGCACCGGCGTCAACGCCTGGTGGACCGGCAAGGGCTTCTACGCCAACGGCACCACCAACGGCAGCTTCGACGCCATCGAGCTCCTGAGGGCCGAAGGCTTCGACAAGGCCGCCCCCGATCCCTGGTTCCAGGAATTCCTGCAGGTGCGGTCGGACTGGTTCGCCCTGCTGAACCAGCAGACTCCCACGGCCTTCACGAAGGCCCTGGGCCTGTCCTCGGCCAGGTTCAGCCTCGACACCCCCGTGGGCCTGGCGCGCACCTACCTCAAGGCCTCCCCCGTCCTCACCAACCCGCCCGTGGCCGGCACCGCGCCCACCTCGGACCTGGTGCAGGACCTCTCCTCGGTGATGGCCGCCCTCAAGTCCGGCGCCGCCGTGGCCTCC
The DNA here is from genome assembly GCA_002297665.1 of Holophagaceae bacterium UBA692. Lineage (GTDB taxonomy): Bacteria > Acidobacteriota > Holophagae > Holophagales > Holophagaceae > Mesoterricola. Next base: position 27,504 of record DBMS01000195.1, on the reverse strand, counting down.
ACCGGCCCCTTCCTGGACGTCACGGTGGCGGGGACCGGACCCGGCGGCCTGGTGAAGGGGCCCCTGGCCACCGCCAACGTCGCCGTGAACCTCTACCGCCCGGACTGGATGCCCCTGGACCAGGTGCGCATCGTCATGAACGGCAAGGTGGTCAGCACCCTCGATCCGGCCGTCCTCACCCGGTCGGCCACGGACGACCGCCTCTACACGGGAACCTTCCCCGTGGCGCTGCCCACCTCGGGCACCGGCGCATGGATCGTGGTGGAAGCCGGCGTCGCCCTCGACCAGGCCGGCCCCTACCGCGCGGGCACCCCCTGGTTCGAGATCATGCGGGGCATCTACCCCATCGCCGTCACCAACCCCATCTTCATCGATGTGACGGGGACCGGCTACACGCACCCCTGACGTGACCCCATGAACGAGTGGCTCCCCCAACGCCTGCCGGAGGACATCGAGGCCGAACGCGCGCTGCTGGCCACCTGCTGCGCGCCCGGAGCCGAGACGGCCGCCACCGAAGCCTCCTTCGTCCTTTCGGAGGAGGACTTCGTCCACCCCGCGCACCGCGCGGTGTTCAAGGCCCTCAAGGCCCTCATCGAAGCCCAGCTGGAGGTCAACTCCCTCACCCTCAAGGACGCCCTGGACCAGGCCGGGGACCTGGGGCGGGTGGGCGGCTTCACCGGACTGGTGGACCTGCTCAGCGCGGAGGAGGTGGGACGGCCCAAGGTGCTGGCCGACCTGCTCATCCGGAAGCGCAAGCTCCGGCAGCTCATCCGGCTCGGGGCCCAGCTGGTGCGCCAGGCCGCCGAGGAGGAGGCGCCCCCCGACACCCTGGTCGAGCAGGCCGCGGTCGACCTGTTCCGCCTGGCCCAGGGCCAGGACCGCCGCGGGCTCGAGCACATCTCGGACGTGGCCCGGGACGCCATGGAGAACCTCCTGGACCGCCTGGAGGGGCGCGGCTCCACGGGCCTCAAGGTGGGCTTTTCCCGCCTGGACGCGATCACCCAGGGCTTCCAGCCCGGCAACCTCATCATCCTCGCGGCCCGCCCCGGCATCGGCAAGACGGCCCTGGCCCTCAACTGGCTGCTGCGCTCGGCGATGTACCACCAGGCCCACGCGGCGTTCTTCTCCCTGGAAATGTCCAAGGAGGAGGTCTTCAACCGCCTCCTGTCGGCCCACAGCGCCGTGAACCTGCGGAGCGTGGCCGCGGGCAACTTCGACGAGGCCGTCCAGGCCCGGCTCCTCAAGAGCCGCGACGCCCTGCTGGAGCTGCCCATCTACATCAACGACCAGGCCGCCATCACCACCCGCGAGATCACGGCCATGGTGGACCGCCACCTCTCCCAGGCCAACCACAAGCTGGACCTGCTCATCGTGGACTACCTGCAGCTGCTGAGCAGCCCCGATTCGTCGCGCGCCGCCAAGCAGAGCGAGGCCACCCGCATCGGCGAGATCAGCCGCGGGTTCAAGCTCCTGGCCAAGGACCACGGCCTTCCCATCGTCGTGCTCTCCCAGCTCAACCGCGAGGTGGAGCACCGCCAGGGCGGGAGGCCGCAGCTTTCGGACCTTCGCGATTCCGGCGCCATCGAGCAGGACGCGGACATGGTCATGTTCATCCACCGGCGCATGCAGCCCCCCGCCGACGGCCAGGTGGAGGACGACCGCAGCGCCGAGCTGATCATCGCCAAGCACCGCAACGGCCCCGTGGGCTCCGTGGGGCTCTACTTCGAGGGCGAGTACGCCCGCTACCGCGAGATGGAGCGCGCCACCGATCCCGGGATGGGCTGATGGCCACGGCGCTGCCGCTCTACCCCCTCTCCTCCCGGGTCACGGCCCTGCGGGGCGTGGGGCCGGCTTTCGCCGAGGCCTTCGAGGCCGCGGGCATCACCACCCTCAAGGAGCTGCTGTGGTCCCTGCCGTACCGGTACGTGGACCGGGGCACCCTCCAGAAGATCGGCGAGCTCGACACCCGCTGGAGCCCCGACCGGGAACCCGTGACCGTGCTGGGCACCGTCAAGGACATCCGGAGCACCACCACCCGCGTGCAGCGCATGGCGCTCACCGAGGCGCTCCTGCAGGACGGCACCGGCACCATCCGCCTCATCTGGTTCAACCAGGCCTACCTGGCCCGGGCCCTGCGGCCCGGGGACCGGATCCTGGCCTTCGGGCCCGTGGCCATGGGCCGCGGGGGCCTGGAGATGAGAGGCCCGTCCTTCGAGAACATGGGCAAGGCCGTGGACGAGGAGAACCTCTGGGTGCGGCGCTTCCTCCCTCTCTACCGCAAGCTGGGGCCCATCAGCGGCCGGTACCGCCAGAAGCTGGTCCAGGAAGCCCTGGCCCGGGCCGCCGACCCCGGCGAGTGGCTGCCGCCGGAGCTGGCCCGCGGCCATCCCGATACGCTGGGCGCCCTGCGCCTGCTTCACCAGCCCCCCGACGACGGGGACGCCGGGCTTCTGGACGCCCATGCCACTCCCGCCCACCAGCGCCTGGCCTGCGAGGAGCTTTTCGCGTTCTCCCTGGGGGTCTCCCTGCGCCGCGCGGGCCGCATGGCGCGCCGCGGCCAGGTGGTGGCCACCTCCCCCGAGCTGCGCGAACGGCTGCGGAGCTTCCTTCCCTTCCGGCTCACCGGGGCCCAGCGCACGGCCTTCAAGGAGATCGTGGAGGACCTCACCTCGGGCCGGGTCATGCACCGCCTGCTCCAGGGGGACGTGGGCAGCGGCAAGACGCTCGTCGCCTTCCTGGCCATGGCCATGGTGGCCGAGACCGGAGGCCAGGCCGCGCTGCTGGTGCCCACCGAGGTCCTGGCCCGCCAGCACGCCGCCACCTTCAGGCGGATCCTGGGCGGCCAGGCCGGGCGCATGGAACTGCTCCTGGGACCCATGAAGGCCGCCGAGAAGCGCGCCGCCCTGGCCCGGATCGCCTCGGGGGAAGCCTCGTACGTGGTGGGCACCCACGCCCTCTTCCAGGAGTCCGTGGCCTTCAACCGGCTCCAGCTCGTGGTGGTGGACGAGCAGCACCGGTTCGGGGTGCGCCAGCGCGAGGCCCTGAAGGAGAAGGGCCTGGATCCCCACTGGCTCGTCATGAGCGCCACGCCCATTCCCCGCTCCCTGGCCCTGGCCCTCTTCGGCGACCTGGAGCAGTCCGTGCTCGACGAGCTGCCCCCGGGGCGTCAGCCCATCACCTCCCGCCTCCTGGAGCCCGACCGCGCCGAGCGCGCCTGGGAGCTGGTGGAGCGCGAACTCCAGGCCGGGCGCCAGGCCTTCGTCATCAGCCCCGCCATCGACCCCCAGGACGAGACCAAGGTGCCCCTGCGGGACATCCAGGCCATGGAAGGCCTCCTGCGCGCGCAGTTCCCGGACGTGCCCATCGCCGTGGTCCACGGGCGCCTCAAGGCCGACGAACTGGCCCTGCGCATGGAATCCTTCGTCAAGGGCGAGGCCCGCATCCTCCTGGCCACCACGGTGGTGGAGGTGGGCGTGGACGTGCCCAACGCCACGGTCATGGTGGTGGACCACGCCGAGCGCTTCGGCCTGTCCCAGCTCCACCAGCTGCGGGGCCGGGTGGGCCGGGGCGCGGCCCGCAGCCAGTTCGTCATGCTCTCGGCCAGCGAAACCGAGCGCCTCCGCGTGCTCACCGAGACCCAGGACGGCTTCCGCATCGCCCAGAAGGACCTGGAGCTGCGCGGGCCCGGCGAATTCTTCGGCACCAGGCAGGCCGGCCTGCCCCGGTTCCAGGCGGCGGACCTGGTGCGGGACCGCAAGCTCCTGCTCGCCTGCAAGGAGGCCGCGGAAAAGGCCCTGGCCAGGGGCCTCACGGAACCCCAGAAGGACTGGCTCAAACAGGAACAGGCAAGGCTCAAGCTCGCGGAGATCTCATGACAGGCTGGAGGCCCACCGTGGCCGCGATCATCGAACGGAACGGCCGCTTCCTCATGGTGGAGGAGACCGACGGCGTCCACCCCGAGCGCGTCTTCAACCAGCCCGCGGGCCATCTGGACCCGGACGAGACGCTCCTGGAGGCCGTGGTGCGGGAGACGCTGGAGGAGACGGGACTGCCCTTCACCCCCCAGGCCTTCCTGGGCGTCTACCACCTCAAGGCGCGCAACGGCCGGGACTACCTGCGCGCGGCGTTCATCGGCACCGTGCCTGAGGGCCTGGAGCCCCGTCCCCAGGACAGCGTCATCCTGGCCTGCCGCTGGCTCACGCGGGAGGAGATCGCCTCGCGGCCCCGGTCCTCGGCGGTGCTGGCGTGCATCGACGACTTCCTGGCGGGGACGCGCTACCCGCTTTCGGCGGTGGCCCATTCGCTTTCGGACCGGTGAAGGCCGTCCGTCCCTCTCTGCCCTTGCGTGATGAAGGGAAAAGTCTGTGGTTTCGGCAGGAACCATTCAAGTGCCTGGCATCCCTCCCTAAGGGCGACCAAGGGATTTCTGGGGCCTGAGGCCCGGTGTAACACTTAATGATTCATTTGACCTGGCCCGGTTGTTAGGAAGCGCGGTTTCCGGAGGTCCATGGAGGGCGCGCGGGCCTGATAGGATGGCGGGACATCCCTCCTCGCCAACCGCCGTCAACCGCGATCCGACCGGAACCCCTTCGCCGATGGACATGCCGCACGACCATTTCCACGAGTCCAAGGACCAGGCCGAGGTCCTGAAGGACATCTGCGAAGTTCTCGCGCAGAAGACCGACAACGATTTCAGCCGCTACAAGCCGGGCACCCTCCAGCGCAGGATCCAGAGCCGGGCCCGGGCCACGGGCTCGCCCACGCTCCAGGACTACCTCGCCCACCTGCGGAACTCCTCCGAGGAGGCCGAGGCCCTCCTGGACGACCTGCTCATCGGCGTCACCGAATTCTTCCGGGATCCCATGGCGTTCGTGAGCCTCGCCAACATCCTGCTGCCCGAACTGGCCTCCCGGAAGGCCGATCCCGAGCCCCTCCGGATCTGGGTGCCGGGGTGCTGCACGGGGGAGGAGGCCTATTCCATCGCGATGCTGGTGCGTGAACAGCTGGAGGCCCTCGGCGCCACCCGCCCCGTGCGGATCTTCGCCACCGACATCGACACCGGCGCGCTCATGCACGCCAAGGCCGGCCGGTACGCCGCCGAGGCGCTGCGCGGGGTTTCGGCGGACCGCCTGGCCCGGTTCTTCGTGCCCGAGGGGGCCCTCTTCCGCGTCTCCAAGGAACTGCGGGACATGTGCGTCTTCTCCGTGCAGAACCTCGTGCGCGACCCGCCGTTCTCCTCGCTGAACCTCATCGCCTGCCGCAACGTCTTCATCTACCTCCAGCCAGACCTGCAGCGAAAGCTGGTGCCGCTTTTCCATTTCGCCCTCAGGCCCCGGGGGGTCCTCTTCCTGGGGCCCGCGGAGGGGCTGGCCTCCAACCCCGACCTGTTCGAGGCGGTGGACAAGGTGCACCGCATCTTCCTGCGCCGCGAGGTGCAGTACCGGCTGCCGCTGGATTTCCCCCTGGGCGACCGCAGGCTCCTGTACCGCGACCGGCCCCGGGCGGACCGCGCTTCCGGCGGGCCCGCCGCCACCACGGACGGCCTTTTCGAGCGGATGCTGCTGGAGGAGTACGCCCCGGCGAGCGCCATCATCAACGAACTGGGCGACGTGCTGTTCTGCGCCGGCCGCATCGGGCGGTTCCTCCATCCGCCCATGGGGCCGCCCACCAGCAACCTGCTCCAGAGCACGTCCGGACCCCTCCGCCGGGAGCTGCGCAACCTCCTGGCCCAGGCGGCGGACCCCTCCGGCCCCGGGCCGGCCACGGCCCTGGTCAAGGCGGATTCGGGCCAGGGCGAGGAGAGCCTGCGGGTGACGGTGCGCCCCATGCCGGGCCTTGAGCGGGAGTCCGGGGTGTTCGCGGTGATCCTGCAGACCCTGGAGCCGGCCGCCGCCCTCGCGCCGCCGGCTTCGGCCACGGACAACCCCCTCCTGGACCAGATGGAGATGGAGCTCCGCGTCACCCAGGCCGAGCTGCAGGCCACCGTGGACGAACTGGGGTCGACCAACGAGGCCTTCAGCGCCTCCAACGAGGAACTGCAGGCCTCCAACGAGGAGCTGCAGGCCTCCCAGGAGGAGCTCCGTTCGGTGAACGAGGAGCTCACCACCCTCAACCACGAGCTCCAGCAGAAGGTCGGCGAGCTGCGCCTCGCCAACAGCGATCTCCAGAACCTCCTGGGGGCCACGGCGATCGCGACGGTGTTCCTGGACAGGGACCTTCGCATCACCCGCTACACGCCGGCTTCCGCCGAGGTGTACCGCCTCATCGAAGGCGACCTGGGCCGGCCCATCGGGGACATCGTGCCCCTCTTCCGGGGCGCGGACGTCATCGAGATGGCCCGGCAGGTGCTGGCCACCCACGGCACGCGGGAGGAACACGTCCAGGGTTCGGACGGGGACCGCTGGTTCATCGTGCGGGCCCTGCCGTACCGCACCCTGGCCCAGTCCGTGGGCGGCGTGGTCCTCACCTTCACCGACATCACCGAGATCATGCTCGCCCAGCGATCGCTGGCCGAGAACCAGGAACGCCTCCAGATCAGCGAGGAGCGGCTTTCCTATTCCCTCATGCGCAGCCACACCGGCGCCTGGGAATTCGACAACAGCGACGGATCGGCGTACCGGACCCTGGAGCACGCGCGGATCTTCGGCTACGACTCCGTGGACGCCCCGTGGACGCGGGAGGACTTCCTCGAGCACATCGTCCCCGAGGACCGGGCGGAAGCGGCGCGGGTCATCCGGGAGGGGGCCGCGACGGGCTCGGACTGGACGTTCCAGTGCCGCATCCGCCGCGCCGACGGGGAGATCCGCTGGGTGCACGTGGCCGGGGGCGCCCGGGGCGGAAGGGACCACAAGCCGGGGCTCATGGCGGGCATCATCCAGGACATCACCGCCGCCAAGCAGGCCGAGGAGGAGGTCCGGCGATCCGAGGAGCGCTTCGCCCTGACCTTCCACGCCAGCCCCGACGCCATCGCCATCACGCGGATCGAGGACGGGACCTACCTCCTGGTGAACGACAGCTTCACCCGCTTCCTGGGGTACGCGCCGGCCGAAGTGATCGGCAAATCGTCCATCGACCTGGGCGTCTGGGTCGATCCCCGCGACCGGGTCCGCTGGGCCGAGGAACTGCGCAGGGACGGCCAGGTCACATGCCTGGAGATGTCCTTCCGCAGGGGCGACGGCGCCGTCGCCATCGGCCAGGTCTCCTCGCGCATGATCACCGTGGCCGGCGAGACCGTCCAGCTTTCCATCATCCGGGACGTCACGCGCCAGCGCAGCGAGGAGGAGCACCACCGCCTCCTGGAGGCCGAGGTCGAGCACATGCAGCGCATGGAGAGCCTCGGACGGCTGGCGGGGGGGATCGCCCACGACATGAACAACGTCCTCGCCGCCATCTTCGCGCTCACCCAGGCGCTCCGGGTGCGCCACGCCGGCGACGCGGAGCTGGACGGGGCGCTGGCCACCATGGAACGGGCCGCGGGCCGCGGGCGGGACCTGGTCAAGGGCCTGGTGGGGTTCTCCCGCAAGGGCCTTCGGGAACCGGCGCCCGTGGACCTCAACGACCTCGTCCGCCAGGAGATGGCCCTCCTGGACCGGACGCTCATGCAGAAATTCCGCCTGGTGATGGACCTGGACGAGGCGCTTCCCTCGATCACCGGGGAGTCCGGCATCCTGGGCAGCGCGCTCATGAACCTGTGCATGAACGGGGCCGACGCCATGGCGCCGGGCGGCACCCTCACCCTGCGGACCCGGCGCCAGGGCGAAGCCATGGTGGAGATCTGGGTGGAGGACACCGGCGAGGGCATGACCCCCGAGGTGATGCGCAAGGCCATGGAGCCCTTCTTCACGACGAAGCCTTCGGGCAAGGGCACCGGCCTGGGCCTGTCCATGGTTCTCAACGCGGCCCGGGCCCACGGCGGATCCCTCACGCTCCACAGCGAACCCGGCCAGGGCACCCGGGCCGTCCTGGCGCTTCCGGTGGCCATGGCCACGCAGGGGCCCGAGGTCCTGGAGACCGCGCCGCCGGTTCCCCCCCTGTACATCCTGATGGTCGACGACGACGAGCTGCTGCGGGCCTCGGTCCCCACCATGCTCCGCATGCTCGGGCACCACGTGGAGGTGGTGGACGGCGGCGCCGCGGCCCTGGCGTGGCTCGACGCCGGGAACAAGGCGGACCTGGTGCTGCTGGACATGAACATGCCCGGCATGGGCGGCCTGGAGGTCCTGCGCGGGATCCGCGCCCGCAACCCGGGGCTTGCCGTGCTGGTGGCCACCGGCTACCTCGAGGGGGAGGTGGAGGAGGTCATGGCCCGCGACCCCCGGGTGCGCGTGCTGGGCAAGCCCTTCACCCTCGTGGGGATCCAGCGCGCGTTCCTGGAGCTCTTCCGGGCCTGATGCGCCTCAGGCCTGGGGCGGGAGACCCAGGCGCCGGGCGATGCGCTCCACCAGCACTTCGGGCACCAGCCCGGAGATGTCCCCTCCCATGCCGCCCACCTCGCGCACCATGCGGCTGCTCACCACGCTGTACTCCTCCTTGGGCATGAGGAACACCGTCTCCAGGTTCGCCGAGAGCTTGCGGTTCATCAGGGCCATCTGGAATTCGTATTCGAAGTCCGAGAAGGCCCGCACCCCGCGCACGATGAACTGGGCGTCCCGCTTCCGGGCGTAGTCCACCAGCAGGCCGTGGAAGCTGGTGACCTCGATGTTGGGCATCGTCGCGGTGAGCTCCTTGAGGAACTCGACCCGCTCGGCCACGGTGAAGGCGGTGTTCTTGGCCGGGTTGTGGAGCACGGCGACGATGAGGTGATCCACGAGCTTGTCGGCGCGAAGGATCAGGTCCCAGTGCCCGAAGGTGACCGGATCGAAGGAGCCAGGGTAGATGGCGGTGCGCAAGGGAACTCCTGCGGATGGCGAAGCTACTAGTCTAGACTTGTCGGATGGACACTGCGCGCATTTCCATCGGTCTCCTTTTCGGCGGCGAAAGCCCGGAGCACGAGGTGAGCATCGTCTCGGCCCGTAGCATCGCGGCCCACCTGGACCCTGCCCGCTTCGAGGTGCGCCCCATGGGCATCGCCCGCAACGGGGTCTGGGTTCTCCTCGGGGACCCCTTCGCGCGGCTCTCGGCCGGGGAACTGCCCGAGCGCGGTCCCTGTCCCTTCCTGCCCTTCGAGAAGGGCGCCGAGACCGCGGAACTGCCCGACGTGTTCTTCAACGCCATCCACGGCGCCGGGGGCGAGGACGGGCAGATCCAGGGCCTCCTGGAGCCGCTGCACCGGCCCTATACCGGCGCCGGGCTCCTGGCCATGGCCGCCGGGCTGGACAAGTGGATCACCAAGCGCATCTGGGAATCCGAAGGGCTGCCCGTGGTTCCCTACGCCGGCCTCACCGAGGAGGGGTGGCGGCGCGACCCGGGGGCGGTCCTGGGATCCCTGGCGGGCCTGGGCATGCCGGTTTTCGTCAAGCCGGCCAACCTCGGCTCCAGCATCGGCATCGAGAAGGTCAAGGACCCCTCGCACCTGGCCGCGGCCCTGGACCGGGCCTTCGCCTTCGACCGGCGCGTCCTGGTCGAGCAGGGGCTCATCGTGCGGGAACTGGAAGTGGCGGTGCTGGGCGGGGACGACCCCCTGGTGAGCGTCGTGGGCGAGATCCTGCCCGCAGGCGAGTTCTACGATTTCAAGGACAAGTACCTGGACGGCAAGAGCACCACCCGGATTCCGGCCGAACTGCCCGAGGGGGTCGCCAACCTGGTGCACCGGTACGCCGTGGACGCCTTCCGGGCCCTGGACGCCTACGGCATGGCCCGGGTGGACTTCTTCCTCGATCGCTCTACCGGTCGATTGTTTCTCAACGAGATCAACTTCATCCCGGGATTCACCAGCATCTCCATGTATCCCAAGATGATGGAGGCCAGCGGGGTGCCCTACGCGGAGCTCCTCTCCCGGCTGGTGGACCTGGCCATCCGGCGCTTCGACCAGAAGGCAAAAAAGACCCGGCTCTTCCAGAGCGGCAGCACCTGGTTCGAATAGGCCTGGGTGCGCGCGGGGCAGGTCGGGCTTGAGAAGTTGAACACGGGGCGTATGCTGGAATAGCGAGGGTTTCCATGGACGGCATTTCCGCAGCCATTTCCGGAATCGGGGTTTCGGCCCAGGGCGTCGCCCTGTCCGCGGGCAACGTCGCCAACCTGAACACCGACGGCTACCGGGCCCGGTCGCTCCGGCAGGAGGACCTCCCGCAGGGCGGGGTGCGTTCCGCCGGCGTGGCCGAGAGCCAGGAGCCCCTGAACCCCGGCGGCTCCAACGTCGACCTGGCCGCGGAGGCCGTGAGCCTGGACACCCGGGGGCTCAGCTACAAGGCCGACCTCACGTTCCTCCAGGTGCAGCAGAACGTCCTGGGCGCGGCGCTGGACATGAAGGCCTGATCCAACCATCCTCGGAGGATGCGGAAACGATCCCTGGCGATGGTGACGGTGGCCCTGATGGGGTTCGCCTCGGGCCTGCCCCTCTACCTGACGGGTTTCACCCTCAAGGCCTGGCTGACCGAATCGGGGCTCGACCTGCGGGCCATCGGCCTGTTCGGCCTGGTGACGCAGCCCTACGCCCTCAAGTTCCTGTGGGCCCCGGTGCTGGACCGTTTCCTGCCTCCCTTCCTGGGCCGGCGGCGGGGCTGGATGGCGCTTTTCCAGGGCGCCCTGGCGCTGCTGCTGGTCCTCATGGCCCTGGCGGACCCCAGGGCGAGCGTCACCCGCATCGCCCTGCTGGGCTTCCTGGTGGCCTTCGCCAGCGCCAGCCAGGACATCGTGGTGGACGCCTGGCGCCGGGAGGCCTTCGTGGAGAAGGACCTGGGCCTGGCCAACGCGGTGCACATCGCCGCCTACCGGGTGGCCATGCTCGCCAGCGGGGCGGGGGCCCTCATCCTGGCCCAGGCCGCGGGGTGGCGTTCCACCTACCTGGCCATGGCCGGCCTGATGGCGGTGGGCGCCGTGGGCACCTTCCTGGCCTGGTCCACGGACGGCCAGGTCAAGCCTCCCAGGACGCTCCGGGAGGCCGTGATGGCCCCCCTCGCCCAGCTCCTGAAGCGCCCCGCCATCGCCGAGATCCTGGGCTTCTGCCTCCTCTACAAGATCGGCGACCAGCTCGCCGACGCCATGAGCGCGCCCTTCCTCCTCCGGGGCATGGGGTTCACCAAGCTCCAGATCGGCGCCACCACCAAGACCGTGGGCATGGTCTCCATCATCGCGGGGGGCGTGCTGGGCGGCCTACTCATGAAGAAGCTTAGCCTCAAGCGCGCCCTGTTCCTGTTCGGCCTGTGCCAGGCGGGTTCCATCCTGGCCTTCTGGGCCCTGTCGCAGCTGGGGCCCCGGCTCGCGCTGCTGACCTTCGCGCTGGGCCTGGAGAACCTCGCCTTCGGCATGGGGGGCACCGCCTTCGCCACCTTCATCATGCTGCTGTGCGACCGGCGTTTCACCGCCACCCAGTACGCCCTCCTCAGCAGCCTTCTGGCCATCACCCGCGGCTACCTCACGGCTCCGGCGGGCTGGTTCGCCCTGCGATTCGGGTGGTCGGGGTATTTCCTCGCCTGCGCGGCGGTCGCCGTGCCGGGGCTCCTTCTCCTGGCGCGGTACGACCGGTGGGGAATCGTGGAGGACAATCCCGGCGCGGAGGGCTAGAATCGGGCCGACCCCCACCTGCCGGAGCCACCATGTTCGAATCCGCCGAACTGGGCCATTCCATCGAGAAAGCCGCCTACGACCAGGAAGTGCCCGCCCTGCGGGAGGCCCTGCTGGACGCGCAGTTCGACCTGGCCTCGGCGAAGGCCTTCCCGGTGATCATCCTCGTCGCGGGCGTGGACGGCGCCGGCAAGAGCGCCACCGTCAACACGCTCAACGAGTGGATGGATCCCAGGCACATCCTCACCCACGGGTTCTCCGAGCCCTCCGACGAGGAGCTGGAGCGCCCGCACATGTGGCGGTTCTGGCGCCAGCTTCCCCCCAAGGGGAAGATGGGGATCTTCGACGGGAGCTGGTACGCCTGGCCCATCCTGGAACGCGCCCACGGCCGCATCAAGGACGCGCGCCTGGCGCAGTCCCTGGACCAGATCCGGCGGTTCGAGGAGATGCTGATCAACGAGGGCGCCCTGGTGCTGAAGTTCTGGATGCACCTTTCCAGGCAGGCCCAGAAGAAGCGGCTCCGGAAGCTGGAGAGCGATCCCCTCACCCGCTGGCGGGTCACGGACCGGGACTGGAAGCACTTCGAGATGTACGACGCCTTCCGGGAGGTGGCCGAACGCACCCTGCGCAGCACCAGCACCGCCGAGGCCCCCTGGACCGTGGTGGAGGCCACGGATCCCCGCTACCAGAGGCTGACCGTCGGCCGCACCCTCCTGGAGCGGCTCCGGGCCCGCCTTGACAGCCCCGCGCCCCCGTCCGCGGCGGTCCGCGCCCCGCCCGCGGCCCCCAGCATCGACGGCCTGAACATCCTCAGGACGCTGGATCTCACCAGGAAGACGGAGAAGGCCGAGTACGAGACCGAACTGGAGACGTACCAGGGCCGCCTCAACCTGCTCACGAGGCACAAGGCCTTCAAGGACCACAACGTGGTGATGGTCTTCGAGGGGGCCGACGCGGCGGGGAAGGGGGGCGGCATCCGGCGCATCACCCAGGCCATCGACGCGCGGCTCTACGAGATCACCCCCATCGCAGCCCCCACCGAGGAGGAGCGCGCCCAGCCCTACCTCTGGCGGTTCTGGCGCCACCTGCCCCGGCGGGGGCGCTTCGCCATCTTCGACCGGAGCTGGTACGGGCGGGTCCTGGTGGAGCGGGTGGAGGGCTTCTGCTCCGAGGCCGACTGGATGCGCGCCTACGGCGAGATCAACGACTTCGAGGACCAGCTGGCCCGCAGCGGCGCCATCGTCGCGAAATTCTGGCTGCAGATCAGCCGGGAGGAGCAGCTCCGGCGCTTCCACGAGCGCCAGGAGAGCAAATTCAAGCGCTTCAAGATCACGGACGAGGACTGGCGGAACCGGGAGAAGTGGGACGCCTACGAGACCGCCGTCTGCGACATGCTGGACCGCACCAGCACCGAGATCGCCCCCTGGACCCTGGTGGAGAGCGAGGACAAGCACTACGGCCGCCTGAAGATCCTGCGCACCCTCTGCGCGCGCATCGAGGAGGCGCTTTGACCCGCGCAGCCCCCGCAGTCCTGTGGCTGGTCCTGGGCCTTCCCGCGGGGCTCCTCCTCCTGGGGCTCTGCATGGCGGCCTACCGGTGGATGAAGCTCCGGCGCAGGCCGGTGGTGGATTCCGAGGAGGTCCTCCTGGGCGCGGTGAGCCAGAGCCTCCAGGAACGGGGCCGGCTCGCGGCCAGCCTGGGCGAGCTCCGCACCGTGCACGAGCGGCTCCTGGACGCGCTGCCCTTCGGCATCCTCTGGGTGGACCAGCGCCAGAACCTGGCGGCCATCAACGCCGCGGCGCAGGCCCTGTTGGGCGTCAAGGCCGGCGTGGTGGGCCTCGAGGCCGCCTTCGTGCTGGAGGCCTACCCCTGGCTCCGGGAAGGCCTGGAACGGCCCCCGGGGCCGGCGTGGCGCTGCGACGGCGGGGGACGCCGGTGGCAGGTGAGGCGCATCGAGGCCCCGAACATCGTCGGCGCGCTGCTCCAGTTCGAGGACGTCACGGCGGCCGAAGCCGAGGAGCGCCGCCTCCAGCTGCGGGACCGGTTCGCCGAACTGGGGGAGATGACCGCCGGCGTGGCCCACCAGCTCAAGAACGGCCTGGCCGTCCTGAAGGGCCACGGCCAGCTCCTGGACCGCGCCGGGCAGCGCGCCGCCGCCCAGGCCGTGCTGGCCGAGACCGACGCCCTGGAGCGCCTGGTGCAGCGCTTCCTGCAGTGGGCCCGGCCCCTGGAGCCCCAATGCGTGGACCTGCGCCTGGAGGAGGTGGCCTCCCAGGCCGCCCAGGAGGTGCACCGCCGCCCCGCCTTCTTCGACCGGGTGGTGACCGTCGAGGGGGCCGGAAGGGCCCAGGCCGACCCCATGCTCCTGCACCAGGCCCTGGTGAACCTGCTGGAGAACGCATGCCACGCCACGCCCGCGGGCCGCCGGGTGCAGGTGCGCGTGCGCAACGGCGTGGTGGACATCCTGGACGACGGCCCCGGACTCAGTCCCGAGGCCCTTTCCCGCATGCTGCGCCCCTTCGAGAGCGGCCGCCCCGACGGCACCGGCCTGGGCCTGCCCCTGGCCCTGAAGTGGCTCAACGCCCAGGGCGCCGACCTGGCCTTCTTTCCGAGGCCCGAGGGCGGGACCCGGGTGGAGGTGCGGCTTTGAAGCTGGAGTGGACGATGACGAGCCCCGATCCGAACCGGCAACCCGAAGGGGACGGCGGCGAACGCGTCCTTCGCGACCGCCCCACCATCCTCGCCTACCTGGAGGACCTGCGCCGGTCCCAGGCCGAGGCGGGGCTGTCCGGCGAAGGCCACGGGCCGCTGCCCGCGCGGGTGGAGGAGGTGATGGAGGATCCGCCCCGCTTCCGGGTGCGCCTGGGGCGGCCCCTCCCGCAGGCCTGGACCGGGGGCGCCGCCCTCACGCTCCAGTTCAGCCTGGACGGCATCCGCCTCCTGGCCCCGGCGGTCCTGAAGGAGCGCGGCCTCGAGGACGCGTGGTTCGGCCTCCCGGCCTCGGTGGCCTTCGCCGACCGCCGCAGCCGCATGCGGGCCCACTTCGGGCCCCGGGAGAAGGCCACCGTCACCGTCCTGGAGGGCTTCCTGGGCGCCCGGGGCGCCACCGGACCCCTCCTGAACCTCTCCCTGGAAGGCGTCCGCATGCGGGTGGAGCGGGCCATATCCGGTCCCGGGCAGGTCCCCCTGGCCGTGGGCGCGGCGACCTTCGCCCCGGGCACCCGGTTCCCCATCCTGCGCATCGACCAGCTTCCCTATTCCCCGGTGCTGGTGTGCGCGGGGGTCCTGGCCCACGTCACCCAGGCCGCCGACGGCATCCAGCTGGGCATCCGCTTCGAGGACCTGGGGGAGATGGAGGCCCAGACCATCCGCCGGATCCTGGGCCGCAGGCTGCCCCGGTTCAGCGCCGGTTTCCCCGTGCGCAAGTGCCGGGAGCAACCCGGTTCCGCCGCGGTGGCCCTCCAGCCCGGCACGGCCCTCCCCGAGGCGCGGGAGGATCCCCGGAAGGCGTCCCGGCGCATCCTCCTGGCCCTTTCCGACGACCTGGAGCGCGCCGTCCTGGCGTCGGCCCTGCGCGCCGAGGGGTACGCCAGGGTCCACGAAGCCCGGAACACGGCCGAGGCCCTGGACCACCTGAAGGTCTTCCCCATGGACCTGGTGATCCTCGGGGAGAAGGTGGGAACGTTCGCCGCCGCGGACTTCCTGGTCCGGGTCCGGCGCCTGGGCGGCGAGCGCATGCCCGCCCTGCTCCTGGCGGCCCAGGTGGACGTGCGAACCCTGGCCCTGGCCCGTTCCGCCCAGATCGAGCACGTGCTGCCGCTGGGGCAGGACGGCGGCGGAGAGTTCCGGAGCGTCCTGGCGGGGCTGCTGGGATCCTAGACCGGCCTGCGCCCTTCCAGCGCGCGGTCCAGGGTGAGGTCGTCGGCGTACTCCAGGTCGCTGCCGATGGGCAGTCCCAGGCCGATGCGGGTGGTCCTCATGCCCAGGGGCTCCAGGATGCGGGCCAGCCACGCGGCGGTGGCCTCGCCGTCCAGGGTGGGGTTCGTGGCCAGGACGATCTCCTGGATGCGCTCGTCCTCGAGCCGGCGCAGGAGCTCGCGCACCTTGAGCTGGTCCGGGCCCACCCCCTTGAGGGGGGAGATGAGGCCGCCCAGCACGTGGTAGCGCCCGTGGAAGTGGCCGCTGCGCTCGAAGGTGAGGACGTTGCTCGCCTCGGCCACCACCACGAGGGTGCGGGTGTCCCGCTGGGGGTCGGCGCAGATGGAGCACACCGGCCGGTCCGTGAAGGCCCCGCAGGTGGAGCAGAACCCCACCGAGGTGGCGGCGTGGCGCAGCAGGTCGCCCAGGTGCTCCATGGCCCCGGGTCCCTCCTTGAGCAGGTGGAGCGCCATGCGCTGGGCGGACTTGGAGCCCACCCCGGGCAGCTTCTGCAGGGCCTCCACCACGGCCTCCAGGGGGGCGGGCAGCTTCATTACAGGCCGAGCCCGGGGATGTTGAGCCCCCCGGTGAGGCCGCCGGTGATCTTGCCCATGGCCTCGTCCACCTTGGCGGAGGCGTCCTTGAACGCGGCGGAGATGAGGTCCTCCAGCATGCTGGGATCCTCGGGATCCATGGCCTCCTTGGCCACCGAGATGCCCACCAGCTCCTTGGAGCCGTTGAGGGTGACCTTCACCATGGCGCCGCCGGCGGTGCCTTCGGCCCGGAGGTTCTTCTGGGCCTCCTGGAGCTTGGTCTGCATGGCCTGGGCCTGCTTCATGAGGAAACGCATGTCCATGGGGGTTCTCCTACGTTGACGGGGGTTTGGGATGGTGGAGATGGGGCATGTGGAGGTGGAGCCTGCGCAGGCGCCGGGCCAGGCGGAGCATCACGAAGTAGCCCACCGGCATGGCCAGGGCGCTCAGGACGAAGCCGCCCAGGAGGTAGGGAAGGAGGATGGGCTTGAGCATCGCGAACAGGCAGTCCAGGCCCTCCCTCGAGACGAAGCTCCGCCAGGTGATCGCGTGCCACTGGATGGCGCTGAGGTTGAGATTCAACCCGCGGCCCAGGAGGAGGTTGCCCGCGAGGGCGCTGGCCGTGGCCATGGGGACCATGGTCCAGGGGTTGTTGATGAAGCAGGCCAGGAACATGATGGGCCGGTGCAGGCGCCGCGACAGGAAACACGCCACGAGGACGATGGCCGTGTGAAGCCCCAGGAGCGGGTTCCAGGCCAGGGAGAATCCCACCCCGAAGCTGAGGGCGATCTGCTCCGACGTCATTTCCGGATGCAGGATGTGGCCCTTCAGGGCGGCCCAGATTCCGGGCTTGGGGGCGTCCTGCGGGGGCTGGTCGGTCATTGGGTCCTTGGGGCGAAGTGGTCGAAGCTCAGGTCCGGCAGGGGCCGGAGCGTATCCCCATCATAGTGGAGAAGGGGCCCTTCGCCCTCATCCCTCGCGGTGCCCACCGGGATCAGGGGGATCCCCAGGAGCCGCTCCAGCTCCCGCCGGGGCAGGGAGGAGGAGAAGCACCGGGCGTAGTCTTCGCCCCCGGCGACGGCCTCGGGCGACAGGGCGCGGTCCAGGACGATGGTCTTGCCCGAAGCCAGGGCCAGGGTGCGCAGGTCCCGGCTGAGCCCGTCGGAGATGTCCATGCAGGCATGCACCTCCGGGATCGCCGCCAAACGCGGGCCCAGGCCGATGCGGGGCCGGGGGTCCAGGTGGGCCTGGACGTCGGGGTCGGGCAGCAGCGGATCCTGGCCCGCCTGGAGCTTTCGCAGCCCCCGGAGGCTCGCGCCCAGCTCCTGGTCGGCGTAGAGGCCGTCACCGGCCTCCAGGGTGTCCCGTCGCAGCCACCGCCGGGCCGAGCCGAAGGCCGTGACGCCCAGGCCCAGGCCCCGGTCCCGGCCCACGGTGTCGCCCCCCAGGACGGGAACACCGGTCTCCCGGGCGGCCGCGGCCAGGCCCTGGAGGAATTCGTCCACCCATCCCGCCTCCAGGTCCCGGCCCAGGGCCAGGGTGAGGGTGAAGCCCACGGGCGCCGCGCCGCTGGCGTCCAGGTCCGAGAGGTTCACCATGAGGAGCTTACGGCCGAGGAGGCGGGGGGGGTGCCAGGCCCTGCTGAAATGCTGCCCGTCCTCCATGAGGTCGGTGGTGACCAGGAGGGTCTCGCCGGGCGGCGCCGGAGGGATCCTCCCGCAGTCGTCCGTGAGCTCCCCGCCGCCCGGAAACAGATCCCGGATCCGGGCGAGGATGGCATTTTCCGATAGGCGCACAACCCCTCCTGGTTCCGTACGATAGCCCATAAGACCAGCCTCGGCCACCGGCGGCATTCCGTCACAATCCGGCTTGGAGGGACGGGTTCGAGATGATAGGTTCTAGGAAGTGCGAAATGGTGGGGCCGAAGCCCCAGATGAGGAGATACCCATGGCCATCACCAAGGTTTGGATCGAAGAAGGTTGCATTGTCTGCAACGCGTGCGACGCGGAGTGCCCCGACGTCTTCCTGGTGACCGACACCACCTGCGTCATCAAGGCCGATGTGCGCGAGGACGGCAACGAGACCGAGAACCGCGACGAGATGTCCCCCCTGAAGGGCGAGTTCCAGGACTCCATGGAAGCCGGCATCGAAGCCGCCGCCGCGGGCTGCCCCGTGGAAGTCATCAAGTTCGAGAAGGCCTAGGCCCGATCCGGTCCATGAAAAAAGGCGCCGCGAGGCGCCTTTTTTCTTTCCGCCGGCGGCCGCCTAGCTTTCGCGCAGCCCGACGTTCACCTCGAAGTCGCCGAACTCCGTCGTGAACGGGATGGCGATGCAGGGCACGTCCCCGCTGCGGCTGATCTTGTGGCCCACGCCGATGACGACCGTGGGGATGGAGATGTTGAGCTGGTGGCCGTCCTGGATCAGGCTGCGACGGGCGTCGCCCACGACGATGTTGCCGATCTCGCCGATGGCGTCCTCGACGTTCTTGTTCAGGGACTTGATCTCCTCCATGAGCATGTTCGACGCGATCCTGCAGGCCAGGGCCTCGGGCATGCTGATGATGATCGATCCCGACGTCTCGCCCGTGAGGCCGATGATCGCCGACACGTCGTAGGTGGTGATGAGGTCCTCCTTCAATTCCAGCCCCGATTTCTCGGCCTGGATCCCGGCCATCATGTCCAGGCTTCGGAGGGTGGATTCGATGAAGGGGTTGATGAAGGCAACGTTCATGTGGGGTAAGCCTCGCGGTTTGTTTTCATTATTTCACTGGTTACGGCCACCGGGCGGGGTTTATTTCCACAACCGATTGAAGGCGGACCGCTTCAAGGGCAGGATTAAGGTGCAGGACGATTGGAGTTTTCCCTCATGCTGGACCGATTGCAAGCCGAATTGAAGACCTCGATGCTGGCCCGGGATGCCGCCCGGACGGCGGTGCTGCGCATGGCCCTGGCCGCGTACAAGAACGAGGCCGTCGCCAAGGGCCTCGGGCCCCAGGGCGTTCTGCCCGACGCCGAGGCCCTGGCCGTGCTCAAGCGGCTGGTGAAAAGCCGGGAGGACAGCGTGGAGCAGTTCACCCGGGCCGGCTATGCCGACCGCGCGGCGACGGAGCTCGCGGAGATCCAGGTGCTGAAGGAATTCCTCCCCTCCATGCTGGGGGGAGCCCAGCTCGAGGAGGCCGTGCGCGCCGCCATCGCCCTCACCGGGGCCCAGAGCCGCAAGGACATGGGCGCGGTCATGAAGGCCCTCCAGGCCGCCCACGGGGGCGCCTACGACGGCAAGGCCGCCAGCCAGATCGTGAATTCCCTGCTCGCCTGAACCCGACACCTACGCATCGAAAGAGACCCGATGAAGCAGACCAAGATGTTGATCCAGACCCTCCGGGAGGTTCCCCGGGACGCCGACGTGGTGAGCCAGCAGCTCATGATGCGCGCCGGCATGATCCAGAAGCTGGCCGCGGGCATCTACGACTACCTGCCCCTGGCCCTGCGGAGCATCCGCAAGTTCGAGCAGATCGTCCGGGAGGAACTGGCCAAGGACGGCTGCCAGGAACTCCTGATGCCCACCGTCCAGCCCGCTGAGCTCTGGCAGGAGTCCCGGCGCTGGTCCTTCTACGGCAAGGAGCTCCTGCGCTTCAAGGACCGCAAGGACGCGGACTTCTGCCTGGGCCCCACCCACGAGGAGGTCGTCACCGACATCGTCCGCAAGAACGTCCGCAGCTACAAGCAGCTGCCCATGAACGTCTTCCAGATCCAGACCAAGTTCAGGGACGAGATCCGGCCCCGCTTCGGCCTCATGCGCGGCCGGGAATTCATCATGAAGGACGGCTACTCCTTCCACGTGGACGACGCCGACGCCGACAAGGGCTACTGGGAGATGTTCAACGCCTACAAGCGGATCTTTTCCCGCCTGGGCGTCAAGTTCCGCCCGGTGGAGGCCGACAGCGGCGCCATCGGCGGCAGCTTCACCCACGAATTCCACGTGCTGGCCGGTTCGGGGGAGGACGGGATCCTCTCCTGCGACTCCTGCGAGTACACCTCCAATGTCGAGAAGACCGAGGCGCCCCGGGTGCCCGCGGTGGACCACGGCCCCGCGCTGGCCCTCAGCCGCTGCCACTTCAGCACCCCCGGGATCACCGTCATGGAGGAGCAGGCCAAGGCCTTCAAGGACGACGCCCACGACGGGCTCCCCCTCCACCAGACCTCCAAGGTGTACTGGCTGACCGCCGAATTCCCCGCGGAAGGCGAC
This sequence comes from Holophagaceae bacterium UBA692, assembly GCA_002297665.1. Classification (GTDB taxonomy): domain Bacteria; phylum Acidobacteriota; class Holophagae; order Holophagales; family Holophagaceae; genus Mesoterricola. The sequence continues at coordinate 7,147 of DBMS01000195.1, read as the reverse complement.
ACGGTCCGCAAGGCGGCCGTGGCCTGCGTCCTCCGGGGCGACCACGAGCTCAACCCGGTCAAGGTGAAGAACGCCCTGGGCGCCGCCGACCTGCAGCCCATGGCCGACGGCGAGGACTTCTGCGGCGCGGCCCCGGGCTTCCTGGGCCCGCTTCCCCAGGAGGGCACCCGCCATTGGGCGCTCCACCAGGCCCCCAAGGACGCCCTGGTGTACCTCGTGGACCGCTCCCTGGAAGGCGCCGGCAACCTCACCTGCGGAGCCAACGTCACCGGATTCCATCACTTCGGCTTCGACCCCCTGCGCGACCTCCCGGGCGCGAAGGTCCTGGACATGCGCCTGGCCCAGGAGGGGGACCTCTGCCCCCGCTGCGGCGCCGGACACTTCCAGGCCTTCCGGGGCATCGAGGTGGGCCAGGTCTTCAAGCTCGGCACCAAGTATTCCAAGTCCATGAATTGCGTCTACGTCGACGAGCACGGCAAGGAGAACCCCATGGTCATGGGGTGCTACGGCATCGGGATCACCCGCACCGTGGCGGCGGCCATCGAGCAGAACTACGACGCCGACGGCATCGTCTGGCCCTGGCCCATCGCCCCGTACCAGGTGCACCTCCTGGACCTGGATCCGGGCAACGACCAGGTGCGCGAGGTCGCCGACGGCCTGGAGCGCGACCTGGAGGCCGCGGGCTTCGAGGTGCTCCACGACGACCGCGAGGGCATGAGCCCGGGCGCCAAATTCAAGGACGCCGACCTGCTGGGCTTCCCCCTGCGCGTCATGGTGGGCTCCAAGGGCCTCAAGGACGGCGTGGTGGAACTCAAGGACCGCCGCACCAAGGAACTCCGGAAATTCAAGCCCGAAGCCCTGGTGGCCGAAGTCGAGGAAGCCAGGGACCGCATCCTGCGGGATCTGGAGATCCAGGGCGGGAGGTGAGCATGTCGGAAGGCCCGGTCTACCTGACCACCTTCATCGAGGGCGTGCTCGTGCACGGATCGGCCATGCCCTTCGTGCTGCTGGTGCCCTCCGTGCACGCCCCCCACCGCGGCCTCCTCATGCCCCCCCAGGTGCCGTGGTCCCCGGGCTTCCTGCCCCCGGCCCTCCTGCAGGCCCAGGTGGACGCCAGCTGGAAGATCCCCTTCCGGTTCCACGACCCCTCGCGCCTGCCGGTGGTCTTCGACGAGCGCACCTCGCGGCTTCCGACCCCCTGGCTCCTGCGCCTGGAGGGCCTCGAAGGCCAGCAGCGCCTCTACCTCACCCACCTCCTGCGCACCAAGGCGCCCGAGGAGCAGGTGCCCCCGCCCCCCGAAGGCGGGCAGTGGGTGGGCGAAAAGGCCCTGGCCTCCCTGGACCTGGTCCCCGGCGTGCGGCGCCTGTGCCAGGCGGCCTTGTCGCTGGTGAAGGAACTCTAGGCCTGGGCCGCGACCGCGGCGCCATGCCAATCGGGAGAAATTGATGGTTGAAGGAACATTCTTGGCTGCGCGTCCCGCGGTCTTCATCGACAGGGACGGCACGCTCAACGAGGAAGTGGGCTACCTCCACCGCCCCGAGGACGTGGTGCTGGTGCCCGGGGCCGCCGGGGCCCTGGCCCGGCTCAACGCCCTGGGCATCCCGGTGGTGGTGGTCACCAACCAGAGCGGCATCGGCAAGGGCCGGTACGGCTGGGACGAGTTCAACGCCGTGATGGAGCGCATCGCCGAGCTCCTGGCCAAGGAGGGGGCCCGCATGGATGGGATCTACGCCGCCCCGCACCACGAGCGCGGGAAGGGGGACTACGCCCATCCGGACCACCCCGACCGCAAGCCCAACCCCGGGATGCTGGTGCGGGCCGCGGAGGAGCACCGGCTGGATCTCTCGCGCAGCTGGATGATCGGCGACAAGGCGCTGGATATCGAAGCCGGGCGGAACGCGGGCTGCAGGTCGGCCCTGGTGCGCACCGGGTACGGCTCCCAGGTGGACGGCGCCCGGGCCGACCTGGTGGCCGCGGACCTGGCCGAGGCCATCGACCGCATCCTGGCCGCGGGCTTCTGATGGCGAGGCTGGCCCCGAAATACGCCGCGCTGGTGGTGGTGGGCCTGGCCTTTTTCACCGATACGGTCGTCTACGCCATGCTCCCGCCGCTCCTGCCGGAGTACGCGCGGCTCCACGGCCTGAGCCAGACCCACCTGGGGTTCCTCTTCGGCAGCTACGCGGGCGCCCTCCTGCTGGCGGCGCTTCCCCTGGGCACCTGGGCGGACCGCCGCGGGCGCCGCGGACCGTTCCTGGGCGGCCTGGTGGGCTTCGGGGCCGCCACCATCCTCTTCGCCTTCGCGGGGAGCTTTCCCCTGCTCCTGGCGGCCCGGGTCCTGCAGGGCGTCGCCGCGGCCGCCACCTGGGTGGCGGGCCTGTCCATGGTCGCCGACCACTTCCCCGCGAACCAGCGGGGCAAGGCCATGAGCACCGTCTTCGCCTGCGCCAACCTCGGCCTGTTCCTGGGCCCGGCCTTCGCCGGCTGGATGACCCGCGCCTGGAACATCCGGGCCGCGTTCCTCTTCGCCGCGGGCCTGGCGGTGCTGGACGCGGGGGTCCGCATCACCCTGCTGCCCGTGGACCCTCCCGGCCAGCCCGCGGGAACCGGGTACCTGGGGCTCCTGCGGGACGGGACGGTGCGGGTGTTCGCGGGCGCCATGGTCCTGGGCTCGCTCCTGGGGGCCGTGCTGGAGGCGGTGCTGCCCCTGCACCTGTCCAGGCACCTGGGCATGGACGCCATGGCCATCGGGCTGGCGTTCACCACCACCGCCCTGGCCAGCATCGTCACCTCGCCCCTCGTGGGCCACTGGACCGACCGCCGCGGCCCCTGGGGCCCCCTGCGCCTGGGCATGGTCCTGGCGGCGGTGCTTTTGGCCACCGCGGCCTTCCTCCCGGGCCGCGCGGCGGTGTTCGCCTTCATGCTGGCCATGGGAAGCACCTGCAGCCTGCTCATGTCCCCCTGCGGGCCCGCCCTGGCCGGCCACGTGGAGGGGAAGGGGAGCACCGACTTCGGCTCGGTGTTCTCCCTGCTCAACATCGCCTTTTCCCTGGGCCTGATGGTGGGGCCCGTGACGGGATCGGCCCTGGCCGACCTGGTGGGCCTGAAGGCGGCCCTGGGGGTCCTGGCCGCGGCGTTCCTGCTCTACCCCCTGGTCCTGCGGCCAGGCCGGAATTAAATCCCTGCGGTCCGGGCGGCTCCCCGTCACACTGGAACCATGCTGATCCGGAAAACGGGCCTCGTGCCAGGCGTCATCCTCAAGCGATACAAGCGGTTCCTCGCCGACGTGGAACTGGCCGACGGCACGGTGGCCACGGCCCACTGCACCAACACCGGCACCATGGCGTCCTCCTGGGAGCCTGGGGACGCGGTGCTGCTGGAGGCCAGCTCCAACCCCGCCCGCAAGCTGGCCTATACCTGGCTGGCATGCAACCGTGCGGGCGCTTGGGTCGGCGTGGAGACGGGCATGCCCAACCGGGTGGTGGCCGAAGCCGCCCGCCAGAACCGGCTGCCGGGCCTTCCAGGCCTCCACTCGGTGCTCACGGAACAGAAGTACGGCGAGGAGCGCAGCCGGATCGACGTGCTCGCCCGGGACGCCCGGGACCGGTGCGTCTACATCGAAGTGAAGAACGCCACCCTGCGCGTGGGGGACCTGGCGTGCTTTCCCGACGCCGTGAGCCTGCGGGGCGCCAAGCACCTGCGCGAGCTCCGCGCCATGGTGCGCCTGGGCCACCGCGCGGCCATCGTGTTCTTCGCGCACCGGGGCGACGTGACGGGGTTCGACGCGGCCCGGGAGATCGACCCGGACTACGCCGCCGAACTGGAGCGGGCCCGGGACGGGGGCGTGGAGATCCTGCCCCTGGCGGTGTCCCTGGAGGCCAGGCGTGAGCCGGGCGGGGCGTGGAGCCTGGCATGGGACCTGCCCGGGGTGCTTCCCTGGGTCCCGAGGATGTGAAAACCCGGGGGGATGGCCTACAATCAAAGTTCCGATACGTTCAACTCGCAAACCTGATGGAGAAGCCATGTCCGAACTCTTGAAGACCCCCCTCAACGCCGTCCACCGGGCCCTCGGGGCCAAGATGGTGGACTTCGGCGGCTGGGACATGCCCGTCCAGTACCCCGCCGGCATCATCGCCGAGCACGTCGCCGTGCGCACCAAGGTCGGGCTGTTCGACGTGAGCCACATGGGCGAGATCCGCGTCAAGGGGCCCCAGGCCATGGCCTTCCTGGACTGGCTCACCCCCAACGCGGTGGTGAAGCTGGCCCACGGCCAGATCCACTACACCGCCTTCCTGTACGAGAACGGCACCTTCGTGGACGACCTGCTCCTCCACAAGATCGCCGACGACCACTTCCTGCTGGTGGTGAACGCCTCCAACGTGGAGAAGGATTTCGCCTGGGTCAAGCAGCATGCCGCCAAGTGGGACGTGGAGGTAACCAACGAGAGCGACCAGACGGGCCAGGTGGCGCTCCAGGGTCCCCTCTCCATGGACGTCCTCCAGCCCCTGGTGGACATCGACCTCTCCCAGATCAAGTACTACTGGTTCGCCTTCGGGAAGTTCAAGGGCATGCCCGCCATGTTCGCCCGCACCGGCTACACGGGCGAGGACGGCTTCGAGGTGTACTGCCCCGCCGAAAAGACCGAGTGGGTGTGGAACGAGCTCATGATGTCCGGCCAGCCCCTGGGCCTGGTGCCCACCGGCCTGGGCTGCCGCAACACCCTGCGCCTGGAAGCCAAGATGGCCCTCTACGGCCACGAGATCGACGACACCACCAACGCCCTGGAAGCCGACCTGGGCTGGATCATCAAGCTCCAGAAGGGCGAGTTCCTGGGCCGCGAAGCCCTGGCCACCCTCAAGGAGCAGGGCTTCAGCCGCCGGCTGGTGGGCTTCCGCATGCTGGAGAAGCGCGAGATCGCCCGGGACCACATGGACGTCCTCGTGGACGGGAAGAAGGCCGGGTACGTCACCAGCGGCTCCCCGAGCACCACCTGCGGGTTCAACCTGGGGCTGGCCTACGTGCCCGTCAGCCACGCTCCCCTGGGCTCCCGCATCCACATCGACATCCGCGGCAAGGCCTGCGAGGCCGAAGTGATCCCCACCCCCTTCTACAAGCGCGCCAAGTAGTTGCACCTGTAAACCCCTGACCGGCCCACCGCGGCTAGAATCATCCCTCTGGAGGAATCCATGTACCCCGCCGACGTGAAGTACACCAAGAACCACGAATACATCAAGCCCCTGGGCGACGGCACCGCGCTGGTGGGCATCACCCATTACGCCCAGGAGGCGCTGGGCGACGTCGTGTTCGTGGACATGCCCGAGGTGGGCGCCGCCTTCAAGGCCGGCGACGAGTTCGGCACCGTCGAGTCCGTGAAGACGGTCTCCGAGATCTTCATCCCCTCCGCCTGCGAGGTGCTCGAGATCAACGCCGAACTGGAAGCCCACCCCGAGTACGTCAACGAGGACGCGTACGGCAAGGGCTGGATGCTCAAGGTCAAGCTCGACGGCGCCCTGAACCCCGAGCTGCTGGACGCCGCGGCCTACGAGGCCCTCGTCAGCGCCGAGAGCCACTGAATGACCTGCCAGGCCCCGGATAGCCCCCGGCGATTCCGGGGCCGGCTTCTGGCCCTGCTCGTGGCCTGCGCGGGCCTTTCGGCCCCGGCCACCCCGGTCCAGCCTTCCAGGGCCCTGCCGGCGCAATCCCCGAAGCCCCTTCCGGCCCCGGCCCCCAAGGGGCAGCCGGCGCCGGCATCCAAGGGACTCCCGGCCACGGCGCCCAAGGCCGCCGCCGGGAGGTTCCGGCCCGACGTGGCCCGGCTGCGCACCCTGGTGGAGGACGGCGAGCGCAGCGCCCAGGAGAAGGACTGGGACACCGCCGGCACCCGCGCCGAGGAGGCCGAGGTGCTCGTCGCCGACTGGCCCGAGGAGGCGCTGGAGGCCCCCGAGGTCAAGGCCCTCCTGGACCGGCTCCAGGAGCTCGAGCAGCACCTGCCCGACAGCGAGGGCGAGCCCGCCGTTCCGGACCCCGGCCTCAAGGAGGCCACGGAGGTGGTGCCCCTTTCCGGCGAGGCCCTCAAGGCCGAGCTGGAGCAGGTCAAGGGCGGCACCGCGGGCGCCGTCTACGACTTCCCCATCGACCTCAACGACAAGGTCCTGGCCTGGGTGCACGAGTTCACCACCGCCAAGCGGGGCTTCATGGAGCGCACCCTTTCGCGGGCGACCATGTGGCTGCCCATGGCGCGCCAGATCTTCGCCGAAGAGCGCATCCCCCAGGACCTGGCCTACCTGGCCGTCATCGAATCGGGCTTCATCAACAGCGCCCGCAGCTACGCCCAGGCCGTGGGCATGTGGCAGTTCATCCGCTCCACCGGGCGCATCTACGGGCTCAACGGCAACGCCTGGGTGGAGGAGCGGCGGGATCCCGTCAAGGCCACGCGCGCCTCGGCCCGCTACCTGCGCCGCCTGTACGAGACCTCCGGGGACTGGTACCTGGCCCTGGTGGGCTACAACGCCGGACCCCTCACCACCGATCGCGCCGCCCAGAACCTGGGCAGCCGCAATTTCTGGGACATGGCCCGCAGCCGCTGGCTCCGGAACCAGACCAAGAACTACGTGCCCGAGCTGTGCGCTGCCATCCTCATCGGCCACGACCCCGAGCGCTACGGCTTCAAGGTGGAGCAGCTCCAGCCCTACGCCTACGAGACCGTGGACGTGGACCGCATGACCAGCCTCGCCGTCCTGGCCCGCCACGCGGGCACCGACGTGGAGACCCTCCGGGAGCTGAACCCCGAGCTGCTGCGGAGCAGCACGCCTCCGGGACGGTACGCCCTGCGGGTGCCGCCGGGCCTCGGCGGCGCCACCGCGCGGGCCCTGGCCCGGATCCCGGCCGGCCAGCGGCTGGACTTCAAGACCTACAAGATCCGCCCGGGCGACACCCTGGCCAAGGTGGCCGCCAAGTTCAAGCTGAGCCCCGAGGACCTGCTGGAGGCCAACGACCTCAAGAAGGCCCAGTTCAAGTCCGGCAAGGTCATCAAGGTGCCGCCGCCGCCCCCCGCCCTCATCGACACCCGCGACCTCCTGACCCACGTGGAGCGGAGCAAGGTCATGAGGATCACCCGCTGGAGGCGCTGCCCGCCATCCCCGCGCCGGC
>DBMS01000148.1:35905-36085 GCA_002297665.1 Holophagaceae bacterium UBA692 | reverse complement strand
GTGGCGGGCGCCGCGAAGATGGTGCTGGTGGCGGTGCCCGGGGTGCTGGCGGTGCCGGCCCCGTTGGTCACGGTGCAGGTCAGCCCGACGGTGCCGCTGGCGCCCGCGGTGAAGGTGATGGCGTTGGTGGTCTCGCCGGCGGTGATGGTGCCGCCGGTGATGCCCCAGGCGTAGGTGCTG
>DBMS01000148.1:0-35872 GCA_002297665.1 Holophagaceae bacterium UBA692 | reverse complement strand
CGACGGTGCCGCTGGCGCCGGCCGTGAAGGTGATGGCGTTGGTGGCCGCGCCGGCGGTGATGGTTCCGCCGGTGAGGGTCCAGGCGTAGGTGCTGCCGGCCTGGGCGGGCACGGAGGCGGTGAGGCCCGCGGTGCCGGCCGTGACGTTGGCGGCCACGGTGATGACGGGCGTGGTGGGCGCCGCGAAGATGGTGCTGGTGGCGGTGCCCGGGGTGCTGGCGGTGCCCGCGCCGTTGGTGACGACGCAGCTCAGCCCGACGGTGCCGCTGGCGCCGGCGGTGAAGGTGATGGCGTTGGTGCCTGCGCCGGCGGTGACCGTGCCTCCGGTGAGGGTCCAGGCGTAGGTGCTGCCGGCCTGGGTGGCGACGGAAGCGGTCAGGCCCGTGGCTCCGGCCGTGACCTTGGAGGCGACGGTGATGACGGGCGTTGTGGGCGCGGCGAAGATGGTGACGGTGGCCGTTCCGGGGGTGGTGGACGCGCCGACGCCGTTGGTCGCGACGCAGGCGAGCTGGACGGAGCCGGCGGCGCCGGCGGTGAAGGTGACGCTGGTGGTGGCCGCTCCGGCGGTGATGGTGCCGCCGGTGATGGTCCAGGCGAACGTGGCGCCGGCCTGGGCGGGCACCGAGGCCGTGAGGCCCGCGGCGCCGGCGGTGGCGGCGGCCGGGGCGGTGATGACGGGCTGGACGAGCGTCATGGTCACGATGGTGGACGAGGCGCTGCCCTTGGCGCTGGAGGTGCCCGCGGCGTTGGTGACCACGCAGCCGAGGTCCGTGGTGCCGGTGGTGCCGGCGGTGTAGGTGACGCTGGCGGTCCCCGCGCCGGCGGTGATCTCGCCGTTGGTGATCGTCCAGGCATAGGTGCAGCCGGCCTGGGCGGGAACCGAGGCCGTAAGGCCCGTGGCGCCGGGGGCGACGTTGGCGGGCGCGGTGATGACCGGGAGGACGGGCGCGGCGACGATGGTGCAGGACTTGGTGCCCGCGGCGCTGGAGACGCCGGCCGAATTGGTGGCAACGCAGGACAGCTGCACGGTGCCGGTGGCGCCGGCCGTGAAGGTGACGGCGGTGGTGGCCGCGCCGGCGGTGATGGTGCCGTTGGTGATGGTCCAGGCGAAGGTGCAGTTCGCCTGGGCGGTGGTGGAAGCGGCCAGGCCGGTGGCACCGGCGGTGACATTGGCCGGGGCCGTCACCACCGGCACGGTGGGAGCGGGTGGCGGCGTGGGATTGCCTCCCCCTCCGCCGCCGCTGCAGGCGGCCATGAAGACAAGAGCCACGGAGGCTGCGAGGCCGGCTAGAACCGTTCGCAAGATGCCCTTTTGGGGGGGTCGGTCGAGGATGGCGGCGCCCATTGTTGCTCCTTGAAGGTCAAACCACCGCGAAGGCCCATGGGAGGCCTTTTCAGGTGTGGTGCATTACAAGCCGGATTCAGAAAGCCTGAGGGACACCCTAGGATGCATGTTTTCTACAATCCATTCAATAACCCAATTAAAAGATTTTTTTGCGGCACGCCGCCAGCATCCGAATGGGCCGGATCGTCAAAACATAAAAATTATATTTATGGATCTTAGCTTCAGGGCTCGGAGTCGACGCCTTCGACCCGGCCCGGGTCCGCAGCCTGGGGTCCCCGGGGCTTCATGGACGAACCCCGCATACGCATGTTCATCAGGAAGGTCTTCTTGTCCCGGTGGTAGGCGGCCTCGTCGTAATCCGGCGTGGAAGCCAGCGACCATTCCGCGTACTGGAGCATGGTCATCACCGGCTTGGCCGGGTTCCCCGCCGCCAGGACGTTGGGGGGGACGTTGCGCGACACCACGGCGCCCGCGGCGACCACCGAATTGGGGCCGATGGTGACCCCCGGCAGGAGGATGGCCCGCTCCCCGATGACGCAGTTGTCCAGGATGTTGATCCGGCCGTACTTGATGACCTTGCGGTACCGTTCCTGGTGGCGGAAGGCGAAGGTCCCTCCGTCGTGGGTGATGAAGACCACATCCGAGGCGATGGCCACATGATTCCCGAGGGTGATCAGGTAGGGTTCGGTGCCGAAGGAGGGAAAGCGAGCGAACCGGCAGCCTTCGCCCAGGACAAGGCCGGCCCTTCGAACCTGCCAAATCCTTATCTTTTTATATAAATTCTTGAGCTCCCTGATAATGCCCATCATTGACACCTGTGGTTGCCCTAAGGATCATGCACTCGAAGCATTCAACCGATCAAGGCTATTTTTTTCAACCGCAACCACGGTCCTGGAAGGGAAAGGAGGTCACCAGGGACGTGGGAACAGCCTCAGGAGTTCCCGGACCTTGTCCCTGCGGTAGGCCTCCCGGTCATAGGGCGGATTGGCGGCCAGAAGGTTTTCCGCGTAGGAATCGATGTCCCGGATGACCCGGGCCGGAACCCCGGCCGCCACGCTGTTGGGAGGCACGTCCTTGGTCACGATCGAGCCGCTGGCCACCACCGCGTTGGGCCCGACGCTGACGCCGGGCATGAGGTAGGCTCCCTTCCCGATGAAGCAGTTGTCGTGAATGGTGATGCGCCCGTACCGGATGACTTCCCGGAACCGCTCCCGGTCCCGGATCACCCACGTGCCGCCATCATGTGTAATGAAAGTGACATTACTCGCCAGCGTCACGTGCCGGCCGATGCTGATCAGGTAAGGCTCGGAGCCGAAATCCGGAATGCTCACCATGCGGCAGTCGGGAGCCACCTGAAGACCCTGCTTCAGGTAGCCCCGGAGTCGCCATTTGTAGATCAGGGATCCGAGCATCGGGTGCACCTTTCCGGTTGGGCCCGCCCAGTGTAGTGGATGCGGCCGCGGGGAGGAATCCTTGGAATGCCGCCGGCCTGGACAACGGCGAAAAATATATTTAATTTATTTAATAATCCGGAATCCGAAGGGAAACCGCTCCTTTTTCCTTTTTACGCCCTGATTTTCTGTAATGAATATAAAATTCCTTCGATCTCATGTCTAATGGGCAGCCAAAAAGGACCCGATAGAACGGGCGTGAGGGCGGAGGAGCCCATGAACGGTATTGGCATCCAATTACGTCTCCTGGGTCTTCTCGTCATCGGAACCGTCTGCTCCTTCATCGCTTGCGGAGGGGCGGGTTCCCCGAACCCGGGCCTGACGCCGGCGAGCGCCGCGCCCCTGACCCTCAACCTCGATTACGTGGACACCAACGGCAACGACATCGTCACGGCCACGGTGTCCAACCATGCGGCCTCGGACACGGGGATGATCTGGTCCGTGGACAACATCCCGGGAGGCAACGAGACCGTCGGCACCATTTCCGGCACCGGCACGGCCGGCACCTACGTCGCCCCGACGCTCCCCGGCCTCCACACGATCACCGCCGTCAGCACGGCGGACGCAAAGCGCGTGGCCACCGCGCCCGTGCGGGTCTTCGCACCCGCCATGGAGGTGGCCCTGGATCCGGCCTCCGGCAGCCTGGCCCCTTCAGGGACCCTGGCCCTCACGGCCTCCGTGACGGGAACCCGGCATACGAGCGTCGCGTGGTCGGTGGACGGCATCGCGGGCGGCAATGCCTCCACGGGAACCATCACCGGGTCCGGTTCCACCGTGACCTACACAGCGCCCGCCTCCCCGGGGAGCCACACCATCCAGGCCACCAGTTCCGTGAACCCCCAGGTCTTCGAAAGGGCCGTCCTGACCGTTCTAGCCCCGGGCGCGGTGGTCGTGGGGGTGAGCCCGGCCAGCGCCTCGGTCCAGAACGGGGGCACCCTCTCCCTGACGGCCACCGTCACCGGGGCCTCGAATCCCGCGGTCACCTGGGACGTGGACGGCATCGCGGGCGGCAACGCCTCCACCGGGACCCTCACCGGCAGCGGCAGCACCGTCGTCTACACCGCCCCCGGCACCGCCGGAACCCACACCGTCAGGGCCACCAGCGCGGAGGCTCCCGCCAGTTCGGGGGCGGCCGCAATCACCGTGGCGCCTCCGGTCCAGGTGGTCCTCACCCCCGCCTCGGCGAGCCTCTCGCCGGGCGGCACGGCCTCCATCACCGCGACGGTCACCGGCACCGGCACGACGGGGGTGGCCTGGTACGTCGACGGCGTCCCCTCCGGGAATGCGACCGTCGGCACGATCACCGGCACCGGGAACCTCGTCACCTACACCGCCCCCGCCGCGGCGGGATCCCACACCGTCTCCGCCACCAGCGCGGCCGACGCCACCCGGTCCGCCTCGGCGGTGATGACGGTGCTGGCGCCGGTCCAGGTGAGCCTGAGCCCGTCCGGAGGCAGCCTGAGCACGGGCGCCACGGCCTCCGTGACCGCCACCGTCACCGGAACCTCCAATACGGCCGTCACCTGGACCGTGGACAACATCGCCAACGGCAGCACCTCCGTGGGCACCCTCACCGGCACCGGCAACACCCGCACCTACACGGCCCCCGCGGCCGCGGGCACCCACACCATCGTCGCGACCAGCGTCGCCGACCCCACCCGTTCCGCATCCGGAACCGTCACGGTGCAGTCCGGCGTCGCCGTGACCCTGACGCCCGGAAGCAGCTCCCTCGCCACCGGCGCGGCCCTCTCCTTCACGGCGACGGTCACCGGCACCACCTCCACCGGCGTCACCTGGACGGTGGACGACATCGCGGGCGGCAACGCAACCGTGGGCGTCATCTCCGGCACCGGGGCCACGGTCACCTACACGGCGCCCGCCGCCGCGGGCACCCACGTCGTCTCGGCCAGGAGCGCCGCCGACACCGCCAAGTCGGCCTCCTCCACCGTCACGGTCACCGCCGGCGTGACGGTCGCCCTCAGCCCGGGCGCCACCTCCATGACGGGCGGCACCACGAAGACCTTCACCGCCACCGTCACCGGCACCACGGCGACTGGCGTCACCTGGGCGGTGGATGACATCGCGGGCGGCAACGCCACCGTGGGCGTCATCTCCGGCACGGGGACCACGGCCACCTACACGGCGCCCGCAGCGGCGGGCACCCACGTCGTTTCGGCCAGGAGCACCGCCGACACCACCCGGTCGGCCTCCTCCACCGTCACGGTCACCGCCGGCGTGACGGTCGCCCTCAGCCCGGGCGCCACCTCCATGACGGGCGGCGCCACCAAGACCTTCACCGCCACGGTCACCGGATCCACCGCCGGAGTCACCTGGAACGTGGACAACGTGCCCGGCGGGAACGCCACCACCGGCACCCTCTCGGGCACCGGCACGACCGTCACCTACACCGCGCCCCTGGCCGCCGGAACCCACACCATCCTGGCCCAGAGCGTGGAGGACACCACCCGCAACGCTTCGGCCACCGTAACGGTGACCGCCCCGGCGGTGGTCCTGGTCCTGAGCCCCGCGGCCACGGCCAGCGTCGCCACCTCCGGCAGCCTCTCCTTCACGGCCACGGTGACCGGGGCGAGCGAAACCGGGGTCACCTGGACGGTGGACGCCATCGCCGGCGGCAACGCCACGGTCGGCACCCTCTCCGGGACCGGGGCCACCGTCACCTACGCGGCCCCAGCCTCCGCGGGCACCCACACGGTGAAGGCCACCAGCGTCGCCGACCCGACGAAGTCCTCCTCCACCGTGGTCACGGTGGCGGCCCCCGGCGCCACCACGGCCATCGAACTCACCCCCGGCACGCCCACCGCCATCGGCAGCGGCGGCCAGCTGACCTTTTCCGCGGCCATCACCGGCTCCACCACCGATTCCGTGACCTGGAGCGTGGACGGGATCGCCGGCGGCAATTCCACCGTCGGGACCATCAGCTCCGCCGGTGTCTACACCTGCCCTGCCGCGTCCGCCAAGGCGATCCGCAGGATCACGGCCACTTCCGTCTCGACGCCCTCGGTCAGCGCCAGCGTGCGCATCCTGACGGTGGCCAGCAACACCACCGTCAACGCCAGGACCCAGTACGGCGCCGCCGGCGACGGCACCACCGACGACACCGCCGCCATCAACCGGGCCCTGGCCGCCACGGGCTCGGGCATCTGCTACGTCCCCGCCGGCACCTACCTCATCAATCCCGTCGCCTCCTCCAGCCAGTTCGGCCTCTACCTCAATTCCGGCAACACGCTGCTGCTGGATCCGGGCGCGGTCCTCCAGTGCAAGACCATGACCATCGGGAGCGGCTATGCCCTGGTGGGGATGCGGGAGAGCAACATCGCCCTGGTGGGCGGCACGCTCATCGGCGACCGGGTGGCCCGGAACCTTCCCACCTACATCAACGGCGTCGGCTCGGACATGGAGGTCGGCAACGGCGTGTCCATCGGCACCGCCAGCGGAATCACCCTCCTGGGAGTCACCTCCAAGAACAACTGCAACGACGGCTTCTACATCTACAGCAACGTGTCCGGCGTGGTGATCTCCGACTGCACCGCGGACAACAACCGCCGCCAGGGCTGTTCGCTGGTCTACTGCAACGGCGTCGTCATCCAGTACAGCACCTTCAGCAACACCAACGGCAACGATCCGGCCTGCGGCCTGGATTTCGAGCCCAACTCGGGTTCCACCGTCAAGAACGTGCAGGTCATCGGCTGCAACATCTTCGGCAACGCCGGGGGCGGCATCGCCGGCGGCGGGTCCACGAAGAACGGCCCCACCGGCAACGGCACCGCCTTCTGCACGGATTGCGTCGTCACCGGCTGCACCATCACCGACAACGGCGGCAGCAACTACCACCTGGGCGGCATCGCCTGGGACGAGTCCGAGCGCATCTCCTTCACGAACAACACGATCCGGAACAACAAGGGCGACGGCATCTGGATCGACTACTACGCCATGGATTTCGTGATCACGGGCAACACCGTCACCGGGAACCAGGGCGACGGCATCTACCTTTCCTACTGCACGGGGACCGTCGTCAACGGCAACACCGTTCTCGGCAACACCGGAACCGCCATCCGCAACGCCGACGGTTCCGCCACCGTGGGCACGAATACGACCAAATAGCCCATGAAGCCCCTGACCTTGACGCTCGCACTGATGCAGGCGGCCGGTGTGGCCGCCGCCGCGGCGCCGAAGCCGCCGGCCATGCCCCATGCCCAGGTCCGCAAGGCGCCCTACGGCGCCCGGGGCGATGGGATCACCGACGACACGGCCGCGATCCAGCGGGCCATCGACGCGATCGCCGGCAGCGGCGGCACGGTGGAGATCCCCGACGGAACGTACATGATCAACGCCACCGCCCGGGACGGGCGGAACGGGCTGATCCTGGGCAGCCGCATGACCCTGCGCCTGGCCCCCGGGGCCGTGCTGAAGGCCTTTCCCTCCGCGGCCCCGCGCTATTCGATCCTGACCCTGGACCAGGCCACCGAGGTGACCATCCAGGGAGGGGCCATCCAGGGGGACCGGGACACCCACCAGGGCCTCGCCGGGGAATGGGGAATGGGGCTTTCGATCATCTCCTCCAGCCGGATCCTCGTTCAGGGGCTGAAGGTCTCCGACTGCTGGGGGGACGGATTCTACGTGGCCAAGGCCTGCTCGGCGCTCACCTTCAGCAAGGTGGTCGCGGACCGCAACCGCCGCCAGGGGATGTCCATCGTCGGCGGCCAGGACATCCTGGTCAAGGCCTCGACGTTCAGGAACACCCAGGGGACCCCGCCCGAATGCGGCATCGACGTGGAGCCCAACGCGGGAGAGACCGTGACGCGCCTGGTCATCGCCGACTGCACGGTCACCGGGAACCGGGGCGGCGGAATCGCCGGCGGCCCCCCCGCCAGGTACAGCAATTCCGCCTTCTTCAACAACTCCCAGATCCTGCGAAACGCCATCTCGGGGAACCGCGGCTTCGGCGTGGGCATTTCGGCATGCGACGGGAACCTGATCAAGGACAACACGATCCAGGCCACGGACGGGTACGGCATCCACCTCCGCACCAACGCCACCGGCATGACCGTCCAGGGGAACACCGTCACGGGCAGCACCCGGGACGGCATCTACCTGGAGTCCTGCCCGGGCTCCCGGGTGGAGGGCAACGTGGTCCGCGGCAACAAGGGACGGGGCATCCGCCAGGACCGGGGCAACGGGGCCTCGGTGGGGGCAAACCAGGTGGGGGGGAATGGGGGGTAAGACACTTCTGCGGGTTGGGCGGGGTGGCCATTTCGCGATCGGCTCGGCACATGGCGCATCCGCCACCTCCAGGCCCTGGATTCCGATCCAGTGATATTCAGGTGGCGCTACAAGCTCGAAGACGAATCGGTTTCACACCAGTCTTTTTTATCCATCTTTATCCCCGTTTATCGCTGTTCATCCCCGTCGAAATAACGCTGGGTTTACCGGAGCGCACGTCACTGGACCTCATCCACTCTCAACTCCACATCCCCGGCCTCACTCTTCCCCTCTCCCTATCCATACCTGTCGACACGCCAGAGGAAATTCCGACGGGGATGTGATGAACGGGGATGGATAAGGATAGGAACTGAACCGCCTTGACCAAGGAGACCCGGCTTAATCGATGGCTGAAACACGAAAGTAATGTTATTTGAGAATCATTCTACTAGGTGCTTTGGCTCCGGTGCTGCATGCGGGACTTCATGGCCCTGAAGATGGTCAGGTCCACCAGGGGCTGCAGCACGAGAAGCCACACGGCGCCGTAGGCGAAGGCTGCGATGATCTTGGCCCAGTCGGGGATGTTGGGGATGTAGGCCCGGAGCGCCCACACGGGCAGGATCGCGGTGGGGATGCAGGTGATGAAGGAAATGGTGGAGACCCGGCGGAAGGTCTTGGCCGTGATCCCGAACACGCGCTCGCTGTCGAAGCCGATGCGGCTCTGGCTCACCTTGAAGTAGTTCAGGTAGGCGTTGAGGACCGAGGCGCCCCAGGAGGGGTTCGCCGGGCGCGCCAGGACATCCAGCGTCTGGTCGGCCAGCATCTTGGCGAACTGGATGGCCGTGCCGTCCTCGCCGGTGCGCACCACGCGGCCCACGGTCAGGAAGCTCTCGGCCCCGGAGCCCTCCGGCAGGCCGATGGCGACCTCGCACTGGCTGCCCACGGGCAGGGCCTGGGCGGCATTGAGGTAGATTCCGCCCATGCTGATGTTCACCGCGATGGCCGCGAGAATCACCTTCCCCTTGACCAGGACCTTGACAGGGGCGCCCAGGGGAATTCGCTTGGCCGTTCTCGACTCAATGGTCCCGCTCATGGTGTGCCTCCCAAGGAGGATTGCTGCCCGAAGATTACCTCTCGCCCACATTGATGCAAGATCCATTCTTGCAAAAACTCGGCACTTGGGCAGAAAAAATTCGCCCTGCTGAAAGGATAATCGACACGGCACGGGGTTTTCTTGAGCTGCTTGGGGTCCCGTCGCCCCGCCCCGGCGGGGTCCGCGGGGGGGGTCAGCCGTGCAACTCTCTATGTGTCAATACTAACTTTGGGATGTCCCGGCGCAGCCGCTGGGCCAGCATTTCCACCAGGGCGACGCTGCGGTGCTGCCCCCCGGTGCAGCCGATGGAGATGGTGTGGTAGGCCCTCCCTTCCTGCTGGATGTAGGGCCAGGCCCAGAGGATCCAGTTCTCGGTCAGGGCCAGGAAGGTGCCGAAGATGTCCGATTTCAGGAGGAAATCCCTGACGGGGATGTCCTTGCCGGTGAGCGGCTTGAGCTCGGCCACATAGTGGGGGTTGGGGAGGAATCGCGCGTCCAGGACCATGTCCGATTCGGGCGGGACGCCGTGCTTGAACCCGAAGCTGATGAGGCGGAGGGTGGTGCCTTCCACCGGGAGGTCGGGAAGCAGTTCGGAGATGCGATGGCGCAGCTGGGAAAGGGTGAGGTTGGTGGTGTCGATGATGGCGGTGGCCATTTCCCGCACGGGCACGAGGCTTTCGCGTTCGCGCTTGATGGCCTCGCTGAGGCCGCCGTCCTTGGCCAGGAAATGGGGGCGCCGGGATTCCGAGAACCGGCGCAGGAGGGCGTCGTCCTGGGCCTCCACGAACACCATGTAGACGGGGATGGAGCTGTCCATGAGGCGGTCCACCAGGGCCGGAAGCTCCTCGGCGAACTCGGGGTGGCGGTTGTCCATGCCCACCGCCAGCCGGGGCCGGCTGGGGTTCAGCTTGGCCTCCAGTTCCAGGAGCGGTTCCAGGAGGCGCGCAGGCACGTTGTCCAGCGCGGTGCAGCCGGCGTCCTCCAGGGCGCTCAGCACCGAACGCCTTCCAGCTCCCGACATCCCCGTAACGATCACCAGTTCCATGGAACTAGCGAAACATAAAGCAAGGCGGATGTCAGGCGGAATTTTCCAGTCGCCGCTACTCTTCCTCGAGTCCGCCGGCGGAGAAGCGCATCACGCGCTTGACCACGTCACCGGGAAGGCCCATCTCCTCCAGGGAGCCCAGCTCGTTGGGCCCGAGCTCGTGCATCTCGGCGGGTTCCCGGAAGAAGGCGTCGTCGTCGGGGATGTAGGCGGGCTGGGGCTCGACCCGGTAGAGGTAGCTGATGATCTCGTCCTCGTATCCGAACCGCATCTGCTCGAAGTACTCGTAGCTTTCCCGCTTGTACTCCACCAGGGGATCCTTCTGGCCGTAGCCCCGGAACCCGATGGCCTCCTTGAGGTGGTCCATGACCAGGAGGTGGCGCTTCCAGGCGGAGTCGATGATCTGGAGGATGGCCACCCGCTCGTGCCAGCGCAGCACGTCCTCGCTGCCCAGGCGGCGTTCCTTCTCCTCGTAGGCCTCCGTGACGATGGCGGTAAGCCGGTCGATGGCCTGGGTGTGGCCCATGCCGGCGATCTCGTCCAGGTCCACGCCTTCCAGGGCGTAGAGCTGCTCGAACCGCTCCTTGAAGCCCGCCACGTCCCGCTCGCCCTTCTCGGGGAGGTAGTCGTGCACCAGGCCCTCCACGATCTCGGCGGCCACGCGGAGCACATACTCCTTCGTGTTGCCCCGCAGGATCTCGCAGCGCAGGCCATAGAAGAAGATGCGCTGCTTGTTCATGACGTCGTCGTACTCGAGCAGGTGCTTGCGGATCTCGAAGTGGTGGGCTTCCACGCGCTTCTGGGACCGCTCGATGGCGCGGGTGACCATGCCGGCCTCGATGGGCTCGTCGTCGTTCATGCCCAGCGTGCTCATCATGCTCTTGATGCGCTCCCCGCCGAAGATGCGCATGAGGTCGTCTTCGAGGCTCAGGAAGAAGCGGGAGGATCCGGGGTCGCCCTGGCGGCCGGCGCGGCCGCGGAGCTGGTTGTCGATGCGTCGGCTCTCGTGGCGCTCGGTGCCCAGGATGTGGAGGCCGCCGGCCTCGATGACCTCGGCCTTCTCGGCCTCGGTCTGGCGGGCCATCTCGTCCACCAGGGCGAGGAATTCGGCCGTCTCGCGGCCGTCCTCGCGGTAGATCTCGATGCCGCGCTTGCCGGCCTCCATCTTGGCCATGCCTTCGGGGTTGCCGCCCAGCACGATGTCGGTGCCGCGGCCGGCCATGTTGGTGGCGATGGTCACGGAGCCCTTGCGCCCGGCCTGCGCGATGATCTCGGCCTCCTTGGCGTGGTGCTTGGCGTTGAGGACGACGTGGCGGATCTTCGCGGCCTTGAGGGCCTCGGACAGGTCCTCGCTGCTCTCGATGCTGGCGGTGCCCACGAGGATCGGCTGGCCCTTGGCGTGCAGTTCCTTGATCTCGGCGATGATCGCCGCCTTCTTGCCCGCCTTGGAGGCGTACACCGTGTCGGCGAAGTCCGAACGGATCATGGGCATGTTGGTGGGGATGACGATCACTTCGAGCTTGTAGATCTGGAGGAGCTCGCGCGCCTCGGTCTCGGCGGTGCCGGTCATGCCGGCGAGCTTCTCGTACATCCGGAAGAAGTTCTGGAAGGTCACCGTGGCCAGCGTCTGGTTCTCGGCGTTGACCTCAACGCCCTCCTTGGCCTCGATGGCCTGGTGGAGGCCGTTGGACCAGCGGCGGCCCGGCATCATGCGGCCCGTGAACTCGTCCACGATGACCACTTCGAGGCCCTTGCCGTCCTCCTTGTCGCGGACCATGTACTCCACGTCCCGCTTGTAGAGGTTGTGGGCCAGGAGGGCCTGGTTGAGGCCGTGCAGGGTCTCGATGGCCGACGGGTCGTAGAGGTTGGCCACGCCCAGGATCTGCTCGGCGTGGCGGATGCCCTCGTCGGTGAGCGTGACCTGGCGGTCCTTCTCGTCCACCTTGAAGTCCACTTCGGGCTTGAGCTTGGGCACCACGGCGTCGATGCGGAAGTACTTGGAGGTGTCCTCCTCGCTGCTGCCGGCGATGATCAGCGGCGTGCGGGCCTCGTCGATGAGGATGGAGTCCACCTCGTCCACGATGGCGAACGTGAAGCCGCGCTGGGTGAAGTCCTCCAGCGACCACTTCATGTTGTCGCGCAGGTAGTCGAAGCCGATCTCGTTGTTGGTGGCGTAGGTGATGTCGCAGCCGTAGGCGGCGCGGCGCTCCTCGTCCGTGAGGCCGTGCTGCACGACGCCCACGGTGAGGCCCAGCCAGCCGTAGAGGCGGCCCATCCACTCGGCGTCGCGCCGGGCCAGGTAGTCGTTCACGGTCACCAGGTGGGCGCCCTTGCCGGCCAGGCCGTTCAGGTACAGCGGCAGGGTGGCGGTGAGCGTCTTGCCCTCGCCCGTGCGCATCTCGGCGACCTTGCCGTAGTGGAGGACCATGCCACCTATGAGCTGCACATCAAAATGACGCATGCGAAGCACCCGCCGGGAGGCTTCGCGGACCACCGCGAAGGCTTCGGGCAGGATCGCGTCCAGCGTCGCCCCTCCGGCCAGAAGCTCCTTGAAATAGGGAGTCTTAGCCTTCAGTTCGTCGTCGGAGAGCTCGCGGATCCCCGCCTCGAGGGCGTTGATCTCCTGGACCTTGGCCCAGAGGCGCTTCAGCTCGCGGTCGTTCTTCGAGCCGATGAATTTCTTAAGGAGATTATCAAGCATGCTGGGTTCCAGTTCCGTCAAGCCCTCCATTTTACATGCGGCGGGCCGAATTGCCCACCTTGCGTCCGTAATTCGCCGGAGGGTTGTAATCCTGACCTAAATGCTTGAGTGTTCCAGAACCCCCGGGCAAACTGTGGGATTGTTTATGGAGCATCAATGAGCGTTGAACAGACGTTTGGCATCATCAAGCCCAACGCCGTCCAGGACGGCAACATCGGCAACATCCTCTCCGCCATCGAGAAGGCCGGCTTCACCCTCCGGGGCATGCGCATGGCCCGCCTCACCCCCGCCATCTGCAAGGGCTTCTACGCCGAACACGTCCACAAGGGGTTCTACCCCGAGCTGGAGGCCTTCATGACCGAGGGCCCCGTGGTCCTCCTCTGCCTGGAAGGCGAGAACGCCATCGTCCGCTGGCGCGAGCTCATGGGCGCCACGGACCCCGCCAAGGCCGCCGAGGGCACCCTCCGCAAGCTCTATGGCGCGAACATGGGGCGCAACGCCACCCACGGCTCCGATTCCCCAGAGTCGGCGGCCCGCGAGGTGGGCTACTTCTTCAGCGCCTTCGACCGGGTCTGATCCCGCGAAGGTCCGCCCTGGGACGTCCGCCGGAGGGCCTCCGGGGACGTCCTTATTTTTTGCTTCCAGGGAAGGTTAATAATTCGAGGGCTTGAACGTCCGGAACCGTTTTGTCATAGTCAAGGCTAAATTCCACGCACCCGATCGCCAACCCCCCGAATTCCGCGCCCGCCAGATGCCCCACCCCGCACGGAAGGTCGCGAGGCCCGGGGATCTCCCCAGGAGAGGCCAGGCATGAGCGAGACACCCCCCCTTCACCGCCGGTCCCGTTCCCTCCGGGCCGTGGCCGGGGACGTCCTCCGCCGGGCGCGCCCCTTCCTCCTGGACCTGGTCCGCAAGGGGAGGACCCAGGGATTCCGCGCCGCCGCCTCCTACCTCCTGAGCCGGGTGACGGAGCTGACCGAGAACCTGGTGTACGAGTACCGGACCGTCGGCGGGAATCCCAGCCTTCCTGAGGGTTGGACCGTCCAGACGTTCCACGGCGAGGGCGACCCGGACATCGACCGGCTCGTCCGGGCGGGCGGCGGGGAGGAGATGCATCATTTCCGCCGGCAGGCGGTGGCCTACGTCCTCAGCATCGACGGGGAACCGGTCGCCCACGGCTGGCGGTACCCCTGGGACCCGGTCGCAAGGTGGCTCGGACCGGACGCGGTGTACCTCGGCAGCGCGTGGGTGCGTCCCGAGTGGCGGGGCCGGGGCATCAACGGCGCGTTCTTCGCCTACGTGACCGGGCACATGCCGGCGGGCACGCGGGTCGTCATGCTGGTGGCGGTGGAGAACCGCGCCTCCCAGGCCAGCCTCGCCAAGAGCCCGGCCAGGTGCCTGGGCCTCCTCCGGGTCCGGATGGTGCTGGCCATGGTCTGGAAGATCCGCCTCCTGCCGGTGCCGCCGGGGGTCCTCGCCGGCCCCCGGGCCTCCCGCGCCCGGGAGCCGGGGGAACGCGGACCCGGAGTATGATGGAGAGGACGACCGAAAACCCATCCAGGCAGCAGCGGTGAAAGGATCCCCCTGCCGATTTGGATTCTCCGTGACCAGGATCGACCGGAAATGATGGTCTTATGGCAAACCTGATCTACCTGTGCCGCCCCGTTGGCCTCGGCGGGTTGGCCGGGGACGCCCTCGCGCGGGTGGCGGACCGCATCACCCCCGACGCCCTGCGGGGGGAATTCCCCCACCAGATCCGCCAGGAGGCGGGCCAGGCGCTTTGCGTGACGGGCCCGGACGGCACGGCGGGCATCGAGGGGTTCTCGGCGCACCTGGGCGCCTTCGTGGGGGACTGGAAGGACTGGCACCTCCCCGGGGCCGCGCTCCCGGACGGGACGTACGCGCTGGTGCGCTCCCACGGCGCGGCCACGGAACTCTGCTCGGACTTCAGCGGGACCCGGACGCTCTGGTACGCCTTCCTGGACGGCGAATTCCTGGCCTCCACCTCCCAGCGGGCGCTCATTTGCCTCCTGCGGGATCTTCGCTTCAACCGGTCCGCCTTCGCGTGGTTCCTCTCCTCGGGATCCCTGGGCCCCACGGACGCGTGGGACGCCCGCATCCGCCGCCTGCCGCGGGGCGCGCGCCTGACCTTGGACCGGGCGCGCTGGACCCTGGACCTGCACACCACCCCGGTGATCTTCCAGAACCGGAACATGACCACGGCCGAGGCCCTGGAGGGCCTGGGCGCGGTCCTGGGCAACGCCATCCGGGGATGCCGCACCCGTTCGCCCCAATGGGTGGTGCCCCTTTCGGGGGGCTACGACAGCCGGATGGTGCTCGCCGCCCTCGACGGCACGGGTTTCCGGCCCCGCACCGTGACCTGGGGGAGGGCCTCCTCGCGCACCCAGCGGGGCAACGACGCCTTCGTCGCCGAACGCCTCGCGAGGCACTACGGGCTGGCCAACGACTACTTCCTCACGGAACGCTCGGACGCCGCGCCCCGGGAGGTGGTGGACGCGTTCCTGGCCGCCCACGGCGGCACCACGGATGCCCTGTTCCCCTACCTCGACGGCCTCAGGATGTGGACCGGCCTCGCCCGCGAAGGGGTGGGAGGCATCATCCGGGGGGATGAGGGCTTCGGCACCATTCCCCGGCCCGAGATGCACCACCGGTATGCCCAGGACATGGTCCTCCTTTCCGAGATCCTGGGGGAGGAGACCGCCGGAATGATCTCCGACGGCCGGCAGACGCTCCCAGACGACCTGAAGCGCTACCCGGACGAATCCCTCCAGACCTACGGGGACCGGCTCATCCACACCTGCTTCATCCCCATTTCCCTGGCCGCCCTCACGGACGTCAAGACCCCCTTCGTGGAGGTCGCGAACCCCATGCTCGCCCAGTCCGTCATGGAATTCGTGCGCCAGCTCCCCGACCACCTCCGGGTACGGAGGAACCTCTACGAGCAGCTGGTCAGGTCGCTCAGCCCGCCGATCCCCTTCGCGGTGCTGGCCGCCGACGATTCCCGCAACCAGTTCCTGCACACGGAGCCGTACCAGACCTGGATGCTGGACGAGCTCGACGGCGAATCCATGGACCGCCTGCTTCCGCACCCGTTCCGGGCCTCCCTGGAAGCCGCCCTGCGCAACGACGCCATGCCCATCGCGAGTTCGGGCCACGCGCGGGCCATCCTGAAGCGGATCATTCCCGCCCCCCTGATCTCGGCCCTTCGGACCATGGGACGGCCGGTGGGGCCGACCCTCCGGGTGATGGCCTTCCGCGCCGCGCTGGCGAGCCGGCTGATCCGGATCTTCGAGGGGGACGCGGCGACGCTGGGCGCCGCGGACGGCCTTGCCTGGAAGACCGGAGGTCAGGCCTCCATCTCCGGATAGAGCGCGCTGGAGCACTCCGGGCAGATGCCGTGGGTGAAATCCGCGTCGCTGTGCGCGGAGATGAAGGCCTCGATCTGGTTCCAGTACCCGTTGTCGTCCCGGATCTTCTTGCACCGGGCGCAGATGGGCAGCAGGCCCGAGAGGGTCTTGACCTGGGCCAGGGTGTCCTCCAGGCTGCGCCGGAGCTCGCGCTCGCGCTCGAGGGCCTGGCGAAGCCTGACGTGGATGGCGACCCGGGCCAGGAGTTCGGCCCCGCGGAAGGGCTTGGTGACGTAATCCACGGCCCCCAGGCGGAACCCCTCCTCCAGGTCCTCCAGTTCGGCCCGGGCGGTGAGGAAGATGACGGGGATGTCGCGCACGGCCTCGTCGGCCTTGAGGCGGCGGCACACCTCCAGGCCGTCCAGCCCGGGCATCATCACGTCCAGGAGGATGAGGTCGGGCGGCTCCACCTTGATCATCTCCAGGGCCGTGCCGCCTTCCATGGCCATGGAAACCCGGTATCCGGCCTTGTCCAGGAGAAGGGCCAGCACCTGGAGGTTGCGGGGGATGTCGTCCACGATGAGGATGTGGGGCAAGGATTCGGGCACGTTCAGGGTCCTGGGCTGGGTCAAGTCTACCGGCAGTGGGCGCGCACGGCCTCCACCACTTCGGGGAAGCGCCGGAAGGTCGCCGGGAGGTTCTCCATGTCGAACGCCCCGGCCTGGTCAAGCACCTGGCCGGACCAGGCCTTCAGGCCCGGTTCGCCGAAGGCGTCGGCCTGGGCCGACATGCGCGCGGCGAAGCCCGTCATGCGGTCGATGAAGAAGGAGTCCTTGAGCTGGCGCCATTCCTCCATGGCCTGGCCCTCCAGTTCGGCCAGGAGCCGCGGCAGGGCGGCGCGCACCTCGGGCGCCGGCTCCGCGGGCGCGCCGGTGGCGGCTTGGGCCCGCATGGGCAGGAACCGGGCCAGCTCGGCGGCGAGCCTGGACCGGGAGACGGGCTTGCGCAGGAAGGCGTCGGCGCCGCTCTCCCAAACCGGGGCCTCGTCGGCCGGAGTCGTGGAGGCGGTGAGGACGAGGACGGGGATGGACCTCAGGCCGTCGTCGGCCTTGAGGATCCGGGTGGCCTGGATGCCGTCCAGGACGGGCATGCGCAGGTCCATGACGATGAGGTCGGGGCGGACCTTCCGGGCCAGCTCGACGCCCTCGGCGCCGTCGGCGGCCTCCTCGAAGCGGAAGGGGAAGCTCCGGAAGAGGTGCTTGAGCAGGTCGCGGTTGGCCTTCAGGTCATCCACCAGGAGCAGCGTGGCCGGCAGGAACTCGCCCCGGAACGGGGCGTCCCGGTCCTCGCGCACCGCGTCCTCGCTGGAGACGGCCACCCCGGGGAGGATGAGGGTGAAGGTCGAGCCCAGGCCCTCCGTGCTGGCCACACGCAATTCGCCGCCCATCATGCCGGCCAGGCGCCGGCAGATTGCGAGCCCCAGGCCCGTCCCGCCGTACCGGGAGGCGTCCTGGCCCGAGACCTGGTGGAAGGCCTCGAAGATCGTCTCCAGCTGCCCGGCGGGGATGCCGATGCCCGTGTCCCGCACCTCGATGGCCAGGTCCACGGTGTCCGGGCCCCGTCCCATTTCCCGCAGCGCCACGGTCACGGCGCCCTTCTCGGTGAACTTGACCGCGTTGCCCACCACGTTGAAGAGGATCTGGCGGAGGTGCACCTGGGAGACCACCAGGATCCTGGGAAGCCCGGGGTCGGCCTCCACCCGGAGGTCCAGCCCCTTCTCCCGGCACCGCAGCGCGAAGGTGTTCACCACGTCCCTGACCAGCGCGCCCGCGTCGGCGGGCGCGTACTCCATCTCCATGCGGCCCGCCTCGATCTTCGAGAGGTCCAGGATGTCCCCGATGATGCCCAGCAGGGCCTTGCCGCCGCTGGTGATGGCGGCGAGGTGGTCCCTCAGCCGCGGCTCGCCGACCTCGTCCCGGAGGATCTCCGAATAGCCCAGGATGGCGTTGAGGGGGGTGCGGATCTCGTGGCTCATGTTGGCCAGGAATTCGCTCTTGGCGCGGGTGGCGGCCTCGGCCTGCGTCTTGGCCAGCTCGAGCTGGACGGTCTTGCGCCGCAGCTGCTCGGTGCGCTCGACCACCTTGCGCACCAGGATCCTCCGGGCCATCCGGCTGCGCCAGAGGCGCCACTTGACGACCAGGTTGAGCAGGACGGCCCCCAGCGCGACGTAGGCCAGGTAGGCCCACCACGTGCGGTAGAAGGGCGGGAGGATGCGGAAGGCCACCGAGCTGGCCGGGGCCACCTGGCCTTCCCCGTTGCGGGCGGAGACCCGGAAGCGGTAGGCGCCCTCGGGCAGGTTGGTGTAGTCCCGGAAGGTCTCGGTCGTCCAGGGCGACCAGGCCCGGTCGTAGCCCTCCAGGCGCACCTGGTACTGGGTGGCGGATTCCGGGGACCCGCCCGGGGCCGCGAACTCGAACCGCAGCGTGTTGGACGCGTAGGGCAGGCGGTCCGAGCCGTTCCAGGCCCCTTCCCCGCCGTAGAGCGTCTGCCGCCCGGGGCCCGTGACCCGGCGCACCTGCGCCCCGCTGGTCCACGGCCGGCGGAACTCCTGGCCGGGGTCGTAGCGCACGAGGCCTTCGGGCCCGCCCATCCACACCGCGCCGTCCGCCTCCGGCAGGATGGCGTAGACGGTGGCGTCCCCCAGGCGCCGGAAGCTTCCCTTCTCGAACCGGTAGGGGAGCCCGGGGGCCGCGGCGGCGTACCCCGTGTCCCGCTCCTGGGTCGCCTCGTCCTGGGCGTGCATCCAGATCCGGCCGTCGGGCCCTTCCGCCACGCCGTCGGGGTACCTCGGCCCCTGGGGGAACAGCGCGGCGAACCTCGGATCGGGCAGGAAGCGCTTCGTGCCCTCGTCGAACCGGTAGAAGCCGGCGTGGGTGGTGAAGACCAGCCCCGCGGAAAGCTCGCGAACGAAGTCGTGGGCCAGGGACGGCAGGCCCTGGGCCAGGCCGAAGGACTCCACCTCCTGGGCGCCCCCGGGGCCCAGCCTCACGCGCCGGACGCCCGAGGACTGCGTGCCCACCCACAGGCTCCCGTCCTCGGCCTCCGCGAGGGTGCGCGCCTCGGCCTTGAGGTCCCGGATCCGGCCCTCGTCCTTCCACCGGGCGCCGTTCCAGCGCAGCAGGGCCACGCCCGTGGTGAGCCCGAGGTAGTACCTGGAGGCGTCCCGCCGCGAGGGCAGGAGGCAGAAGGCGTCCCGCTCCCCGGCGGTGGAGACGGCCAGGACGGCCCGGTCTCCGCGGATCTCGAAGAGCCCGGCGTTGCAGGTCACGAACAGCCGCTCCCTGACGGAGCGGAATCCCCACACCTGGCCGCGGATGCCTTCCACCCGCCGGAAGCGCCACAGGGGCCCCCCCGTGGGCAGGGCGTCCTCGGCGGGCGCCTTGGCCCGGGTGCGGCCCAGGACGAACAGCCCCTTGCTGGTGCCCGCGTACAGCTGGCCCCCGTGCCGGGTCAGCGCGTTGACGGTGCCCTCCAGCCCCGCGTCCTCGCCGAAGGCGGTGAAGGGCGACGGCCACTCCACCCGGGCCATGCCCCGGTTCAGGCCCAGCCAGAGCCGCGAGTTCCGGTCCACGAACAGCCGGTTCACGAACTCCTCCTGGAGGCCGCCCTGGCGGTCCAGGCGCATCAGGAGGCGGCCCTGGCGGTCGAAGATCCAGCAGCCGCCCCGGATGGCCGCCACCGCGAGGTTACCGTCCCGCAGGATCGCCCCGTGGCTGATGGTGATCCGGGCCAGGTCGGCGTCGGCGTCCGTGGGGAACGGCACCATGTCCCAGCCGTCGTAGAGGAAGAGCCCCTGGCGGCTCGTGCCCAGGATGATCGACTGGCCGGAGCCCCAGGGGAGCATGAAGTTCACGAGCTCCTTGGCGAACCGGCCGGCCCCCGCCAGCGGCACGAACCGGCCGTTGTCGAAGACCACCGGCCCGATCCCGCGCTCGTAGAGGTGGATCCGGCCGCGGACCTTCCACGCGAGGGTGAACGAGGTGTCGGCCTTGAAGGCCTTCACTGCCTTCCCGTCGTAAAGGAACAGGTGCTCGCGGGTCTGGAAGTAGACGCCGTCCGGCGTGGGCATCACGTTCCACACGTCGGAGAAGTGCCGCGCCGAGGGCTCCACCAGGTCCTCCAGGGGCACGTAGCACAGCTGCCCGCTGGCGTCGGGGGCCAGGTAGCCGAACTCGTTCTTGGCGCCAACATAGATGCGCCCGCCGGCGTCCATGCCCAGGGACCTCACGGCGGTGCGGTTCCGGGTGGGGATCAGGCGCCAGGTGTTGCCGTCGTACTCCAGCACGCCGGCCGTGTTGCCGGCGAACAGGACGCCGCGGACGTCCTCCACGAAGTCCCAGTTCTGGGGCGGTCCCGCATACTCCCGGGGGCGGAAGTTGGTGATGAAAGGCAGGCCCAGTTCCCCCGGAGGGCCCGCCCACAGCCCCGCCGCCAGGGCCAGGACGGCCAGCGCGCGCCTCACGGCGCGTCGCCCACGAACCAGGGATGGGCCTTGTAGTGCTCCAGGGCGATGCGCCCGGCGACCTTGAGGACGATCATCAGGGGCACCGCGAAGATCAACCCGACCAGCCCGAACGCGTACCCGAACGACAGGATCGCCAGCAGCACTTCCAGCGGGTGGAGCCCGCTGGCGCGGCCCACCCACACGGGGGTGAAGTAGACCGTCTCGGCCTTCTGCACCACCGTGAAGACCAGGGCCACCAGGAGGAGGCCGCCGCCCGAGGTTCCGTTCACCGCGGCGAACAGCAGCGCGGGGGGCAGGGCGGTGACGTAGGGGGAGTAGGGCACCACGTTGGAAAAGCCCGCCACCAGCCCCAGGAGCCAGGCGTTGGGCACCCCCAGGATCTGGAAGGCGAGCCCCTGGAGGAGCGACATGACCAGCGACACCGCCAGCTGCCCGCGGATGTAGCCGCCCAGGCGCCGGTTGATCTCGTCCGCGACGCCCTTGGCCCGCTCCAGGTGGCGGCTGGGGACCAGGTCGTCCAGTTCCTGGAGGAGGCGGTGGCCCTCCACCAGGAGGTAGTAGAGGATGAGGGGCACCAGGATCAGGGTGATGAGCGACAGGAGCCAGCCCAGGAGGCCCGCGCCCGCCATGCCCACCTCCTTCACGAGCGCCATGGGCTCCAGGCCCTCCAAGCCCTGGCGGAGCTTGGCCAGGACCACGGGGTGCGCCTGGAGCCAGGGGAGGAAACGGGCCTCCAGGCGAACCTTGAGGTCGGGGAGGGACGCCACCAGGCGCTCCCCCTGGTCCCACAGCAGCGGCAGCAGGGCCCACGCCAGAAGCGCCGCCACGGCCACCGCCCCCAGGATGACCAGGATGGAGGCCCACTCGCGTCCCACCTTCCGGGCGGCGCGGGCCACCAGGGGTTCCAGCACGTAGGCCAGCACCAGGGCCAGGAAGAAGGGCGCCAGCGCGCTGCGAAGGAACCACATCGCCGCCAGCGCCGCCCCCGCCAGGGCGAGGAAGCCCAGGGGAATCCGGACCCTGCCCTGCCCGTTCACGACGGCTCCGTCCCGTGGGTGGCCCGGAAGAAGTAATGCACCCCCGAGGCGACGACCATGGCCGCGATGAGGTAGAAGACCCAGGGCACCAAGTATTTGTACCAATACCGGGGACCCAGGTGGTTGAACAGCAGCGCCAGGGAGATGGCCACCAGCTCCACGAACGTGGTGGCCTTGCCCAGCCAGGAAGGCGCGAACTTGCTGGGGTCCAGGCGCTCGTAGGCCACCAGGGCCACCAGGGAGATGATCACGTCCCGGGATATGGCGAGGATGGCGACCCAGGCGGGCACCCGAACGGTGTACACCTCCCGGGGAAAGGCCAGGAGCACGAAGGCGGTCGTCATGAGGAGCTTGTCCGCGGCCGGGTCAAGGACGGCGCCCAGGGTGGACTTCTGGTTGAAGCGCCGGGCGAACCACCCGTCCAGGAGATCCGTGAGCCCCGCGCAGGCGAACAGGACGCAGGCCTCCGTCGTCCGCCCGTACCATACGGCGATCGCGAAGAACGGTACGGCGCAGATGCGCAGAAGCGTCAGGATGTTGGGAAATGTGATGACCATGGGAGCCGTTTATACAAGCATTGTAGCAATGGAACCTGGCGGTCTTGTGATTAGTGTCGCAGCATTCCCGCTTGTTTCAGGGACCTGTTGTTCTAGACTGGACGGACGGAGTTGAGATCATGTCTCATGTACAAGCCAGAACCCTCAGCGACCTCCAGCCGGGCGCCGAGGCCGTCGTGACCGAAATCCTGGCCACGGGTAAAATCCGCCACCGGCTCCTGGAGATGGGATTCATCCGCGGCGCCCGCATCCGGGTGGAGAAGCTCGCCCCCATGGGTGACCCCATGGAACTTGTGATCAAGGGTTATCACTTGTCCCTGAGGCGGGAAGAGGGTCAGTGCATCCTCGTGTCCGAGGAGACCTAGATGACCACCCTGGCGCTTGCGGGTAACCCCAACTGCGGAAAAACCACCATCTTCAACGCCCTGACCGGGTCGCGCCACCACGTCGGCAACTGGCCAGGGGTCACGGTGGAGCGCCGCAGCGGGACCTTCGAGACGCCCCAGGGAACCGTGGAGGTCGTGGACCTGCCCGGCACGTACTCCCTCTCCGCCCGCAGCGAGGACGAGCGCATCGCCGCCGTGTTCGTGGCCGACCCCAGCGTGGACGTCATCGTCAACGTGGTGGACGCCTCCAACCTGGAGCGCAACTTCTACCTCACCACCCAGCTCCTGGAGCTGGGACGGCCCATGGTCTTCGTGCTGAACATGATGGACGACGCCGAGGAGAAGGGCCTGAAGATCGACGTGCCCGCCCTGGAGCGGCTCCTCGGGGGCCCGGTGGTGCCCACCGTGGGCAACCGGGAGGAGGGCATCCTGAACCTCAAGGACGCCATCCTGAAGGTGGCCGGCGCCTCCGCCGCCAAGCTGGCGGCGGTGAACTACGGCCCGGACATGGAAGGCGAGATCCAGAAGATCGTCCAGGAGATCCTGCGCGACGAGGAGCTCGCCCAGGCCCAGCCGCCCCGGAGGCTCGCCCTGCAGCTGCTGGAGAGCGTGCCCCACGCCCTGGAGCTGGTCGAGCGCAGCCACGCCCGCAAGGCCATCGGCGCGCAGGTGAAGGCCAGCCTGGCCTTCCTCGAGCCGCACCTGGGGTCCGACGGATCCACCCTGCTGGCCGAGGGCCGCTACGGCTTCGTGCACGGGCTCGTGGAGGAGGTGGTGCAGCACACGGGGCGCAAGCACGCGGACATCACCGGCCGCCTGGATTCCCTGCTGACGCACCGGTACCTGGGCATCCCCATCTTCATCGCCATCATGATCGGGGTCTACACCGTCACCTTCGTGGTGGGCAAGTACCCCCAGGACTGGATCGCCGCGGCCTTCGGGTGGCTCCACGGCTACGCCTCGGCCCACCTTCCCGCCGGGGAGCTCTCCAGCCTCCTGGTGGACGGCATCATCCCGGGCGTGGGCGCGGTCATCGTGTTCGTGCCGGTGATCATGCTCCTCATGGGCTGCATCGCCTTCCTGGAGGACACCGGGTACATGGCCCGGGCGGCCTTCATCATGGACCGCCTCATGCATCTCATGGGCCTCCACGGCAAGAGCTTCATCCCCCTCATCATGGGCACCGGGTGCAACGTGCCCGCGGTGCAGGCCACGCGCACCATCGAGGCCCGGGAGGACCGGTTCATCACCATCCTGGTGGCGCCGCTCATCTCCTGCTCGGCCCGGCTGCAGATCTACATCGTCATCGCCGGCACCTTCTTCAGGCCCGTGCAGGCCGCCTTCGCCATCCTCGCCATGCACTTCCTGGGCTTCTTCCTGGCCATGGCCATGGGCAAGCTCCTGCGCCTGTCGCTTTTCCGGGGCGAGAACGCGCCCTTCGTCATGGAGCTGCCCCCCTACCGCCTCCCGGTGCTCAAGAGCACCATGATCCACATGTGGGAGAAGGGCAGCGTCTTCCTGAACCGCGCCGGCACGGTGATCCTGGCGGGCTCCACCCTGGTGTGGTTCCTCTCCCACTACCCGGGGATCGCCAACGCCTCGTGGACCGCCGAGCTCCACAGCCAGCACGCGGCGGTGCGCGCCCTCAACCTCCCCGAGGCCGACCGGGAGGTCCGGCTCGCCGCCCTGGACCGGGCCCACGAGAGCCGGGTGGTGAATTCCAGCCTCGCGGCCCGGTTCGGCAAGGTCCTGCAGCCCACCCTGGCGCCCATCCTCGACCCGTACCACACCCGTCCCGAGGCCTGGAAGGACACCGTGGCCCTGACCGCCGGATTCGTGGCCAAGGAGATCGTCGTGAGCACCATGGCCGTCATCCACCAGGCCCAGGGCGGGGAAGGCGACGAGGCCAGCGCCCTCCAGGAGGCCCTCAAGCAGCGCTCCGGCCTGACGCCCCTCACGGCCCTGGCCTTCATGGTCTTCACGCTCATCTACACCCCCTGCCTGGGCACGGTGGGCATGATCATGAAGGAGACCCGCAGCTTCCTGTGGGCCGGCTTCACCATCGTCTACGGCTCCGGGCTGGCCTGGTTCATGGCCTGGCTGACGGTCGTGGGCGGCCACCTGTTGGGCTACGTGTGAGGATGCCATGACGCTTCAGCACTGGATCATGCTTGCCCTGACGACCCTCGCCGGCGCCTACCTGGCCCGGGGCCTGTTCAGGTCCGCCTGCGGCTCCGGATGCGGTTCCTGCAAGTCCAAGGAATGCCCCGCGAAGAAGCTGGAGGCCATCCGCGCCCGGCTGGAGGATTCGCACTCGGAGGTGTGACTCACAGCTGCTGGCTGCTGCTCCCGTCCGGCAATTCACCCGCTTCCACCAGGTTGGCGATGAAGCGCTGCAGCTCGTCCGCGCCCAGGATGCCCCTGCGCTGCAGGAGGCGGATGAGGCCCAGCAGGAGGGCCCGGGACGGGATGCGGTCGATGGGCTGGATCTGCTCGCCCACGGCGGAGCGGGCGTGGATGATCTGGGCCGGGGGCTCGGCGGGATTCCCGGGGTCCGGTTCCACGAAGAACTCGAAGGGCCCCGCGGGCGTCGTCTCCGCCTTGAAGGGAAGGCCGTCGAAGAAGGGGTCCCGCGGGAAGGCGGCGGGGGGCAGCTTGAGGGTGGGCACCGAGGACGGCAGCTCGAAGTTCACCGGGAGGCTCTCCTCCACCGGCGTGCGGCCCACGTCGATGGTCACCCCCAGGGTTCCGGATTCCAGCTTGCGGTACTGGTCCGCGATGGCCAGGCGCAGGGCGGAGTGGGAGGCCACCATGGGCTCGATGGTGAGCCCGGAGGCGAAGCGCGCGCTGTCCACGGCGTTCAGGTCCGAAGGGTCCGCCATGGCCAGCACCAGGGACTTGGGTTCCTTGAAGGCCACGGGGAGCATCATCATCTGCTCCGCCAGCCGGCGGGGGATCCGTTCCAGCACCGCCGGGACGACCTCCAGGTGCTTGACGTCCAGGCGCGGGACGCCGGTCTGCTGGGCCAGGAAATCCATGAGGGAGTCGTCGCTGATGATGCCCATGGCCACCAGGTTGCTGCCCATGCGGCCACCCGCGGCCTTCTGGTAGCGGAGCGCCTCCTGCTGCTGCGCCGGCGTGATCAGGCCGGCGTCCACCAGCATTTCTCCCAACTTCTTGGTCTCCGGGTGCATTTCGGGTGGGCCTTTCCAGGTTACTATCCCAGAAGTTTAATCACACTATGCCTCCGTTGCCCAGAAAGTTGTGAACATGGAAAAACAAGCGGAACTTCTCATGCGGGCCGCGCTTCATGACATGGCCAACGTGCTCGCGGGCATCCAGGGGGTCCTGGAGCTGACCGATCCCGGGCGGCCCCTGGGCGTCCGCGACAAGGACCGCCTGGACGCCGTGGTGGTGGAAGGCATGGCCACCCTCGAGCGCGCCCGCCACCTGGCCATGGGCACCTTCCCGGAGGCCGCGCTCCAGGAGGGACCCGACTGGCGCGCCCAGCTTCTGGACGAGCTCAAGCCCATGGGCGTCCTTTTCAAATGCGCGTTCGCGGTGACCTTCGAGGCCCGGGGCGGGACCGACCAGTGGCCCGGCGCCCGGCTCCGCTCCTACCTGCGGGCCGTGGCGCGCCAGGCGCTGCCCTACGTGCGGGACCACCTCCTCACGATCCGCTGCGCCGCGGAACCCACCCGGTGGTGCATCCGCATGGAGCCGGTGAGCTTCCTGCCCGAGGGGCTCGCCGCGCGGGATCCGGAACGGCCGGGCGACATAGGCGCCCGGTGGGCCTGGGCGCTGGCGGTTCCCCTGGGGGTCGCCCTGACCTGCGATGATGGAGGCCTGTCGATGCAGGTCCCCCGCCCTTGAAGAAACCGTCCCGCCCCGGAAAGACTCCCCGCGATCCGTTGAAGGCGCGCCTGGACGCGCTCCATGACCGGTACCTGGGCGAGGCTTCCCTGGCCCTGGATCCCTTGGCGATCCCACGCACCTTCGAAACCGCGGCGGACCAGGAGCTGGCGGCCTTCGTCGCCGCGCACCTGGCCTACGGCAGGGTCGCGCCCATGCTCACGGCCATCGCGGCGGCCCTGGCGCCCCTGGGGGCCCATCCGGCGGCCGCCGCCGCGGAACCCGGCGCCCTGGAGCACCTGCGGTCCGCCCTGAAGGGCTGGACCTGGCGCTTCCACACCGGCGAGGACATGGCCCAGTGGATCCACGCCTGGGCGCGGCTGTCGGGCGAGTGCGGGGGGCGGGGCCTGGAGCCCCACCTGGTTCCCCGGGATGGCGCCGGCGCCGACCAGCGGCTTTCCGCCCTGGTCCTGCGGCTGCGCCGGGAACTGCCGGGGACGCCGGGACTGAGATTCAATCTGCCCGACCCGCTCCAGGGCGCGGCCTGCAAGCGCTGGCGCATGTTCCTGCGCTGGATGGTCCGGGACGAGTGGCCCGACCTGGGCCTCTGGCGCGACTACCCGAAAGCGGACCTGGTGATGCCCCTGGATACCCACGTGGCGAGGATCTCGGGGTTCATCGGCATCGGCCGCCGCCGCACCCCCGACGGCAAGCTGGCGCGGGAGATCACGGACGCGCTCCGGGCCCTGTGCCCCGAGGACCCCCTCCGCTACGACTTCCCCATGGCCCACCTGGGGATCCTCGGAGACTGCCCCGGGGTGCGGCGCCTGCCGGGATGCGCCGCGTGCCCCCTGGTGGACCTGTGCAGGGCGGGCCGGTGATCTTGCTCAAAAGTGGGCCGATCCCATGCGGATCGGGCCTGGGTTCGGTTTAGACTAGGGAGAATCGAATTAACGATAGGAGTATCTTGTGTTGATCCTCGTCCTGAATGCCGGCTCATCCTCCCTGAAGTTCAACCTGGTCAACATGGAAGAGGAGAGGACGCTGGCGGATGGCATCGCCGAGCGCATCGGGATCTCCGAGGGCTTCATCCGCTGGACCATCCAGGGCGAGAAGGGCCGTCTCGAGCTCGACATGGCCAACCACAAGAAGGCCCTGGCGGCGATCATGGACCAGCTCAGGCACACCGTGCTGGGCGAGGACCAGGAGGTCTACGCCGTGGGCCACCGCGTGGCCCACGGGGGTCCCAATTTCGGTGACTCCGAGGTGATCACCCCGGCGGTCCTGAAGGAGATCGAGGAGCTGGCCTTCTACGCGCCCCTGCACAACCCCGCCTCGGCCTCGGGCATCCGCACCGCCCAGGAGCTCTTCCCCGGCGTGCCCCAGGTGGCGGTCTTCGACACGTCCTTCCACCACAGCATGCCCGAATACGCCTACACCTACGGCCTGCCCTACGAGCTCTGCCAGCGCCTGGGCCTGCGGCGCTACGGATTCCACGGCACCAGCCACCGCTACGTGGCCGAACGCACCGCCAACCTCCTGGGCAAGCCCCTGGAAGCCACCAAGATCATCACCTGCCACCTGGGCAACGGCTCGAGCATCACCGCCGTGCACAACGGCCGCAGCGTGGACACCTCCATGGGCCTCACGCCCCTGGAAGGCGTGGTCATGGGCACCCGCAGCGGCAACCTGGACCCGGGCGTGCTCACCACGCTCATGGAGCAGGAGAAGCTCGACGGCCCCGCCCTCTCCGCCCTGCTCAACAAGAAGTCCGGCCTGCTGGGCATCTCCGGCGTCTCCTCGGACTGCCGCGAGGTGGAGGAGGCCATGGACAAGAACAAGCGCGCCAGGCTGGCCCACGAGGTGCTGTGCTACGGCGTCCTGAAGTACGTGGGCGGGTACGCCGCGGCCATGAACGGCGTGGACGCCATCTGCTTCACCGCCGGCATCGGCGAGAACTCCCCGGGCCTGCGCAGCTGGATCTGCCAGCGCCTGGGCTTCCTGGGCGTGTCCCTGGACGAGGAGATCAACGCCACCCGCAGCAAGGCGGACCGCTTCATCTCCCGGCCGGACTCCAAGGTGGCCGTGGTGGTGGTTCCCACGAATGAGGAACTCATGATCGCCCGGGAAGCCAAGCGGCTGACCTCCTCGCACTGAATACCTAACTCTACCAACGCGAATGGGTTGAAATTCGCGATCGCACGTCCATCCATCCGCAATGGCAAAGCCCGTCCGCTCGCCGCTCGGGGGCCATTCCCCGGCGGTGGGCCTGCGTTGGCCGACTCCCGCCCCGTGGCCGCCGAATGACCGGTTATCCGCCCCCTAAACGTGGCCAAACTTGGGCCGTAGTCAATTCAGTTCCAAGCTCATGGACATGCGGGAGAGTTATGAAAAAGCGCTGGTGGATCCTAGGCGTGGCGGGCGTCGTGCTGGTGGGCGGACTGCTTGTGGCGGCCAAGAGCACCCATAAGCCCAAGGCGAACCAGGAAACCCCCTTCCGCCTCGGGAAGGTGCAGGCCGAGGACCTCCAGGTCAGCGTCCGGGAGGTGGGGGTGGTGGATCCCTTCGTGAAGGTCGACATCAAGTCGACCGTCTCGGGGCGGGTGCTCTCCTACAAGGTGCGCGAGGGCGACATGGTCACCGCCGGCGAGGTGCTCGCCGAGGTGGAGCCCGACGTGAACCAGGCCCAGACGCTCTCCGACGTGCAGGGCAGCGTCTCCGCGGCCAAGGTGGCCTTCCTGAACGCGGACAAGGACTTCAAGCAGCAGGAGGCCCTCTTCAAGGAGGGGCTCGTGTCCGACCAGTCCTTCCGCGCCTCCCGCACCGCCCGGGACATGGCCCAGGAGACGCTCAAGTCCGCGCAGACGCGGTACCAGATCGTCGAGGACCGGGGCATCCCCATCGCCGGCAACGCCTCCACCCAGCACGCCAAGGTCATCAGCCCCATGAGCGGCATGATCATCAAGAAGGGCGTGGAGCTGGGCGACACCATCATGAGCGGCGTGAACAGCTTCAACGCGGGCACGGTCGTCTACACCGTGGCCGACTTGAAGTCCCTGATAATCAAGGTCAACGTCAACGAGGTGGACGTGGCCAAGGTGATGGTGGGCCAGCCGGTGCGCATCACCCTGGACGCCTTCCCGCAGCGGACCTTCAACGGCCGGGTGCGCTTCGTGTCCCCCGCCGCCGAGCTGGTGGACAAGATCAAGGTCTTCAAGGTGGAGATCAAGCTGGACGAGCTGAGCGAGGCCTACCGCACCGGCATGAGCGCCAACGTCGAGATCCTGGGCGAGAAGCGGGACAAGGCCGTGAGCGTGCCCCTGGAGGCCCTGCAGCGCCGCGACGGCGGCACGGTGGTGTTCCGCCTGAAGAAGGACCTGGACCCCCAGAAGATGGCCGCCGCCAAGGAAGGGCTTTCCGGCCGGTCCAAGTTCGTGTGGCTCTCGGACCACTGGCGCGACTACTTCGACGTGGTCCCCGTGAAGGCCGGCATCGCCACCCTGGAGCGGGTCGAGATCCTCTCAGGCCTGAACAAGGACGAGCAGGTGTGCCTCGAGGACCCCACCCGCAAGAAGGTGGAAAAGGACGAAGACAACTTCTAGCTGGAGCCATCATGCCGCTCGTCATCGAAACGCGGGAGATCAAGAAGGTCTTCGGCGCCAACGGCACCGCCGTCCACGCCCTGCGCGGCATCGACCTCCAGGTGGAAGCCGGTGAGTTCATCGCCCTCATCGGCCCCAGCGGCTCCGGGAAGTCCACCCTCATGGCCATCCTGGGCTGCCTGGACCGGCCCACCGCCGGCACCTATGAACTGGACGGCCATCCCGTCCAGGGTCTCTCCGGAGGCGACCTGGCCCGCATCCGCAACACCAAGATCGGCTTCGTGTTCCAGGCCTACAACCTCCTGCCCAAGGCCTCGGTGGTGCGCAACGTGGAACTGCCCATGCTCTACGCGGGCGTGGGCCGCAAGGAGCGCCGGGCCCGGGCCCTGGAGCTGCTGGACCGGGTGGGCATCGCCGACAAGGCCATGAAGCTTCCCGGCGAGCTCTCCGGGGGCCAGAAGCAGCGGGTGTCCATCGCCAGGTCCCTGGCCAACCGCCCCACCATCCTCCTGGCCGACGAACCCACCGGGGCCCTGGACTCCCACACCGGCGCGGAGATCCTCGCCCTGTTCCGGGAACTCAACCGCCAGGGCAACACCGTCATCCTCGTGACCCACGACCTGGGCATCGCCGCCATGGCCCAGCGCAAGGTGGAGATCCGCGACGGGCTCATCGCCGCGGGCGAGCCCGCATGAGCGGCTCGGGCGCCTTCCGCGAACGGCTCCTGGAATCCTGGGTGGAGATCCGGGAGAACCTGGGCCGTTCCATCCTCCAGGCCCTGGGCGTGATCCTGGGCGTGGCCTCGGTGCTGGGGGGATTCTCCATCTCCGACAGCCAGCGGGCCCAGAGCGACCGGCTCTTCGTCAAGCTCGGAGGCCTGGACAAGCTCAACGTCCAGCCCAACGCCATCGTCAAGGACGGCCAGGCCACGGCGCTGCAGACCGCCAACCGCGGGCTGCGCCACGACGACGCCGAGCAGGGCGCGGAACTGGACACCAAGGCCGTGGCCGGCGTGAGCGTTCGCAAGAACGCCAGGGCCCGCACCAAGTCCCCCTACGCCGACCAGGACCGCCAGCTCACCGGCATCGGCGCCGACTTCATCCCCATGGAGGGCTACGCCGTGGCCGCGGGGCGCGCCTTCAGCGCCACGGACCTGGAGCAGGGCGAGGCCGTGGCC
Source organism: Holophagaceae bacterium UBA692 (assembly GCA_002297665.1). Lineage (GTDB taxonomy): Bacteria > Acidobacteriota > Holophagae > Holophagales > Holophagaceae > Mesoterricola. Next base: position 4,513 of record DBMS01000148.1, on the reverse strand, counting down.
ATCCTGGGCGCGGAAGCCGCCCAGACCTTTTTCCCCGCCGGCGACGCCATCGGCCAGGTCATGACCGTCGGCAACATCCCCGTCACCGTGGTGGGGCTCTTCGAGGAGCGCGTCTTCCGGTTCCGGGAGGGCCAGGGCAACATCTTCCAGTGGCGCAACCGCATCATCGCCCTGCCCTCGTCCTTCGTGCAGAAGCGCATGCAGGGCGACCAGTACCGCCGCACGGACCGCGTCACCTTCCGCCTGCCCGAGGTCAACGCCATCCAGGGATTCGCCAAGGGCCTCAGCGCCTTCCTCAAGGCCAGCCACCGCCAGCAGGAGGATTTCCGGCTGGACGACGTGGCCGCGCGCATGGCCAAGCGCCGCAGCCAGGGCGACGTCTACAACATCATCTTCCTGCTCTCGGGCGTCCTGGCCCTGCTGGGCGGGGGCATCGTGAACGTGAACATCCAGATGGCCTCCCTCAAGGAGCGGGTGCGCGAGGTGGGCGTGAAGATGGCCATCGGCGCCTCGGGGCGGGAGGTCTTCAAGGGCTTCATGACCGAGGCCCTGCTCCTCACCCTTCTGGGCGCCTTCCTGGGCCTCACGGCGGGCGTGCTCTTCTCCTGGAGCATCTGCCTGAGCCTGGGGGTTCCCCTCTACATGCGCCTGTCGAGCTTCGTGTGGGCCTTCCTGCTGGCGGCCGTCTTCGGCTTCGCCTTCGCCCTTTACCCCGCGTGGAAGGCCAGCCGCCTCTCCCCCATGGAGGCCCTTCGCTATGAGTGAAACTTCGACCCGGGGCATCGGGCACCAGGCCGCCCTGGCCTGGGAGGTGGTGGTCAGCGGACTGACCGAGCTGTGGGCCCACAAGATGCGGAGCATCCTCACGCTCACGCTCCTCATGCTGGGCGTCTTCGCCCTGGTGGTGATGACGTCCGTGCTGGACGGCATCCTGGACAAGATCGGCACGGGCTTTTCCGGCATGAGCTGGGACGGCACCCTCGTCATGGCCCCCAAGACCCCCGAGACCTCCGAGGAGCAGAAGCGCTTCGCCATGAGCCCGGGCCTTCGCATGGAGGATGTCCCCCGCCTCACCGCGCCCTACGACAAGGTCATGGCCTTCATGCCCCGGGCCGTGAAGCAGACCAGCGTGCGCGTGGCCAGCGGCAACGAGCGGATCATGGTCGCCGGCAACGTGCCGGACTACATCCCCGTCATGAACCGCAGGATCGCCTCCGGGCGCGGCCTTACCGAGGACGACCAGAGGCGCCGGTCCACGGTGGCCGTGCTGGGCGCCAGCCTGGCCTCCAAGTTCCTGGGCGGCGCGGACCCGGTGGGCAAGGACATCATGGTCGACGGCATCCCCTTCCGGGTGGTGGGCGTCCTGGCCCCCCTGATGATCTTCAACGAGGACACCTGGGTGGACGCCAACGGCATGCTCATTCCCCTCGAGGCCTACATGGACCGCCTGGATCCCACCCACAAGCTCAGCCAGGTGGGCGTCAAGCTCAAGGCCAAGCGGGACGCCAAGGACGTCACGGCCCTGGTGCTGGGCCGGGCCAAGCAGGCCCATCACGGCATCGAGGACGTGGAGATCCTGGACCTGGACGCCGAGGCCGCGCGCAGCTGGCAGAACTTCATGCAGCAGATGCGGGGCTGGACCATCGTCCTCATGAGCCTGGCGGGCACGGTGCTCCTGGTGGGCGGCGTGGGGGTGCTCTCGGTGATGCTCATCTCCTTCTCGGACCGCCGCTACGAGATCGGCCTGCGCAAGGCCCTGGGCGCCTCGGACCAGGAGATCTTCGTGCAGTTTCTTCTTGAGGCGGCCGTGCTGGCGGCGTTGGGCGCCCTTACGGGCACCCTGGCGGGCGGCGCCCTCTGCAAGGCCCTTTCAAGCAATTTCCCCTACGGCCTCGTGGTGAATATGTATGGCCTCCTCATGGCCTGGGGCGTGGCGCTGGCGCTTTCCCTGGTGTTCGGCATGTATCCGGCCTTCAGGGCCATGCGCCTCAGCCCCATGGAAGCCATGCGCTGATCATGGGAGCCGGGAAGCGGCCCGCGCCGCGACCTTGACTCGATCCCGGTTTGACCTACCTTGGCCTCGGTTTACCAGCGAGGGCACGAACGCGGGCACCTTCCCGGTTCGGCTTCTCTCCAGGGACCGGCACGTCCACCTCCCGGAACGGGGGCGGCCAGGGTGTGCCTCATTGGAAACAGCCGCCCCCGAGGAGGCGAAATGAGCACGATGCAAGCCACCCACAACGGCGTGTCCGTGGAGGATCTCACGGGCCTCATGAACAAGGTCAAGGCCACGCCCTCCCTGGGCAAGCTGACGTTCCGTTCCCGGTCCAAGTGGATCAACGGCGCCCACTCCCAGAGCACCTTCGATACCCACTACGCCCTGGGCAAGGAGCACAAGCGGAGCACCCCGGCCTTCCTGGAGGGCGACGAACCCACGACCCTTCTGGGCACGGACCTGGCGCCCAACGCCGGGGAGGCGGCGCTCCACGCCCTGACGAGCTGCCTGAACGTCACCTACGCCTACAACGCCACGGCCATGGGCATCGACATCCACAGCCTGAGCTTCGAGGTGGAGACCGACACCGACCTGCGCGGGTTCATGGAACTGGACAAGAAGATCCGGCCGGGCCTCTCGCAGATCCGCATCAAGGTGAACCTCACCTGCAACGGCACCCCCCAGCAGGTGAAGGAACTCCACGAGGCCGTGGTCAGGACCTCGCCCCTGTACGACACCTTCAAGAACCCCGTGGACATCAAGATGAAATACTGACCCCCGGCTCCTCCGGCGCGCCGGGTTGGGATCATACTGTTTCCCGCCCAGTCCATTGCGCCCCGGAGGCCCGTCATGTCCACCCCCATCCGCATCGCGTCCATTCCCGGCGACGGGATCGGCAAGGAAGTCATGGTCGAGGGCATCCGCGTCCTGGACGCGGCCGCGACCCGGTTCGGCTTCCGCATGGACTGGACCCATTTCGACTGGTCCTGCGAATACTACGCCCGGCACGGCGCCATGATGCCCGCCGACGGCATCGACCGGCTTCGGCCCTTCGATTCCGTGTTCCTGGGCGCGGTGGGCTTTCCGGGGGTGCCCGACCACGTCTCCCTGTGGGGCCTGCTCATCCCCATCCGCCGCGAATTCGACCAGTACGCCAACATCCGCCCGGTGCGCCTCATGCCGGGCGTGAAGTCGCCCCTGGCCGGGCGCGAGCCCGGGAGCATCGACATGATGATCGTCCGGGAGAACACCGAGGGCGAGTACGGCACCCAGGGCCGCTTCGAGCACAGGGGCACCGAGGACGAGCGGGTGGTGGGCGAGGCCACATTCACGCGCAAGGGCGTGGACCGCATCCTGAAGTACGCCTTCGAGCAGGCCATGGCCCGCGGAAGGCACGTCACCTCGGCCACCAAGTCCAACGGCCTGGCCATCACCATGCCTTACTGGGACGAGCGCTTCGCCCTCATGGCCAGGAACTACCCCGAGGTGCGGGTGGACCAGTACCACATCGACATCCTCACGGCCCAGTTCGTGCGGAACCCCGACTGGTTCGACGTGGTGGTGGGCTCCAACCTCTTCGGCGACATCCTTTCCGACCTGGCCCCGGCGTGCGCGGGCACCATCGCCATCGCCCCCTCGGCCAACCTCAACCCCGAGCGCGTCCACCCCTCCATGTTCGAACCCGTGCACGGCTCGGCCCCCGACATCGCCGGCAAGGGCATCGCCAACCCCGTGGGCCAGATCTGGGCCGGGTCCATGATGCTGGACCACCTGGGACAGCCCGCGGCGGCCGCAGCGGTCATGCGGGCCATCGAGAAGGTGCTGGCCGAAGGCCCCCGCACCCCCGACCTGGGCGGCCGGGCCACGACCTCGGACATGGGCCGGGCCATCGCGGACGCCCTCTGAAATTTCGTCACGGACTCCAAGAGGGTGTCTGCAACCTTGCGCCCGATAATCGGGCCTCTGGACGCCGTCGCGGGGCCCTCCTTTTTGCAGACACCCTCTAAAGGGTCTTGGCCGCCGTGGGATACCGGGGTAGGCTTGAGGACTGGGCCTGGTCTAGGTCCTTTGGGAGTCGTGTCGACACATGAGCAAGCAGCGCGGCCTTGGAAGCCTGGCGGACCTCGCCAAGATCCTGGAAGAAGCCTCCGATCCTGAATCCGATCATCGGGAGGACAAGAGGGAGTTGAAACCCAAACCCACGGCCACGCGGAAGGGGGGCGGCGTCAAGCAGGTGCGCGCCCTGGACCCCAAGCGCAAGCTCTGGTACGAAAAGCGGCTCCGGGAGCAGGCCGAGGCCGCCACGAACAATGCCGCCGAGAGCCCCAAGGGCCCCGAGCGGGTGCACACCCCCGGGATCACGAAGGCCGCCGCCACGCGGGTGGGGGGCAGCCTCCTGGAGAGCCTGGCCAACGCCGCCAAGGACGCCAAGGCCAAGAACGAGGGCGGAAAGAACCGCGCCGAAGCCTGGCGCCGCAAGCCGGGCGATCCGATCTTCTAGCGCGAGTTTACTGGGGC
>DBMS01000240.1 GCA_002297665.1 Holophagaceae bacterium UBA692 | reverse complement strand
GCCGTCTGTGCGTCGGTCTCTACGGTTGGGGCGCGCATGATGTCGGGCAGGCCGGACATGTGGCTGAGGAGTTGCCGGATCGTGACCTTGCGCCACGTTTCCGGCAGATTTGAGAGGTACTGCCCTACGGGAGCGGAGAGGTCGAGCCGGCCCTTTTCCACCAGCCGAAGGGCCGCAACGCCGGTGAAGGCCTTGGTCACTGAATTTATCGAGAAGACGGTCTCATCCGTGACGGGAACGTTGAACTCCACGCTGGCTGTTCCATAGTGCCGGAGCAGGACGACGCGTCCTCCCTTGACCACGGCGACCGCCATGCCGGGAATCTTGAGCCGGTCGATCTGCGAGCCGAGGTACCGGTCGACCTGGTCGGCTTCGCNNAAGGTTGACGCCGGCAGCGTCACCCGGGTGCGCCCCCCGCCCGGGGAAGATCCGCCATGCCCCGCGCCTGGAGGGCCGACACCACCTCAGGGTACCGGTCCAGGAGTTCCCGCGAGGCTTCGCGGAATGCGTGCGTACCGGCTACCTCGTGCGATTCGAGGATTCGGAAGTCATCCCGCATTCGAAGCATCCTCGCCGCCAGGACGGGTGGAAGCCCCTCCCGGAGGGAAGGAAGCCAGGGGCCGTCAAGATACTGCCCGGTCGAGGGCTCCAGGCCCTCAAAGCTCATAAGCATGATCCGCCCTTTCAGGAACGGAGATTCGCCAAGCGCCCCTTGGGACGCGACAGCCAATCGAATTTTGGATAAAAATCTAATAAGGAGTGCTGTAAGGCTTTTTCCGACGCGGAGCCAATCTAGGGCTCCGGTCCCGCCCTGTCAACCCGCACCCGGCGGCTGGCCAAGGGGAGGTTATGCTGGGTCCAGGCCCCTCCGAAAAACGCGGATCCCTCTGGAGTTCCCATGCGCACCCCCCTCCGGCTCCTTCCGGCCCTCACCTGGGCCGCCCTCGCCTCCGCCCAGGCGGGCCCGCCGCTGCAGGAGGACCTCGAAGCGATGCTGCCCCGGCTCGTGACCCTCTACCAGGACCTCCACCGCCACCCCGAGCTGTCCGGCCGCGAGACCCGCACCGCGGCTCGCATGGGCGAGCTCCTCCGGCAGGACGGCTACGAGGTCGCCGCGGTGGGCGGCGGCGTGGTGGGGGTCCTGCGCAACGGCCCGGGCCCCGTGGTGCTCCTGCGCACCGACCTGGACGCGCTGCCCGTGGAGGAGAAGACGGGGCTGCCCTACGCCAGCGAAACCAAGGGCGTCATGCACGCCTGCGGGCACGACGCGCACATGGCGTCGTGGGTGGGCGCGGCGGGCCTCCTGGCCCGGCGCCGGGACCTGTGGCGGGGCACGGTGCTGATGGTGGGCCAGCCCGCGGAGGAAACCGGGGAAGGCGCCAAGGCCATGCTCCGGGACGGCCTCCTGACCCGTTTCCCCAAGCCGGGCTTCGCCATCGCCCTGCATGACGCGCCGGACCTGCCCACCGGGAGCGTGACGTACGTGGCCGGCTACACCATGGCCGCGGTGAATTCCGGGTCCCTGACGCTCTACGGCCGGGGCGGTCACGGCGCCCGGCCCGAGGCCGCCGTGGACCCCGTCGTCCTCGCGGCGCGCACGGTCCTGGCCCTGCAGACCCTGGTCTCGCGGGAGAAGGATCCCCTGGAGCCCGCGGTGCTCACCATCGGCGCCATCAACGGCGGCACCAAGACCAACGTCATCCCCGGCGAAGTCACCCTCCTCATGACGGTGCGCAGCTACGACCCGAAGGTGCAGGCCCGGCTCCTGGCGGGCATCGCGCGGGTGGCCAAGGGCGAGGCCCTGGCCGCCGGCGCCCCCCGGGAGCCCCTGCTGGACCTGGGCGAGACCATGCCCGCCACCTGGAACGACCCCGACTTCACCCGCCGGCTCGCGGCCCGCCTCGCCACGGAACTGGGCCCGGCCGCGGTCGCCCCGGGCCGGCCCGACATGGTTTCGGAGGACTTCGGCGCCTATGGCGCCGCGGCGGGAATCCCGTCGGCCATGCTCCGCTTCGGAACCGTGGACCCGGCCCGCTTCAAGGCCGCGACGGAAGCCGGCACCCCTCTGCCTTCCCTGCACTCGGCCGAGTTCGCCCCCGCCATGCCGGGAACGCTTCGCACGGGCGTCCTTGCGCTGACGTTCTCAGCCCTGGAGGCCCTCGGCAGACCCTGAGGTTCACGGAGGGGTTGACAGCCCATACTGTGTGACACACACTATGTGCCAAACGGCATATGCCGCACCGTGTGAGGCCATGAACCCAGACGTTTTCGAAAACCTGCGCCTGGAATTGCGCCGGGGCAGCCTCGTGCTGGCCGTCCTGGCGGAACTCCGCTCGGAGCGCTACGGCTATACGCTCCGCAAATCCCTGGCCGACCACGGCCTGGAACTGGACGAAAGCACCCTCTACCCCCTCCTGCGCCGCCTGGAGACCCAGGGTCTCCTCCTCAGCGAGTGGCGGGAGGAGGAAAAGCGCAACAAGCGCTTCTACCGCCTGTCCCCCGACGGCGCGGCCACGCTCGCCCTGCTCATCGAGGAGTGGCGCGGCATCGGCCGGTCCCTTGAGCAGATCCTCTGAGGAGCATGGACATGGACTTGATCGAACGCTACGTGCAGGCCGTGCGGTTCTGGCTGCCCCGGGCCAGCCAGCAGGACATCGCCGCCGAACTGGCAGAGGATCTCCGCTGCCGGAAGGAGGACAGCGAAGGGGCCCTGGGGCGGCCCCTGGACGAGGCCGAGACGGCCGCGCTGCTGGCGAAGGTGGGCAATCCCCTCCAGGTGGCTGGGCAGTACTTGCAGGAAAAGCCGCTCATGGACCCCGCCCTCTCCATGATCTACCGTTTCGTGGTCAAGGTCGTCCTCCTGTGGATCCTCCTGCCGCTCCATGTCTGCGTCGCGGTTCCCTCGGCCTTCCTGTCGGCCCACCCCTTGGCGTCCATGGCGGACGCCCTGGGTTCCTTCGCGTTCTCGGCCCTGTTCGCCCTGGGCTGCATCACGCTCGTCTTCATCCTGCTGGGCGGCAAGGACTCCGCCCGGACGTGGGATCCCATGAAGCTCCCGCCCCTGCTCAAGCAGGGCCCGAAGCCCGTCCCCAGGTCCGGGTCCCTCGCCGAGGTCGTCTTCGGCCTGCTCTTCGCGGCGTGGTGGGTGGAGGGCTTCCGGCGCCTGCCCATCGCCTGGTCCTCGCATATGGGCGGGGTGTACGCGGCCGGGCCCCTCTGGACCGGGCTCCACGCCCAGCTGTTCTGGCCCGTGCTGGCGCTTACGTTTTCGGGGGTCGCCGTGGGGGCCCTGTGCCTGGCCAAGCCCCACCTGGTGAAGTTCCGGCTGATCTACGGCATCCTCGCCGACGCCTTCTCCGCGGGGATCTGCCTGGTGGCCATCCAGGGGCGCCGGCCGGAGATCGCCCGGGCCCTGGCCGCCCTACGGGACCTGGGCCACACCCGGGACCTGTCCGCGGCCGTGGACGGACTGGTGGCCGCGATGCTGGTGGTCATCGCCGTGGCCTCCGCGATCTCGGGCCTCACCCGGATCATCCGGCTGGCGCTCACCGGAGGCTCCACCCCCGGACGGAGCTGATCCGCTCCAGGACGCCGGCCACCAGTTCCCCCGGGTCCTCGCCCCGGGTTCTCACCCGCATGCTGCCGGGGCCAAGGATGCCCACCACGTGGACCGAGGCCCCGCCCGGAAAGGCGGGATGCCTTGCCAAGGGGCGGGCCAGGGCCTCCAGGTCCAGATCCTCCAGCCAGCCTTCCGGCAGCCCCGGCGACCGGGCGCCCGGAACCAGGGCCCCCACCTCCCGGGGCTGCACCAGGATCAGGTGGTGCCCCCCCCGCTCCCCGTGCCAGGCGAGAAAGGGGGGCAGGCCGCCGAAGCCGATGCCGCCCTTTAGGAATTCCGGCCAGGCTTCCAGACGCGCAAGCCCGGCTTCATCCGCGGCTTCCATGGCCAGACGGGCCAGCCCGGGCCCGGGGGGGGGCAGCCAGGGTTCAAGGAAAAGTCCGTCCATGGGCCCATTATAGATAGGCTTGAGGCATGGAACCGTCCCCCTGTCCCCGCGTCGCCACAGGCCAGCAGATCGGAGCTGGCTGGACTCCCGCCCTTTCGGTGGTAAAGGCCCTGGCCGCGCTGGCCGAAGCCCGCAGGCTCGGCGGAGAGGCCGTCTACTGGCTCGCCGACGAGGACCATGACCGCCTGGAGGTGGCCACCACCGTCGGGCTCCGGGGGGACCGCATCCTCCCCCACCGCTTCCGGTTCGCGGCGCCCGACAACACGGCCGCGGGCTGGCTGCCCTGGACCGGGGACCACCAGAGGGAAGCCGAGGCGCTGTGGGGCGAAACCCCCCTGCCCGCGGAACCCACCCTGAGGGGGCACGCCCTCGCCCTTGGCGCGCCCCTGTGGAAGCGCGGCCTTCGCCCCTTCTCCCCCACCGACCCGGCCCTGCGCGCGCCCATCCAGGAGGAACTGGAGCGCTGGCGGAGCCTCGGCCTGGAACGCGACCTGGTGCGCCAGGCGGAAGCCCTGGACGCCTCCGGCGTGCCCTACGGCCTGGACCCGCGCCAGCAGTCGGCCTGGTTCACCCTGGACCCCCACACCGGCCGGCGCACGCGCCTGGAGCCGGGGGCCCCCTGCCCCCGGGGGCGCTGGCTGAGCCCGGGAGCGGCGCTGCGGCCCCTCATGCAGTCGCTTCTGCTGCCGGGCCTGGAGGCCGTGGTCCTGGGCCCCGGGGAAAGGGCCTACTGGCGCCTCACGGAACCCTGCTGGGAGCGGGTGGGCCTGGCCAGGCCCCGCATCATCAGCCGGCCTTCGGCATTCGTCCTTCCCCGGGGCGCGTCCCTGGGCGCCGGGGACCTCGAGCCGCTCCGGAGCGGGCGCTGGGAGGACTTCCCCGGCGCCCTGGGCGGGTACGCCCTGCCCAGCGCGGCGCTCGCCGGCAGCCCCGACCCGCGCTGGGACGCGGC
>DBMS01000319.1 GCA_002297665.1 Holophagaceae bacterium UBA692 | reverse complement strand
CTCCCCAGGATCCGCCCTCCGCCGTCGCCGCCCCCCTTCCCGCGGCCGCGCCGGCGCCCCAGGCTCCCGCCCCCCAGCGGGGCTTCCTCCTGGCCCTGGTGGTGGTCTTCCTGGCGGGCATGGGCGCCAGCCTCACCCCCTGCGTCTACCCGATGATCNNATGATCCCCATCACCATGGCCATCATCGGGGCGAAAGGCGGCGGCAAGCTCAAGGGTTTCTCCCTCTCCCTGGTCCTCGTGCTGGGCATGGCCGTGACCTACACGGTGCTGGGCGTCGTGGCCGCCCGCAGCGGCGCCACATTCGGGGCCTTCGCCCAGAAGCCGGCCTTCCTCATCCCCGTTTCCGTCCTCTTCGCCCTCTTCTCCCTGTCGCTTTTCGGGGCCTTCGAGATCGCGCTTCCCCAGGGGCTGCAGAGCCGGCTCCAGGGCAACGGGCCCCGCAAGGGCTACCTGGGCGCCTTCATCATGGGCCTGGTGCTGGGGCCCCTGGCGGCCCCCTGCGTGGGGCCCATCATCGGCACCGTGCTGGTGGGCATCGCCCAGCAGGGCGACGCCGTGCGCGGCGGCATCCAGCTGTTCACCTTCGCCCTGGGCATGGGCGTGCTGTTCCTGGTGGTGGGCACGTTCTCGGCCGGGCTGCCGCGGTCGGGCGACTGGCTCACGCGCTTCAAGTACGTCATGGGCCTCGTGGTGCTGGGCTTCGCGGCCTGGAACGTGAGGCTGGTGGTGCCCGAGTGGGCCAACTACGGCATGTGGTTCGTCACCGCCCTGGCCGGCGCGGCCGTCTTCGGCGCCTTCGAACAAGCCGATGGCCTCACGGGCCAGCTGCGCAAGGGCTTCGCCGTGGCGCTGGTGGCGCTGGCCGCCCTCCTCGGCCTGCGGGCCGTGGAGACGGGCCTGGACGTCAAGCTCCTTCCCGCGGGCGGCGCGGTTGCCGCGGAAAAGGCCCCGGAACTGTGGGGCTCCGACTACGAGAAGGCCGTGGCCCGGGCCAAGGCCGAGAAGAAGCTGGTGCTCCTGGACACCTTCGCCGTGTGGTGCGCCCAGTGCAAGGAACTGGACGAGAAGACCTGGCCCGATCCCCAGGTGACCGCCTGGATCAAGGACCACGCCGTGCCCGTGAAGATCGACGCCGACAAGGACCGCCCCGACCTGGCCAAGACCCTCCAGATCCGGAGCTTCCCCACCGTCGTCCTGCTGGACGGCGAGGGCCGCGAAGTCCGCCGCATCCTGGGCTACCAGAAACCCGCCGAAATGCTCGCCTGGCTCAAACAGTAGAGGAATCCCCATGACCCACCGCAGGATCATCATCATCGGCACGGGGCCCGCGGGCTACACCGCGGCCATCTACGCCTCCCGCGCCAACCTCCAGCCCCTGGTGCTGGAGGGCGTCCAGCCCGGAGGCCAGCTCACCATCACCACCGAGGTGGAGAACTTCCCGGGCTTCCGCAACGGCATCCAGGGCCCCGAGCTCATGGAGGAACTGCGGGCCCAGGCCCAGCGCCTGGGCGCCGAGATCGCCCCGGAGACCGTCCTTTCCGTCGAGCTCGGCCAGCGCCCTTTCAGGCTCGTGACCGAAACCGCCGCCTACACCTGCGACGCCCTGGTCATCGCCACGGGCGCCTCCGCCAAGTGGCTGGGCATCGGCAAGGACGAGGACCTGGGCCGCAGGGGCGGTGGCGTTTCCGCCTGCGCCACCTGCGACGGGTTCTTCTACCGCGGCAAGGACGTGGCCGTGGTGGGCGGGGGCGACACCGCCCTGGAGGAGGCGCTCTACCTCACCAATTTCGCCAGCCGCGTGCACCTGGTCCACCGCCGGGACGCCTTCAGGGCCTCCAAGGCCATGCAGGACCGCGCCCTCGCCCATCCGAAGATCACCGTCCACTGGAACCAGGTGGTGGCCGACCTCGTCACGAGCCGCATCGAGACCTCCCCCGGCAACGAGGTGGAAAAGCTCGGGAGCCTCCTGCTCCGGGACATCCGCGACGGGCGCGAGTCCTCCCTCGCCGTGGCCGGGCTCTTCGTGGCCATCGGCCACCGGCCCAACACCGCCTTCCTCCAGGGCCAGCTCCCCGTGGACGCCAACGGCTACCTCCTGGTGGAGAAGGGCTCGAGCCGCACCGTGATCCCGGGCGTTTTCGCCTGCGGCGACGTGCAGGACAGCGTCTACCGGCAGGCCATCACCGCGGCGGGATCGGGCTGCATGGCCGCCATCGACGCCGAGCGCTGGCTCGCGGAAACCTCCCTTTCAACCCCCGCCAAGGAGACCAGCCATGTCTGACCTCGCCTCCATCACCGACGCAAGCTTCCAGGAAGCGGTCGCCCAGGGCGTGACCCTGGTGGACTTCTGGGCCCCCTGGTGCGGCCCCTGCAAGGCCCTCACCCCCGTGCTGGAGAAAGTCGCCGCCGAACTGGAAGGCCGGGCGAAGATCGTGAAGATGGACCTGGACGCCAACCCCGGCACCGCCGCCTCCCTGGGCATCATGAGCATCCCCGCCCTGGTGCTTTTCAAGGACGGCAAGCGCCTGGACCAGCGCGGATCCCAGTCCGCGGCCCAGATCAAGGCACTGATCGAATCCGCGCTCTGAGACCAGGCCCTTCCGTGCCCGCAGAAGCGTTCGCCTTCATGGACCAGAGCGCCGTCGCCCTGGTCGGATCGACTCCCCTCCTGGCCGTGGACTACCGGTTCATGGGCCGGAGGGGGCGCATCCACGTGAAGGCCGAGAACTTCAATCTCACGGGCAGCGTGAAGGACCGCATGGCCCTGCACATCCTGCGCAAGGCCTGCGACCAGGGGCGCCTCCGCCCCGGCGCCCCCATCGCGGAGGCCTCCAGCGGCAACACCGGCATCTCCTTCGCGGCCCTGGGAAGGGCGCTGGGGCACCCGGTGACGATCTTCATGCCCGACTGGGTGAGCCGGGAGCGGGAGTTCCTCATGCGGAGCCTGGGCGCGAGGGTGGTCCGGGTGGGCCGGAAGGAGGGCGGGTTCAAGGAGTGCATCCGCCTCACCCTCGAATTCGCCGAACGGAACCCGGGCTGCTTCCTGCCCTGCCAGTATTCCAACGCGGACAACATCGCGTCGCACCGGGAGGGCACCGGCCCGGAGATCCGGTACCAGCTGGCCAACCTGGGCCTGAGGCCCAGCGCCTTCGTGGCGGGGGTGGGCACCGGCGGCACGATCATGGGGGTGGGCTCGTACCTGAAAGAGCGCAACTCCTGCATGCGGGTGCACCCCCTGGAGCCGTCCAACTGCCCCATCCTCAGCCGGAACTGCCCCGCCACCCCCCATCGCATCGAGGGCTTCGCCGACCAGTTCGTGCCCGCCCTGGTGAAGCGGGAGGACCTGGACGAGCCCCTGGCCATCCGGGACGGCGACGCCATCCTCATGGCCCAGATGCTGGCCTCCCGCCTGGGCCTGGGCGTGGGCATCTCCAGCGGGGCCAACTTCCTGGGCGCCGTCCGCGTGCAGGAGAAGATGGGATCGGAGGCCGTGGTGGTGACCCTGTTCCCGGACGACAACCGGAAGTACCTCAGCACCGACCTCCTGAAGAAGGAGCCGCTGAGCCTCGACTTCATCTCTCCCTTCATCGAACTCGAGTCCTACCGGGCGTCCCGGGTCCAGTTTCCGCCCTGATGTCCGCCGGGACGCAGGGAAGGGTCCCGCGCCCGCCTAAAGGCTCACCACCAGCGACGTGGTGAAGACCGTGTCCAGCTTCCGGAGCCGCACCGGCGCCTGCCCCAGGACCACGGGCGGGACGGAGCCGGTCTGGACGATGTCCACCGCCAGGAAGGCCGGCGCGTTGTTGTAGGTGCAGTCGTAGCCCACCTTGAGGGCCAGGCGCGGGCCGATGTTCACGGTGAAGGCGTTCTTCCAGACGGCGAGGTAGGCCGAGGCGTCCTTCATGCTGGAGGACACCACCAGGTTGGACGTGAACTGGCCGGTGGCGCCGGTTTTCTGGGCGAAGTCCAGGGTCAGGTCCCAGGTTCCGAAGCTGTCCTGGAAGCCCGGCGTCTCGAATACCGGCCGGATCCGGGTGTAGCCCGCGCCCAGGTCCGTGCGGAACGTTGTGGCGGCGGTCCCGGCCCACCGGTACCCCATGCCCGCGCTGCCCACGGTGCGGCCCTGGATGCCGGACGGGACATTGCGGTCCCATCCCGCGCCGGCGAACGCGAAGAAGCGGTCGCCCACCTTGTGGTCGTAGCGCCCATTGACGAAATAGGTCTCGGCCGTGGTCACGGTGGTGCGGATCTCCCGCACCTCGTACTGGGTGGCCGACGTGCCCGTCGCGGCGTAGGAGATCGTCGTGTTCGACACGCGCACGCCCCCCGCATTGAAGGCGACGGAATGGCCCTCGCCGGCGTACTTGAACTCGTTGGAGGCCCCCAGGGTCTGCCCCTGGGCGTTGCCGGAAAGGGACACCACCGAAAGGCTGGCCTTGTCGCTCCAGGGCCGTTTCGGAGCCTCCCCGGCGCCCAGGGTGGCCGCGCACAGCAGAAGGCAGAGGGTGGATCGCAGCATGGCAGCCCCCGAAGGAATTCAAGGGACCATGCTAGCCCACTTCCCCCACAGGCGGCCCCGCCCGGATCCCGGAAGGGGGGGTGACGGCCCGCAGCCGCCCACGTGGCCCCTTCCATTCAGGTCATGTCCGTCCATACTTGCCAGGAAGGGGATGACGGCATGAAGACAACCCGGTTCAAGCTGGCAATGCTCCTCTGCGGACTCCTCGCCCTGGGCTGTGTCCGGCTCCCGGAGCGCATCACCCCGGTCAAGCCCTTCGAGGTGGGCCGCTACCTGGGCCAGTGGTACGAGATCGCGCGGCTGGACCACAGCTTCGAGCGCGGCCTGACCCAGGTCTCGGCCACCTACAGCCTGCGGGAGGACGGAGGCCTGGCGGTGCTCAACCGGGGCTGGTCGGCCAAGGACGGGGCCTGGAAAACGGCCACGGGGAAAGCCTACTTCGTGCGGGACCCCCGGGAGGGCTACCTGAAAGTCTCCTTCTTCGGCCCCTTCTACGGCTCCTACGTCATCTTCCGCCTGGACCCGAAGGACTACCGGTACGCCCTGGTGGCCGGCCCGGACAAATCCTACCTGTGGCTCCTGAGCCGCACCCCGACCCTGGACGCCGCCATCCAGCGCCAGCTGATCGCCGAGGCCGCCGCCCTGGGCTTCGACACCTCCAGGCTGGTCCTGGTGGATCAGGGCCGCTAGGACAGCCTCCCTAGAGGAACATCCCCCCCGAAGCCTCGATCCGCTGCGCGTTGATCCAGCCGGTGCCCGGTGCGAGCAAAGCCGCGACCACGGCGCCGATGTCGTCCGGCAGGCCCACCCGCCCCAGGGCGGTCTGGGCGGCGATGGCCTGGTTCAGGGCCGGGTTGTCCCGCACGGCGCCGCCGTTGAAGTCCGTCTCGATGGCCCCGGGCGCCAGGACGTTCACCGAGATCCGGCGGGGTCCCAGTTCCGCGGCCAGGTAGCGGGTCAGGACTTCCACGGCGCCCTTCATGGCGGCGTAGGCGGATGAGCCCGGGCGGGCGAAGCGGGCCAGGCCGCTCGAGAGGTTGAGGATCCGGCCTCCGTCGGCCATGAGCGGCAGGAGGCGCTGGGTGAGGAAGAAGACGCCCTTGAAATAGACGTTCATCAGCTGGTCGAACTGGGCCTCCGTGGTCTCCAGGAACGGGGCGTGCAGGCCGGTCCCCGCGTTGTTGACCAGGGCCTGGAACCGCCTGGTCCCCCAGTGCTCCTGGAGGGTCCGCTCCAGGGTCTGCGCGAAGGCCCCGAAGGAGGCCACGTCCCCTGCGTCCAGGCGCAGGGCCTGGGCCTTGGCGCCCGCGGCCCGCACCTCGGCCAGCGCTCGCTCGGCTTCGTCCTGCCGGGTGTGGTAGGTGAGGATGAGGTCGTGACCCGCCTTGGCGAGGTGGAGGGCCGCGTTGCGTCCCAGGCCGCGGCTGCCGCCGGTGATGAGGGTGATGGGTCTGCTCATGGAAGTCTCCTTGAAGGTGCCCTGCCCCCAGGCCAGGCCCGGAGGAGGGAAAGGGTCAGGGTCGCCTACGCGGGCCTTGCCGGCCAGCCGCCGCCTAGCGCCTTGCACAGCGCGATCAGGTCCTGGGCGACGGCCTGGTCGCTCTGAACGAGGCTGTCCTGGGCCTGGTACACGGTCCGTTCGGCGTCCAGGACGTTGATGAAGCTGGTCAGGCCGCTGGCGTACTGCTGGCGCGCCACCTCCAGGGCCCGGCTGCTGGAAGCCACGGCCGCCCGCAGGGGCACGTTGCGGGCCTGCTCCCTGGCGTAGGCCACCAGGGCGTTCTCAACCTCCTCGAAGCCGGTCAGCACAGCCTTCTCGTAGGCGGCCAGGGCCTGCTCCTGCCGCGCGTCCTGGACGCGGATGTTGGCGCGGATCCGGCCCGAGGCGAAGAGCGGCCAGCGGAAGGAGGGACCCCAGGACCAGGTCGAACTGGCGGACGTGAAGAGGCTTCCGCTCTGGGCGCTTTCCCAGCCGAACCCGCCGCCCAGCGAGAACGCGGGATAGAGATCGGCCATGGCGACGCCCACCCGGGCGGAAGCTTCGGCCAGACGGCGTTCCGCCACCCGGATGTCGGGGCGGCGCCTCACCAGGTCGGCGGGCAGGCCCGCGGGAACCTCCGCGGGCGCCATGGGGATCGGCGCCGTGGCGCCCAGTTCCTCCCGCAGGGCGCCCGGGGCCTGGCCCAGAAGCACCCCCAGGTGGTGCAGGGCGGCCAGGAAGCCGGCCTCCAGGGCCGGAACCTGGCTTTCGGTCTGGGCCAGGACGGTGGCCGCCTGCTCCGGTTCGAGGCTGCTGGTGAAGCCCTGCTGGTGCCGGGACCGGGCCAGGGCCACGATGTCGCGCTGGGCGGTGAGGTTCTCCCGGGCGATGGCCAGGCGCTGCTGGTACCCCCGGGCGGCCACGTAGTTGCGCGCCACCTCCGCCACCAGGCTGACCTGGGCGTCGGCCAGGCTGTAGCCCGCGGCCGCCAGGGCCGCGTCGGCCTCCTCCAGGCGGCGCCGCATCGCTTCCTCGTCTTCTGCGACGACCTCTCCTTCGACGCCGGCGACACCGCCTACAAGTCGCTGAAGGCGGTGCTCGAGGGCGGCATCGAGGGCCGGCCCGACAACGTCGTCTTCTACGCCACCTCCAACCGCCGCCACCTCATGCCGCGCGACATGATCGACAA